>JAWWDX010000181.1:0-5939 GCA_033719695.1 Putridiphycobacter sp.
CCAACAAGAGAATTAGCCGCGCAAATTCAAAAAAACATCCGCGATTATAGCGAATTTTTAAATATTAAGTCAGCTGTCATTTTTGGTGGTGTGAAGCAAAACGCACAAGTTGCTACCATCCGGCAAGGAGTGGACATTTTAGTGGCCACACCTGGGCGTTTACTGGATTTGCACCAACAGCGTTTAGTTAACCTGTCGCACGTAGAGATTTTGGTTTTAGATGAAGCAGATAGAATGTTAGACATGGGATTCTTGAAGGACATTCGAAAGATTCTCAATTTACTACCGCAAGACCGTCAGAATTTAATGTTTTCAGCCACTTACTCAAATGACATCAGAACTCTGGCTAAAAGCTTTTTAAACAATCCTGTTCAAGTTGAAGTAACCCCAAAAAATACAGCAGTTGAAATTATTCTTCAAAAAGCCTATCGCGTAGACAAAGCTGACAAATACAATATTCTATTTCAGTTGATCAAAGAAGAAAACTGGGACCAAGCCCTTATTTTCACAAGAACGAAACATGGCGCTAATCGCTTAGCTGAAAAACTGAGTAAAAAAGGTCATTCAACGGCTGCTATTCACGGCAATAAAAGCCAGAACCAGAGAACTAAAGCATTAGACAGCTTTAAAAAAGGAACAGTGAAAATATTGGTAGCCACCGATATTGCAGCGAGAGGTATCGACATTCCATTGCTACCACATGTTGTAAATTTTGAACTCCCCAATGTAGCTGAAGACTATGTGCATAGAATTGGTAGAACTGGCAGAGCTGGTGCTGAAGGAGCTGCCATTTCCCTAGTAGATATTGAAGAAGTAGCTTATTTAAGAAGTATTGAAAAGTTAATCGGCAATAGAATTGAAATGCATACCATTGATGGCTACGAAGCTAAAAATACAGTGCCGCTAGGTAAGGCTGCAAAATCGAAGTCGCAAGGTAAAGGCGGTCCAAGATCAGGAGGAAATCGTTCTAAAAAGCCGTTTGGCAACCGAAACAGATCGAACAATACTGGCAGAAGAAACTAATCGTTTGCCTCGTGCTTTGGTTCAATAAGAGAACAGTCATTTTTTGGCAGGCAACAATCGTATTCCAAAATACACAGTATTGAATGATTAAGTGTGATTTATGAACACATGTTAAAAAGAATTGACCTATTTCTAGCACCTGCTATTTAAATTATGTTTAACTTTGCTGTGTAAAACTTAAACAAAATTCTATGAAATATTTATTATCCCTTGGTTTATTGGCGAGTACAATCTACCAAACTGCAGATTATATCTTTTCTGAATCTGACAGCGTGCCAACGAAAGCAACCGCTGCCATTTATGATTATGCCATCAATGATATTGACAACCAGCCCATCAAATTAGCGGATTTTAAAGGCAAAAAAATACTCTTTGTAAACGTGGCTTCTAAGTGCGGGTTTACACCACAATATGCCGAACTACAAGCACTACATGAAACTTACCAAGAAAAATTAGTCATTATCGGTTTACCTTGCAATCAATTTGGCGGACAAGAGCCAGGTGATGGCGAAGAGATAAAAACCTTCTGCCAGAAGAACTATGGTGTTGAATTTCTAATTACTGAGAAAATAGAGGTGAAAGGAGACAATCAGCATCCAATATACAAATGGCTAACATCAAAAGCGCTAAACGGTAAAATGGATAGTTCTGTCAAATGGAACTTCACCAAATATTTGGTTAGTGAATCTGGTGAGCTGTTGGATACATTTGGAAGCAGTGTTAAACCTATGAGTGAAAAAATCACAGCTTATTTACAATGAAAAAAACCATGAAAGCAATCCTCATTATTCTTGGAATTATTGCTGTACTAGTAGTGGTTGTTTTAGTCTATACCATGCGTTTTCAAAAAGGAATTGAAACCTACCCATACGAGGTAGAAAAAAAGTATGATCATTTTGAAATCAGACAATACGAAGCAAGTTTGTTTACATCATACAAAATGTCAACTAATAAATATGAAGAGGCCTCCAGCAAGGGATTCCGATCTCTAGCTGGTTACATTTTCGGTGGCAACGAAAAAAATGAAAAAATTGCCATGACTTCACCAGTGTCAGTGTCTTTATCCGATTCAATGACATGATGTTTATGGTTCCAAAAGCCTTGAAAAAGGAAAATTTACCGAAACCTAACCAAAAAGCAATTGAATTTACTGAAGTTCCTGCCAAACGGGTAGCAGCTATAACTTTTGGAGGTTGGGCAAATTCCGAAAAAATAGAAAAAAACAAACAAAAACTTATTCAATATTTAGCAGCCGAAAACATTTCTCATTCGAATCGCTTTTTCTTTCTAGGCTACAACGCACCCTTTGAAATGGTTGGTAGAAAAAATGATATTATTGTAGAATTAGATTAATTTTAAGCATGGAATATAGAAGACTAGGTCATTCAGGATTGCAGTTAAGTGAATTATCGTTAGGTAGTTGGCTGACATTTGGTGCGCAAATTGAAGATAAAGTGGCCAAAGATTTAATGGCCTTGGCATACGACCATGGGGTGAACTTTTTCGACAATGCGGAGATATATGCGAACGGCGCTTCGGAAGAAGTGATGGGGAAACTTTTAAAAGATTTCAATTGGGACCGAGATAGCTATGTTGTTTCAAGTAAGGTATTTTTTGGGATTAAAGGGTTAATTGATTCAAAACCGACACAAAAAGGTTTGAGTAGAAAACACATCACTGAGGCTTGCCACCAAGCTTTAAAGCGTCTGCAAGTGGACTATTTAGACCTGTTTTTTTGTCACCGACCAGATAAAGAAACGCCGATTGAAGAAACCGTCTGGAGTATGCATAACCTCATTGCACAGGGTAAAATCTTATATTGGGGAACCTCTGAATGGAGTGCACAAGAAGTGATGGAAGCGCATGTATTTGCCCGACAGAATCATTTAATTGGTCCAACCATGGAACAACCACAGTATAATATGTTCCACCGCGATAAAATGGAAGTTGAATTTACACAGGTATTTAAAAACTTTGGGCTAGGAACCACCATTTGGTCCCCGTTGGCCTCTGGGGTTTTATCTGGTAAATACAATCAGAAAGACATGCCAACCGATACTCGGTTAAATTTAAAAAACCTGGACTGGCTAAAGGAACGGTCGATTACTGAAGAAAAACTATCGAAAGTTGACAAATTGCAAGTCATTGCTAATAATTTAGATATTTCGCTACCCGTGCTTTCTATTGCTTGGTGTTTGAAAAATGAATACGTGAGTACAGTCATGCTTGGCGCTTCAAAATTAAGTCAACTAAAAGAGAATTTAAAGGCTGGAGAGGCTAAGACTTTATTAACACCAGAAATAATGCAAGCCATTGATGACGTTTTAGGTAATGTACCAGCAAGGCCTAATTTTTAATGAAGTTATAGTTCACTTTAACCTTCAAAAACAAACCTATTTCTGTAAAGTTCACCGTCTTTATGTTGTTTCCCTAGGAATTTCTGTGCTACTGCTAGGGCTAACTATTTAACCCTGCGCGATTCTTACCGTAAAAAATCAGCATAATAATACAAGAATCACGGCCTAATACCAAACTTAAGCAAGCGCAGTATAAACTTGTTAGAATTCAAGCAATCTACCACACAGGAGGCGGTGGAATTTTTAAATTTAGAACCACTGCACTATTTAAACTGGTACTTTACGCTAACCATTAAATTTCGGCCTGGCATAGGAACCAGGTTTTGTTCGCTGTATGCTGTGTCAAATATATTGTTGAGCATAACCTGCCCTGTGAATTGCTTTACATTCACCCGAATATTGGCGTCTAAAAGCTGGTACGACTCGCCTGTGGTGCGTTCAACGTAGCGGTATATTAGTGATTGACTCAGGTATTTAGAAAATTGACTGTGCCACTTCCCTACTAATTGGTGTTTGGTAGAATTAATTACGTATCTTGAAAATGCCAAATCGATTCGTTGCAAATCGTCTTGTAAATAGGTATAGCCTGCGCTCAAAGATTGTGGAAATTTATTTAGTTTAAACCCTTGATTAATTTGCATTTCAAACCCTTTGGTATTAACACTTCTTATGTTTTGAGCCATAAAACGGTCGTTTTCATTTTCTTTTACATAGTCAATTAAATTCGTTGCTTGTCGATTAAACACAGAGCCTTGAAAAGCCAAAGATTGATGATTAAATTTAATACCAAGCTCTTGAGAAAACGCTTCTTCTTGCTTCAAATTTTCATCCCCAACTGTAGTAGGATCGCTATAAAAAAGATCGGTATACGTCGGAACCCTGTACGTTTGGCCCACATTAGCGTATAATTTAAGATTGTTTTTCAGTTCATAACCAATGTCAATCCCTGGAAAAATATTACCATCAAAATCTGAAAAATAATTAGCCGCAAATCCTGGCGTAATATCCAATTTTCCATTTAATAAGCTAAATAAATGCTCAACAAAAATAGTGGTCATAAATCTATTTCTGTCGCCTAAATTATTGCTTCTTAAAAACACTTGTGCCACATCAACCCCAAAACCTGTGGTACCAATTTTAGATTTATAAGCCGCATTTACTTCTGCCCCTACTTTATTAGTTAAGTGCAGATTTCGGTATACACTTGGGTTGTTCCGTACAAAAATATACTCATCTTGATTTCTTCGCCAATATACCGAGGGCTTTAACGTTAATTTACCATGGTTCCACTGCGTTTTAGCTGCTACTAGGCTTCCCTGTGTTTCTTCGTACTGTTCGGTAGCGGCTGGTGAAGCATAGAAACCATTGGCGCCGAATTTTCTTTCCATGAATGTGGCTATAAAATCAATGGGTGCGTGCTTTGTTGCAACCGTACTTTTCAAAAAATAATTTAAATTATCGTAGTCGGTATTGTAGCGATAACCATCCGAAAGGTTTCTGGAAACTTGTACAAGGTGACTTGATTTTTTTAACTGTTGTATAGCACTCACTTCAAAGTTCTTTTGACCGTATGAACCAATTTGAGTTTGCAATTGGACCTGATTCGAGGTGGCTTTTTTTGTGACAATATTGATAGCGCCATTGAAAGCATTTTGTCCAAATATTCTAGCTGCAGGCCCTTTTACAATTTCTATGCGCTCAATAACTTCTATTGGTAGCGCTAAATTTAGAGTATGATGCCCTGTTTGCGCATCTTCAACTTTAATGCCATCAATGAGTAATAAGGTCTGATCAAAACTACCACCTCTAATGTATAAATCGGCTTGCATACCATTTGTCCCTCTTCTTCTTACATCTACCCCTGCTACTTGTTGCAGCAAGTCTGCCACATTGGTTACACCAGATTTTTCAATATCCTCGTTGGTGACAATTTGTATGTTTTGACTCGATTTAGAAAATACTTGATCAATTCGTGTGGAAGTAACCAAAACTTCATTGATTGTATCGTGGTTTTGTTCAATGGTTTGACTATAACTTAGTGCAGTTATCAAGACAAACAAAGTAAATATAATAGTTGTTTTCATCTTAAAAAAAGGTGCGAACTTAGGGATTCTATTTTAAAACCTCAACTCTAATCACGTTTAGTTTCTATAAAACTATTGTGAAGCTATACGCTTTTTATGACTACGGATGCGCTTTTAAATAAAAAACAATTACTTAAAATTACCAAGGTTTTTTCGCCAGTCATAAGGCTTGTATATTATTTTCCAACGACTTTCATTCAGTTGGAACACATCTTTTAAAATATTCAAAATACCTGCTTTTTTCCCAAAATCGTTATAATACCATAAAAATAGCCGTGTTGTCGAAATAAGATTTGACGATTCGTTAACGGTTGTTTCTTCACGCAAAAAACCTTCAGTAACATTACTTAATTGTTTTTGAATTGTTTCAACCTTAAACACTGTAATGGGAGGACAACTATTGGCCCCACAATTGAGCGCAAAATGTATGCGGCTGTCGAGGTAGGAAGGTTGAAATTTTTTGAGGGCATCATAG
>JAWWDX010000182.1:0-5934 GCA_033719695.1 Putridiphycobacter sp.
CATAATAAAAAAATCGTTACTCAACTTAAATCTATGCGCGTAATACACAGGATAACCATGCTTCGTTTTGATATTTGACCAAAATATTATCTCGAAGTATTTTACTCGAGACACAAAACTATCAACAATAATTTGAAACTTTTTATACTTCTTCTTTAAAACCGATAACTCCTCTTGAAATTGTACTTCAGACCCTGAATAGGTCTTATTTTGTTTCGCTAACTGTAAATCTTCGATTTTCTTCTTGTACTGATCGTTGCGCAACATGACCATATAAAACTCATCTGTATAGTGCGCATGAAAATTTTCGAACCGATAATCTTCATGAAAGTAAAAGACGGAGTCTGCCCATTCTAAAACCTTATCCCTTACAATTCTTTCATCTTTTTTTATTTGCTGCAATTCTGTAAAACCAACAGCGCCACCAGGCAAAGCGACAAACCATAAAACAAATGACAACAATACTTTGGCTAATTTATTTTTGATATGGATCATATTCTTGGTTAGATTCCACAATTCGCTCAACTTCATAGAAGGGGTTAAATTTTACATATACTGACATCTGCTCAATTTGGTCATCAATTTGATAATTAAAGGTATGAAAAAAATAATAGCCTGTTAAGGTTTCGTCTTCATTAATTTCATAAAGCTGTGAAAAATCAATTGGCTTATAATTTACGATATCACTTCTGTTTAAGCGCATGTGCGAAATTAAAACTTGTTCTGCAATGAATTGGACATCAAATTCATTGGACATATCCACCAATTCCATTATTTGAAGTATGTGCTTTAAAAAATAACTTCTATCCAAGGCATTATCTTTTTTTAACCATTCTTCTTCAAAATAATCATAAAAAGCGTTCGACAAATTTCTACTTTCTTCATACGAGTATGCTTTTAGTATGGGGGATTTAAAATGAAATTTGGCAAATAAACCTTCTTGCTTTTCACTGACTTCAATTTGATACAAAGGAACATAATCTACAACCTCCAATTCATTGGATAGAATAAAATTTACTTTCTGCAAATTGACCACTGAATCCTTCTGGTCATTTATTGAAAAAACGTGGTTAATGGTAATTTGTCTTTTCAAATTTTTAGCAACACGAATAGAATCTAATTCTGCAATTGCTTTCGAAACTTCAACTTGGTTATAGTCTGGTGAGTTTTGACGCCCTTTCCACAGTTCCAAATCTTTTAAGGTTTTGGGAACAATTATTTTCAAAGGGTCGTACCCATAGGACAAGTATTTTTGATCAAGTGCTTTATTGGCTTTGATATAAAAATAAACTGAATCTTTCACAATTACCTCAAATGGTAATGGTAAAACCTCTTCTTCTTCAAGAAACAAATCGTCAGCCACAAAACATGATGGCAAGAACAAAACACCTATAAGCAAAGGTAGTAAATATGACTTCATATTCAGCATTACATCAAATTTCATACCGTTGCTGAGCACTATGTTAAAACAACAATTATCTGATCATTACAGGCATTACCAACATTAGAATTTCTTCATTTTCGTTAGTTGCTCCGCTAGGTAATAAAATACCAGCTTTATTTGATTCACTCATTTCCAAAATAACTTCTTGGGTTTTGATATGATTTAACATTT
This sequence comes from Putridiphycobacter sp., assembly GCA_033719695.1. Lineage (GTDB taxonomy): Bacteria > Bacteroidota > Bacteroidia > Flavobacteriales_D > Crocinitomicaceae > Putridiphycobacter. The sequence goes on from JAWWDX010000182.1 coordinate 1,616, forward strand.
CCATCAAAAACTTAGAGTTAAAACCAATCTCCATATCGTCCCCTGTGTAATTACATGTCAATCGTTCCTTTGCTTCATTAGAGAAATCTAAATCTTCAGCAGAAATAGTTAATTCACTTCCTGCAATTTTTAGTTTAACCTGGTGCGTTGTTTTATTTGAGAAAATGGACACCCTTTTTATAGAGTTTAAAAATGACAGACGATCAACAGTTAATACATTTGGGTTTAACTTAGGTATAACCGCTTCATAATTGGGATATTTTCCATCAATTAATCTGCATGTAAGTTCAATATCTTCGAAAACAAATTTTGCAGTTGTTTCATTGTAAGACACTTCAACATCTTCTTCACCTCCTATGTTCTGGCGCAACAAGTTAAGTGGTTTTTTAGGCAATATAAAATCAGCAGTTTTTGTTGCTGTTGAGTCTAATCGGCCGTATTTAACCAATTTATGAGCATCTGTGGCTACAAAAATCAATTTTTCAGATGAGAACTGGCAAAATACACCACTCATCACTGGTCTTAATTCATCATTACCTGAGGCAAACAAAGTATTTTCAATAGCGTTAGCAATAATTTCACCTTTAATTTTCAACACCTCAACATTTCCCATATCTAAAGACCTTGGAAAATCGTCAGCATTTTGTCCTACCAATTTATATTTACCGTAATCAGATGCAATTTCAATTCCAAAATTATCGTGTATTTGAAATGACAATGGTTGATCGGCAAAATTCTTGAGGGTATCTAGCAATAATTTAGCTGGAATGGCAACTTTACCATCTTTTTTACCTTCATCCGGAACCACAACAGTTTTCATTGTATTTTCTAAATCAGATGCTGAAATGGTTAGTTTGCCGTCATTCAATTCAAATAAAAAGTTATCGAGAATTGGCAGAGAATTATTTGAATTTAATACGCCGCTAATGCTCTGTAAATTTCTAAGCAGTGCTGAACTAGAAATAATAAAATTCATATGATGAGGTATGTTTTATGCTGTTTATACTTAATAATTCAACAAATATAGTCCTATTATCATGTTGCACCTGTGAATACCAACCTATTTTTATTAACAGTATCATGATCAATTGTTCATAATTTTTGTCAGTTAAATGGCAAAAAAGATCGTGTTTCCTGACAATTTTCATTGTAACGTAGGTAGAAATATGACAAATTGTCGTGAAAAATTCAAAACTAATGAATGGCATAAAGATTGAACATTGGGACTTGAATTATAAATTGAATTAATACTAAAAAAATGGGTAAAATAATTGGAATAGACTTAGGAACAACCAACTCATGTGTTGCCGTAATGGAAGGAAATGAGCCAGTGGTTATTACTAATGCAGAAGGAAAAAGAACAACCCCTTCAATAGTAGCTTTTGTTGAAGGTGGTGAAAGAAAAGTTGGTGATCCGGCAAAAAGACAAGCTATCACCAATCCACACAAAACCATATATTCTATCAAAAGATTTATGGGAACTTCGTTCGACAATGTATCGAAAGAAGTTGGAAGAGTACCATATGAAGTTGTAAAAGGTGACAATAATACACCACGTGTAAAAATTGACGATCGTTTATACACACCTCAGGAGATTTCGGCAATGGTATTGCAAAAAATGAAAAAAACAGCTGAGGATTATTTAGGACAAGAGGTGACTGAAGCTGTTATTACTGTACCAGCATACTTTAACGACGCACAACGTCAAGCTACTAAAGAAGCAGGTGAAATTGCAGGCTTAACAGTAAAAAGAATTATTAATGAGCCAACCGCTGCGGCTTTAGCATACGGATTGGACAAGAAAAACACAGACCAGAAAATTGCTGTTTTTGACTTCGGTGGAGGGACACATGATGTATCTATCTTAGAATTAGGAGATGGTGTATTCGAAGTGTTAGCAACAGATGGTGATACACACTTAGGCGGTGATGATGTAGATGATAAAATCATTAACTGGTTAGCGGAAGAGTTTAAGAATGACGAAGGCATTGACTTGAGAAAAGACCCAATGGCTTTACAACGTTTAAAGGAAGCGGCAGAAAAAGCAAAAATTGAATTATCGTCAGGTACTTCAACTGAAATTAACCTGCCATATATTATGCCAGTTGACGGGATTCCAAAACACTTGGTTAGAACGTTAAGCCGTGCGAAATTTGAGCAATTAATTGACGACTTAGTAAAAAGAACAATTGAACCTTGTAAATCGGCCTTAAAAAACGCAGGTCTTTCAACAAGCGATATTGATGAGATTATATTAGTTGGTGGTTCAACCAGAATCCCAGCCATTCAAGAAGCGGTAAAAGCATTCTTTGGTAAAGATGCTTCTAAAGGTGTAAACCCTGATGAAGTGGTAGCTGTAGGTGCTGCAATTCAAGGTGGTGTACTAACTGGTGAAGTAAAAGATGTCTTATTATTAGATGTGACACCATTGTCGTTAGGAATTGAGACTATGGGTGGTGTTATGACCAAATTAATTGAGTCGAACACAACCATTCCAACTAAAAAATCGGAAACATTCTCAACAGCATCAGACAATCAGCCAGCGGTAGATATTCATGTTCTACAAGGTGAACGTCCAATGGCAGCGGACAATAAAACTTTAGGAAGGTTCCAGTTAGCTGATATTCCGCCAGCACCAAGAGGTGTTCCTCAAATTGAAGTAACATTCGATATTGATGCAAATGGAATTATGAGTATATCTGCTAAAGATAAAGCGACAGGAAAAGAGCAATCTATTAAGATTGAAGCTTCTTCAGGACTATCAGATGAAGAGATTGCTAAAATGAAAGCTGAGGCAGAAGCAAATGCTGATTCAGACAAGAAGAAAAAAGAAGAAGTTGATAAATTAAATGGTGCAGATGCCTTAATTTTCCAAACTGAAAAGCAATTAAAAGAGTATGGCGATAAAATTCCTGCTGACAAAAAAGAGCCAATTGAAAGCGCTCTAGCAGAATTGAAAACTGCCTACGAAGCAAAAGATTTTGCAACAATTGACACAGCCATGGAAAAATTAAACACAGTATTCCAAGCTGCTTCACAAGACATGTACGCGCAAGGCGGTGCTGAAGGCGCTCCAGAAGGTGGTGCTGAAGGTGCAGAAGGTACAACAGCTGACGCTGAAGCGGAAGATGTTGACTTCGAAGAAGTAGAAGAAAAATAATAAGGATTCAATTCTTATAATTCAAAGAACCCAGACATTAATCGTCTGGGTTTTTTGATTTTCCTAATTCGAAACTGATCCAGACACCAAAAACCCTAATTAAAACACGCCTAATTGTTCAGCAAGTAATTACACTAAAACACAAGCTTGGCAACTTTGAAACTGTGACTTTTTAAAATAACAAAGCCCAGACAATCATTGTCTGGGCTCATAATAGCAAATACAAATCAGTGCATTGCTTTATCAATTAAATGGGTCGTTGGTGGTATTAATTTGTGTTTTGTTAGTGACAACATTGAAGCCAACAGATACCCCTGTTAATCCTCCTCCTCGACTAGAAGAATAAAAAACATTGACTGGAATATTTAAGGCGCCTGCTTTAAAAGTTCTACCAAATGCGAATAAAAATGTTGTATTAATTCTCAAATCACCCCTACTATCTAGGTTTGTGCGTAATGCATATGAATCTGCATTATCTACACCCTTTGCTTCAGCAATTTCTTGAGCTGTTGGAGATGTAAAATTATTATTATCGTCGTAATAAAGAGAATCAGCACTATTTCTAAAATTATCGTTTGAGTAATTTTGCCAATCTCTTGAAGAAAAATAAGTGTCTTTTCCTTGGCCGAAGATATCATTGCGGTCAAAAAAACCTTCAGATACTTTTTTAAGACCAAAGCCTGGGCCGAAAGCAAATTCCCATCCCGCTTTTCCAAACCTAAACCCGTTTAGCAATGTAATAGTAGGAATAAACTGTCCCTGCTCGAGACCTGAAACATTAAAAATACCCTCAAACAAGGCTGAGAAATTTTCAGTGCCCACATATTGTTTTTCCAATTGGTAACCTATCATACTCAATGCCGGAAAAATATCAAGCCCCCCCTGACTCTGCGGACGCAAAGCAAATTCTTGCATATCACCAACCATGGCCGCATACCCAATTCTCGGACCAGAATTATTTACCCTTCCTACATTATTAGAGGTAATGATTTCATTGTTAAATTTTAAACGATCACTCAACACTTTATCTACTTCAAGTCCTGTGCCTTCTTTAGCTGCCGGATGATTAGTTGCTCCTGTAGTTGTAAATCCAAGTCTGATTATAGACCAGTTACCTTCAGGGACATCCCATTCTAAGCTACCATCTTTTTTTATCAGG
>JAWWDX010000183.1:0-5923 GCA_033719695.1 Putridiphycobacter sp.
CCCATTTACGGATACTATATGCAAGAAGTCTATAAAGACAATAAAATCAAAATATCAAAAGGTGATTTTGAACGGCCTGCCTATTACAATGATGCTATTTTTAATTGTACGGTAGAAACGAATAATGTAGACGGGTTATTTTAAAAAAGACTAGAAATGAATAAAGTTGTAAACTCAGTAGAAGAAGCCCTTGATGGCTTAAAAGACAATATGACATTGATGCTTGGTGGGTTTGGCTTATGTGGCATACCAGAAAACAGTATAGCGCAAATTGCCAAACTGGGCGTAAAAGGTTTAACTTGTATTTCAAATAATGCAGGTGTAGACGATTTTGGGTTAGGCCTACTACTTCAGTCTAAACAAATTAAAAAAATGATTTCATCTTACGTCGGTGAAAATGATGAGTTTGAACGTCAAATGTTATCAGGTGAATTAGAAGTAGATTTAATTCCTCAGGGAAGCCTTGCAGAAAGATGTCGCGCTGGCGGAGCTGGCATTCCTGCATTTTATACACCTGCAGGCTATGGTACTGAAGTTGCAGAGGGTAAAGAAGTAAAAGTATTCAATGGAAAACCGCACATTTTAGAAACAGCCCTAACAGCCGACTTTGCCTTTGTGAAAGCATGGAAAGGTGACACGGAAGGTAACTTGATTTTTAAAGCAACGGCACGTAACTTTAATCCAATGATGGCAATGGCTGGAAAAATCACAGTTGCCGAGGTAGAAGAGATTGTGCCGGCTGGCGAACTTGATCCGAACTTTATTCATACGCCTGGCATCTTCGTACAACGCATTTTCCAAGGTGAAACTTTCGAAAAAAGAATTGAACAACGAACTGTAAGACAAAGATAATATGGCTCTAGATAAAATAGGAATTGCAAAACGTATTGCACAAGAATTACAAAATGGCTGGTATGTCAATTTAGGAATTGGCATTCCAACTTTGGTGGCAAATTATGTACCTGATGGAATTGAAGTTGAATTTCAATCTGAAAATGGTATCCTAGGAATGGGTCCATTTCCATTCGAAGGAGAAGAAGATGCTGACTTAATCAATGCCGGTAAACAAACCGTTACGTTAAACAAAGGCGCTGTTATATTCGACTCCGCAACATCATTTGCTATGATTCGTGGACAACATGTACAGCTAACTGTATTAGGTGCTATGGAAGTAGCGCAAAATGGTGATATTGCGAATTGGAAAATCCCCGGTAGAATGGTAAAAGGCATGGGGGGCGCCATGGATTTAGTAGCATCTGCACAAAATATAATTGTAGCTATGATGCACACAAATAAAAAAGGAGAATCAAAAATTTTAAAAGCCTGCACATTGCCATTAACAGGTGTTGGCTGTGTAACGAAAGTGGTTACCAATTTGGCAGTTTTAGAGGTAAAAAACAATGCTTTCCATTTAGTTGAAAGAGCTCCTGGAGTGACTGTAGAAGAGATAAAAACTGCCACCGAAGGTGATTTAATTATTCCGGAAGTAGTTCCAGAAATGAATATTTAAAAATAATTAATTGTTTTTAAAAATAAATACATATCTTTGCACTCTCATTTTTACAATTGAGTATGCGTAGCGATTTTCAGATTAACTTCACCAGTTTAAAAGAAGGTCAACATGTATTTAATTTTAAAATTGACGATTCGTTCTTTGAGCAATTGGAGTACACCATTATTGAGAAAGGTAACTTAGAAGTAGAAATGATACTTGAGAAGAAACCAACCTTAATGAATGCTGTATTTCATATTAAAGGCACTGTAACTGTAATGTGTGATAGATGTACTGATAATTTTGAATTGGCGGTTGAAACACAAAATGAACTGATTTATAAATTTGGTTCAGAACCAATGGATGACGAATCTGTTGTAGTAGTATTACCTAGAGAATTTGAAATTAATGTTCAACATCCAATTTACGAATTTACAGCCACCAGTTTACCTTTAAAAAAATTACACCCCAAAGGAGAGTGTAATGAAGAAATGCTCAAAATAATGGATCAATATCTTCTGATTTCAGAAGACGAAGAAGAATAGAATATTAAAAGAATTAAAATAAAGAAAAATGGCGCATCCTAAAAGAAAGATTTCTAAAACAAGAAGAGACAAGAGAAGAACTCATGTAAAAGCTGTTGCTGCAAATATTTCAACTTGCCCTACAACTGGTCAACCACACCTATTCCACCGTGCATTCTGGCATGAAGGAAAATTGTATTACAAGGGAAAAGTATTAGCTGAAAAAGAGGTAGCTATCTAATTTCTTTATGTCTTAAACGTATTAAGCTTGTTACAGTGTGTAGCAAGCTTTTTTAGTTTCCAAAAAAATGGAAAGCAATAAAAACAATGCCTATTTTGATAAAAAATTAGCAATTATTGCATTATTTTAGGAAGTGTTTAGGATTTTTTAATAATTTTACCACCTTGGTAATTGCAAACCCTAGTATAAAAAACAACCAACCAAATGAGTAAAATCACTGCAGCCATAACTTCTGTGCACGGCTATGTTCCCGAAAAAATATTAAGCAATTTCGACCTCGAAAAAATGGTAGACACCAATAATGATTGGATTGTCTCAAGAACTGGTATTAAAGAACGAAGACTAGCAGCAAAAGGTGAAGCTTTATCTGATTTCGGCGTTAAAATCGTTGAAGGCATCTGTGAGAAAAGAGGCATTAAACCAACAGAAATTGACATGATAATTGTTGGTTCAATTACCGGTGATTACCGATTCCCAAGTACTTCTAATATCATTTGTGATAAAGTTGGTGCCACAAACGCTTGGGGATTTGACCTGAGTGCTGCATGTTCTGGTTTTTTATACACATTAGATGTCGGTAGACAATACATAGAAAACGGTACATACAAAAAAATAATTGTCATTGGTGGAGATGTCATGTCAAGTATTATAAACTATAAAGACCGTGCAACATGTATCATTTTTGGTGATGGTGCTGGAGGTGTGCTATTGGAACCAGACACTGAAGGATTTGGTATTCAAGATGCCATCTTAAAAGCAGATGGTTCAGGCAGACAGTTTTTATTCCAAGCCATTGGCGGATCAAAAGAACCTGTCACAAAAGAAAATGCAGAAACAGATGGCATGTACGTCTATCAAGAAGGGCAGACTGTTTTCAAAAATGCGGTAAAAAACATGGCTGATGTGTCTGCTGAAATCATGGAAAAAAATAATTTGGTAAGCGACGACGTAAACTACCTTGTACCTCACCAAGCAAACCTAAGAATTATTGATGCTACTGCTCGTAGAATGGGCCTTGATTCAGAAAAAGTAACCATTAACATTGATAAATTCGGAAACACCACTTCAGGAACAATTCCGTTGTGTTTGTGGGAATGGGAAAAGAAATTTAAAAAAGGCGATAATATCATTCTCGCTGCATTTGGTGGTGGCTTCACATGGGGAGCTACTTATATCAAATGGGCATATGACTCAAAATAGTAAGATACAATAATGACTAAATAATATTAAAAACTATGGACATTAAAGAAATTCAAAATCTAATCAAATTCGTATCAAAATCAGGTGTTAATGAGGTAAGCCTCGAACAAGGTGACTTTAAAATCACCATTAAAACTGAAATGCCTGGTTCAGAACCTGTATATATTCAACAAAGTATACCTCAAGCTATGCCTCAGCCAGTTTCTGTGCCGGCTCCTACGGCCGCTGCTCCAGCTGCTGACAGCGCTGCAACTAGTGGAGATGGCGGACAATCTGGTGGGGGGGGGGGGGGGGGGGGGGGGGTAAAATCTCCAATGATTGGAACATTCTACAGACGCCCTTCACCAGACAAAGATTTATTTGTAAATGTTGGGGATACGATTGGATCTGGAGATGTATTATGCATCATTGAAGCTATGAAACTATTTAATGAAATTGAATCAGAAGTTTCAGGAAAAATTGTTAAGATTTTAGTGGACGATATGTCGCCCGTTGAATACGATCAACCATTATTTTTAGTTGACCCATCTTAATAACAATTAATACCCAGAATTATGTTTAAAAAAATATTAATTGCCAATAGAGGCGAAATTGCTTTACGTATTCTAAGAACATGTAAAGAAATGGGCATTAAAACTGTGGCAGTGTACTCTACTGCCGATAAAGAGTCTTTGCACGTGCGATTTGCTGACGAAGCAGTTTGTATTGGTGCAGCACCTAGTTCAGAGTCGTATTTATTAATGGATAGAATAATTGCAGCAGCCGAAATAACAAATGCTGACGCCATTCATCCAGGCTATGGCTTTTTATCTGAAAATGCTAAGTTTTCTAAAATATGTCAAGAACACGGTATCAAGTTCATTGGTGCATCACCTGAAATGATTGAAGCAATGGGCGATAAAGCCTCAGCAAAAAAGACTATGATTGATGCAGGTGTGCCCTGTATCCCTGGTTCAGTTGGCCTACTTAAAGATTTAAAAGACGCCATTAAACAAGGTTCAGAAATAGGATACCCTGTGATGATGAAAGCAACTGCTGGTGGCGGTGGAAAAGGAATGCGGATTGTTTGGAAAGAAGAAGACATGGAAGAGCATTGGAATTCCGCACGTCAAGAAGCTAAAGCTGCATTTGGAAACGACGGTATGTACATGGAAAAGTTCATAGAAGAGCCACGCCATATCGAAATTCAAATAGCAGGAGACCGTTACGGGAACGCTTGTCACTTATCCGAAAGAGATTGCTCTATTCAACGTCGTCATCAAAAACTTGTTGAAGAAACGCCAAGTCCATTTGTTGATCAAGAATTGCGAGAAAAAATGGGTAACGCCTCTGTTAAAGCCGTAAAAGCCGTTAAATACGAAGGTGTTGGAACAATTGAATACTTGGTAGATAAACATAAAAATTTCTACTTTATGGAAATGAATACCAGAATCCAAGTAGAGCATACCATTACTGAAGAAGTTATTAATTACGACTTGATAAAAGAACAAATAAAACTGGCGGCTGGAGAAAAAATAAAGAATTCCGCTTATTTCCCTCAATTGCATGCTATACAGTGTCGAATCAATGCTGAAGATCCACACAATGGCTTTAGACCTAGTCCAGGTAAAATAACTGACTATCACGAACCAGGCGGACATGGTATTAGAGTAGATACGCACGTATATGCTGGCTATTCTATCCCTCCGTATTACGATTCAATGATTTCAAAACTAATCACTGTAGCACAAACACGAGAGGAAGCTATAACAAAAATGGAAAGAGCATTAGACGAATACATTATAGACGGTGTAAAAACTACTATTCCTTTTCATATCCAATTAATGAAAGATGAAAAATTTAGGTCAGGTAATTTTACAACCGCCTTTATGGAATCGTTTAAAATGAAATAAATTTAAAGCGCCTTTTTAAGGCGCTTTTTTTTTATTACTGTATTATATTAACTATATTTAGTACTGGAAATTAAAATTTAATTAGTTGATGCGATTCATATGTCTTGCTTATGTAATAGCTGTTTTATTTGTTTTAAATAGTTGTCAAAATAACAATGTTACGTCCTCCGAAACTGACCTTCCAAGTGAACTAGTAGCCGCAAACGGCGGCAAGTTTTACGGCGACACATTGAAAGTTAATTCCAATGAGGCCTTCACGAGTTTATTTCCAGCAGTAATTTCTGATATTTACTCACAGCATATTTCTAGTCAGATTTATGAAGGTCTCTTGAAATTCAACCCTGCTGACTTAAGTATTCAACCATGTATAGCAGAGTCATACACTATGGATTCTTTGAATACCGAGTACACCTTTAAAATTCGAAAAAATGTGTTCTTTCACAACGATCCTTGTTTCAAAAATGGTAAAGGTAGAGCCATCACTAGTAAAGACATTCAATTTGTTTTTGAATTTTTATGTACCAATCACCCATTAAATACCTCTCCAATTGTTTGGCGGAATTATATACAAGGG
>JAWWDX010000184.1:0-5901 GCA_033719695.1 Putridiphycobacter sp.
CCAAAGAAAACGCGACATCATAAGCTTTCATAATCTCGCAAATTTCTTCAAAGTGCGTATACAAGAAACTCTCTTTGTGATGGGCCAAACACCATTTTGCCATGATGGAACCACCTCGAGAAACGATTCCAGTTATTCTTTTGGCTGTCATTGGCACGTAAGCCAATCTAACACCTGCATGTATGGTAAAATAATCTACGCCTTGTTCCGCTTGTTCAATTAGCGTATCCCGGAAAATCTCCCAAGTTAAGTCTTCAGCTTTACCGTTAACTTTTTCTAAGGCTTGGTAAATTGGAACTGTACCAATTGGAACTGGTGAATTTCTTACAATCCACTCTCTTGTTTCATGTATGTTTTTACCCGTAGAAAGGTCCATGATATTATCGGCACCCCAACGACAAGCCCAAACTGCTTTTTCTACCTCTTCTTCAATGCTAGAAGTAGTGGCTGAATTACCTATGTTGGCATTAATTTTTACCAAAAAGTTTCGACCAATAATCATTGGTTCCGCCTCTGGATGGTTGATGTTAGAAGGAATAACGGCTCTTCCTCGAGCAACTTCCTCTCTTACAAACTCTGGTGTGATTGTATCAGGAATGCTGGCACCAAAACTTTCACCTGGATGCTGTTTTGTTAAACGAATGGCATCTAATATTTTTTGGTTTTCACGAATAGCAATATATTCCATTTCTGGCGTAATAATTCCTTTTTTGGCATAGTGCATTTGGGATACATTTTTGCCAGGTTTTGCTCTTTTTGGTTTTCGAATGTGTGCAAACCTTAAATGGTCAAGACTTTGGTCTGCCATTCTTTCTTTACAGTATTCAGAACTAAATTCATTTAATTCTTCCACATCACCACGCTCCATGATCCATTGCTCGCGAATTGGCTCCAGTCCTTCATGAACATTGATTTTTTTGTTCGGATCGGTATAAGGACCACTTGTGTCGTAAACAATTACGGACTGATTTTTAGTTCTTTTTTGCGTCATGGAATCAATGGTGTCACTTAACTCAATTTCTCGCATGGCAACTTTCACATTTTTATGAATATTACCTTCTACGTAAATTTTAGTAGACTTTGGAAATGGTTTGGTGGTGATTTTACCTTGTGATGGTGCAGTATCTTTTTTCTTCATAATTCTTGGTTTTTAACCACCCTGGGTGGCTTTAATGATGAGTATATTATCGTTTGATTTAAGTTGGTGATTTGACCAGTTGGCTTTTGGTATCACAATATTGTTTATGGCAATAGCAATACCATCCTCTTTTTGAGAAATATTTAACAACAAACCTGAAATAGTGGTTTCAGGTTTTACTTTGTGGCTATTACTATTGATGGTAACTTGAATCATTTCCAAAGCCTATTTAGTTTTACCTTGGAAGTGTCGGATGGGAATTCTCCCTTGACGCCTACTTTTCCCTACGGTTGCATAACCAACATCAGGTTCAAAGGGTATTTCTCAGTTCGAATATAAACGAACACCCCCAAAGTGTTGTACAAATATACCTAAAAATGCGATTGGTTTGGAATATTTTATTCTTTTGGCAGATTTGAAATCCGATTCTGACCTAAGTTTTAGTTGAAAATGACGTCGATAATTCGTATCATTGATATCTAAAAATTAAACCTATGAAAACAAATGTTTTTCTAGTTGTGGTCACCGCCTTGTTTATTGGCGGCAGTGCCTACAGTCAATGTTCTGTTGATCTTGGTAATGACACGAGTATTTGTGCGCCAAATTTAATTATTTTGGATGCTGGAGCTGGTTTTAGTAATTACCTATGGCAAAACGGTTCAACAAATCAAACACAAGTGGTTTTTGCACCGGGTACTTATTGGGTGCAGGCAAGTGATGTTAATCCAACATCTAACCTGATTGTAAATGGGGATTTTGAAAGTGGGAGCACCAGTTTCACAACAGATTATTCAGTAGGAACGGGCGGCACGTGGGGCCCCGTTTCGTTAATTGAAACTTACTTTGTTACAAATAACTCAAATACTGCACATAGTAACTTTCCATCATGCGGCGACAATACAACTGGAACGGGTAATATGATGGTTGTAAACGGATCAACCACTCCTAATCAAAACATTTGGTGCCAAACAGTGTCTGTTACGCCTAATACAAATTATTTACTGTCAGCATGGTTTCAAATATATGGAGCGAATCCACCAGATATAACCTATACCATAAATGGTGCCGCTGTTGGTACCAATTTCACTAGTACAATAACTGGTTGTGCATGGCAAAACCATCTTGTAACATGGAATTCAGGTAGTAATACTAGCGCAGATGTTTGTTTTGTTAATAATGAATTAGCAGGTTCCGGTAACGATTTTTCAATTGATGACATTGCCTTCGGACCTGTTTGTGTGGCAACGGATACAATTGTGGTTGCAGGAGGCGGAACACAAGCCAATTTAATAAATGTAGTTGACGCCAGTTGTGCTAATTCAAGTGATGGGTCAGCTACTGTTTCTAATGTTCAAGGCTCTTCTTCGGGCCCTTACACAATTACTTGGACTGACCCGGATGGCAACACTCATTTTTCAGGACCAATAAATGTTGGGGGCAGCAATACCCAATCAAATTTAGGCCAAGGTCAGTGGGGTGTTACTGTTTCAGATGGAAACGGCTGTGATTGGACTAGTACTTTCATTATTGGTTCTGGATCAATCAATTTTACCGTTTTAGATAACGACCCACAATGTCCACAAACGCCAACAGGGTCAATTGTTGTGAACACAATGGGACAAGGTAATTATACTTTTACTATTGTTGATGACCAAGGGAATCAGGTTAATGCAACAGGTACCAATGCAGCTAATAATTTATTAGCAGGTACTTATATTGTGACTTATTCAGATGATAATGGTTGCGTTATTTCAGATGATTTTACACTGGTAGACCCGCCACTGATTACCCCAACCATTGTGGTAACGAATCCGCTTTGTTATGGAGATGCAGCAGGGTCGGCAACCGTATCAAATATTATTAATTATCAAGGCAATGTTGATTCTATATTTTATGTTTGGACACCGAACCCTTCGGGAACAAATGGTTTAAATGTAACTTCTTCAACTAATTTACCAGCAGGTGATTATAGTTTAGAGGTAACCGATCAAGCAGGCTGTGTTAATGATGTTTTATTTTCAGTCGTAGATCCAGATGAATTAATTGGAGAAATTACAGATGTTATTCCAACCATGTGCCGAACAGCTGGTTTTCAGAGTGGAAATGGGGTTGTAGCTGCACAAACACAGCCAGGTGCTTCGGGTACAGGTTCAACCACGTACAATTGGGAGCATTTAAGCACTGGTCAAAATGCTAACACATCAACATTTGTGGTACGTTCACCAGGACTTGTTGCACTAACCATTACTGATGCCAATGGCTGTATTTATAAAGATACCGTGCAAGTAGATTCTTTAAACCCCATTGCGGATTTTGAGATAACCTCCGATCAGTTTTTAACAACAGGGGTATATGAAGGCACAGAGGACGTGAAAATAAAAATCACCAATTTATCAGAAAATTTTGCGCAAGCCAACAACCCAAATTCCGACACAATTTTCCAATGGAATTTATTTACGAATCAACAGCCAAGCAGCAATCAAAACTGGTTTTTCACTTATGATGTTGATGAAAAAGTTGATACAACTTACGACGGCGAACAAGTTTTTCAAGTCTGTTTGATTACCAAGAATTTTAACGACTGTGTCGACACCTTATGCAAAGACGTTACTGTGCATGCCATTACCGATTTACAAGCACCAAACGTATTTACACCTGGTACATCACCTAATCAATACTTTTTCTTTCCAGGCCAAGGAATTGGAGAATTTTCATGTCAAGTATTTAACCGCTATGGGGTAAAAGTATTTGAATTCAATGATATAACCGACCAATGGGATGGTAACCATTATCGCTCTGGTGCTGAATGTTCAGACGGGGTATATTTCTATACCTATAGTGCAAAATCTACCAACGGTCAAGACCTAATGGGTGAAGGCCAAATTCATTTGGTTAGAGTGAAGTAAAAGCATGAGTTGTTGAAAGTCAACAGTTTGAAAAATAGAATACTGTATTAAAAATTATTAGTTATATTTAGTTGGCTGTTATTGTAATAGTTGCGTAAGTAAAATAAAGAGACCAAGCGTATGTCAAAAAATTTAAGCCATTTAACATTTAAGAAAGGCGTAAAAAATAATTTATTTGAAAAATTAGGAGAGGCAGCAAAAGCAGATGGTTCGCCGTCAGTTAGTGATTTAGAAAAGTTGGCTAAAGAATTTTTAATAGGTACCGCAAATACTTTTGGGACGGCTAGCTTTTACGATTTCATGAAGCCTGAAAACAAGGGTAAGAAAGTATATGTTTGCAATGGGACGGCTTGTTTGTGCGCAGGTACACAAGAAAAATTACAAGAAACCCTACAACAGCACTTTAATGCAGATGAAATTGGTCATATGACTTGCCTAGGAAGGTGTCATGAAAATGGTGCTTTTCATTATAATGGCCATAATTATTCAGCAAAGTCGGATGATGAAATTGGAGAGATTATTAGCTCTAAAAAAGCCGCTGGAGACTCTTATAATGTGGGTGGCACACATGCTTTCGTAACAGAACCATTCTCGGGTGTAAAGGATTATTACGCACTATTAAAAGATGTCTTGAAAAGAGATAGGGATTCTGTTTTAGAAGAAATTAAAACAGCCCATATTCGCGGCCGAGGTGGTGCAGGGTTTCCTAAAGGGTTTAAATTAGAGTCCTGCAAAAATATGCAATCGGATACAAAATTTATTATTTGTAATGCCGACGAAGGTGATCCTGGCGCATATTCCGATAGGTATTTATTGGAACAACGCCCGCATTCCGTTTTATTTGGCATGTTAGTGTCGGGCTACATCACAGGTGCTGAGTGGGGAATTTTGTACATTCGAGCAGAGTATCCAGAATCAGCTGTAGTCATTCAGAATGCCATTGATGAGCTGAAGGCTCATCAGTTTGTTGGTAAAAATATTAATGGTTCAGACTTCAATTTTGAATTCAAAATCATTAAAGCCCAAGGAGCTTATATCTGTGGAGAGGAAACAGCACTTATAAACTCCATAGAAGGTCAAAGACCGGAGGTTCGAACACGGCCACCATTTCCAACGCAACAAGGTCTATTTAATAAGCCAACCATTGTAAACAATGTTGAAACACTAGCAGCAGTTTATGAAATTATCAAAAATGGCGGCTCTGAATATGCTAAATTAGGGTCCGAAAAATCAAACGGAACAAAATTGGTTTCTTTAGATTCTTTCTTTAATAAACCTGGAATTTACGAAGTGGAAATGGGTACGCCATTAGCCACTGTTATTTATGAATTTGGAGGCGGTTTTAAAGAGCCAGTAAAAGCCATGCAAATAGGTGGCCCTTTGGGCGGCATTGTGCCTGTAGAAAAAATTGACAATTTGAGTGTCGATTTCGAGTCTTTTGCAAAGGAAGGCTTTTTATTGGGTCATGCTTCAATTGTTTGTATCCCAGAATCTTTTCCAATGATTGATTATTTAGAGCACTTGATGGATTTTGCGCAGTATGAAAGTTGTGGTAAGTGCTTCCCATGTCGATTGGGTACAAAGCGTGCGCATGAACTATTACAAAAAGCCAATACAAGTGATTTTAAAATTGACAAAAAATTATTTGATGATTTAATGTCAACATTGCTGCAAGGCTCTTTATGTGCTCACGGAGGAGGCATACCCCTTCCAGTTAAAAACGCATTGCAGTATTTTGAAAATGAACTAAAAAACTATTTTGTTTAATAATGAGAACTGCTGTGTTAAATAAACAATTACAAACTGATGATTTCTCGGAAAAAGCCAAATTTGTTTTGGCATGGAGAATTAATATCA
>JAWWDX010000185.1:0-5882 GCA_033719695.1 Putridiphycobacter sp.
ATTTTTCAGACTTTTCAGAGCCACTAGCATCATTGACTGACACTGTTAAAATCATTACAACAGAAAAAGCTGTTGATTCATTTACAAAACTAAAATACAACAGGAAGGCTTATGCACTATTTACCATTATCTCAGCTAACAAAGCAGATGTGCTAGCTACTTTTTATTCTTGGCGAAAAACAGTTCTTATTTCAAGTACGTTATTAGGCTTGGTAATTTTAACCATTGCCTTTTTGTACATGCGAAAACAAGTACGCGAATTGAAAGCAATTACAAAACAACTAACCGTTTTCTCTACCTCCTTAGGTGCGAAAAAACTGCCTATTCACCGCCAAGATGAAATTGGGGAATTGGCCCGGGAGTTTGAAAAGATGTCCTATGCCATTTCAACTAGTCATGATGCGATAAAAGAAGCAAAACAACAAGCTGAAGAAGCCCATAAAGAAAAATCAGATTTCTTGGAAAACATGAGTCATGAAATTAGAAACCCACTACAATCAATTTTAGGCGCCATTACTATATTAAAACAAAACCAACAACTGCCTCATCAAACCTCTTTTTTAGATTCGATTCAGTTTAGTAGCCAGCAACTACAGTCCTTAGCAAACGATATATTAGACTATAATAAAATTAAAACGCAAACCATTGAACTACAACCGGAATGGTTATCTATTAGCGACTTTTGCAATGATATTTTTAACTCTTCAAAATACTTAGCAAAGCAGAAAAAAATAACGTTTACCTTTAAAAATGATTTAAAAAATAAGCGTGAATTAGCATTGTTTGATCCCGCACGACTATATCAAATCTTAAATAACCTCATCACTAACGCCTTAAAATTCACACCTGCGGGTGGTAGTGTAACTTTCCACCTTTCTGAATCGGAAAATAAAAATTTCATTTTTCAAATTATTGACACGGGTCATGGATTAACAGCTGATCAAAAAGAGAAAATTTTGAACAGGCACTATGCTGAAGGAGAAAGTGCTGGTGCTGGTCTCGGTATTCCAATTGTGGTCAACCTCCTTAAAATATGTCAATCGGAACTCCATATTGATTCTGAGCCAAATAAAGGGAGTAACTTTAGTTTTTCAATAAACTTTTCACGTAAAAAAAATGACAACAGACCTACCATTGAAAAAAAGGATGATTCAGTAAATTCCAATCACCAATTGAAAATTCTAATTATTGAAGATGATCCTCAAATTGTTCAATGGTATCAGCATATGCTAGATATGCACAGCCTGAAATTTTTAACCCATCCAACACAACTGCAGCAAGTCAAAAATCTAAAATTTAACTTTATTATATCTGACTACAATTTTGGTAAGCGTCAGCTTAAAATTGACAACATACTGCCCGAATTAAAATCAATATTAAATCCTAAAGGCAAAATAATTATTGTTTCGGGCCAAGCTATTACTTTTTCGGACGATACAATTGCTGTTTTACAGAAGCCAATTAGTCAAAATCAACTTTTTGATGAGCTAGAATCAAATGTGTTCAGTGTATTTGGAATGCCAGACTTTTCTTCCATAGAAAAAGATTATGATCAGCAAAAAGAACTCATAAAGAATGTTATGGATTTAATGATTAAGGAATGGCGTAAAGATCAAAGACTAATTGCACATAGTCTATCTGCTAACAAATTAAGTGACTTTGAAGCTGTACAACATAGGTTAATAACCTCCATTCGACGTCTCAAGCTTTCAGAATTTGAGTCCCTTCTCAACCATGGGAAATTAGCCTTTGAAACAAAGCATACAGCCAGTATTCAACGAAAAATAAATGCCGCTTTTGACCATTATATTGAAGTCATGATGACATATAGAGCACAAATCTAATTGGTGTTATTGCCAGTTTTCAATTCGCTTTGCTAGCTCTGATTTGTAACTTGCTCCCAAAGGCACTGTACCTATTTCAAATTTTAGTTCATCCCCCGAAATGGCTTTAAGCATTTTTAAATTGACAATGTACGACTTGTGAACACGTGCAAAATAATTTGGGAGTTTGAGGGCTAATGATTTCAATGTTGTCAGCCCCAATATTTTTTCGGTACCTAAATAGAATTTGACATAATTCCCCTCTCCTTTCATATAAATGACATCTTCAACCTTTAGAATAACGGAGTCATTGCCAACTTTTACTACAAGCCGGTTGGTTTCATTGACAGCAGGTAGCTCATTCTTGGTCTGAATTTTTTGCAAAGCTTTCACAAATCGGTCGTAACTGACAGGCTTGACTAAAAAGTCAATTACTTGCGGATAGCCATAAGATTCTGCTCCAAATCCTGATTCTGATGTTACCATAATGACAGGAATGCTCTGAGGCAATATCTCTAACAAGCTTCTACCATTTAAATCTGGGAGATTAAAATCTAAAAAAATAAAATCAAAATGACTTGTATGAATGGCTTGAAGGGCCTGACTGCCATCACCCACAGCCAAACAAGATTCAATCCATGCATGTTTTGAGCAAAAATGCTTTATCAAGTCGCATATTAATGGGTCGTCATCTATAATTAAACAATTCATCCTATTCTAATTTATCCGTTCAAAAACTATTTTCATCAGTTTGTTCACGTGTTATATCATTTCTCAGTCAAATGAACAGTCAAAAATACTAGCTTGGTACTCATAAATTATAAAAACAAACTTACACAAATGAAACGTAAAATTTTAGTCATCCTTACTTTTTCTGCTCTTTCGATAGTCAGTTGTAATTCGTCAGCTAATGAAGAATCAAATGAAATTTCACAAGACAATGCAGCAGAAACGGGAGCCGAAAAAACCGGAGCAGATAATGTTGCCTATATATGGGGATATGCAGCACTGCAAGGCACCGCCATGGACACTGAGCGTTTCAAACCCCGTCCTACTGTTACGTCAAGGTATTTAGGTTTAATTTTTACAGCTATTTTTGATGCATGGACAAGATATGACGAAACTGCAATTCCTGTTTATGCAACATCAGTAGATAGACGACCAAATGCAGAACATACCATTGAAAATAAAGAGAAAGCAATTAGTTATGCCGCATACTATACAAATTTAGAGTATTACTATTCAGATTCTGCCTACTTTCAAGGCGTTATGAAAGATTTAGGCTATGACTACACAATCAAATCGACTGATCCAACAACCCCAGAAGGCATTGGTTATTTAGCAGCTCAAGCGGTAATAGAAGCACGAAAAGGCGACGGTTCAAATCAATATGCAATGGCTGATGGTTCAAATGGCATGCCATATTATGACTATACTCATTATGCCCCAACCAATCCGGTTGATAAAATGAATGATTTAAAACGTTGGCAACCAAAATATTTTTTAAATGAGCAAGGCGAAAAATATGATCCAGGGTGTTTAACACCCTATTGGCAACATGTTAAACCGTTGGTTTTAGATAGCGCATCACAATTCAGATCAGTTCCACCTCCTGCAATGGATTCACAGCAATTACTTGATGAATTAGCGGAAGTTGTGTCAATTCAGGAAAACATGAGCGATCATGACAAAGCTTTAGTTGAATTTATGCGTGACGGACCGCAATCCGTTCAGCAAGCAGGACATTGGCTTAAATTTGCACAATCAGTGTCACGCAGAGACAATCATACACTTGACCAGGACGTAAAAATGTACTTCTTAGTACAAGCAACAGCCATGGATGGTTTTATTGCTTGTTGGGATACTAAAATGTATTATGATTATGCAAGACCATTTGCACTAGTTCACGCATTCTACAAAGGCAAAACCATTACAGGTTGGAAAGGTGAAGGCAAAGGATTTGGTGAAATTAAAGGTGAGGATTGGCGTCCATATTCGCCAGCTGTTTTCTTATGTCCTCCTTTTCCAGCATACGTTTCAGGACACAGTACCATAAGCGGTGGATGTGCAGAGGCACTTAAATTATTTACTGGAGATGAGTACTTCGGAGATTCAGCGATTGTTGTTGCAGGAGAATTAACAGAACTGGACCCAGCATTGTATGGAGATACCATAACACTAAGATTCCCAACCTTCACTGAAGCAGCAGAAATGGCTGGCCAATCTCGAGTAATGGGAGGTTACCATATTCAAGCAGATAATGTAGCAGGTTTAAAATTAGGAAGAGACATTGCCCATAAAGCATGGGAATTCTACAATGAACATTTAGGAAAATAATAAATACTTTTTGTCATACAAAGTATAAAAGCCCAGAGTTATTAAATAGTGAAAATTCTTCAGCTCTGGGCGTTTTTCCAAAATTTAAAATCAAATAAAATGAAAAAGTTAAAATTCTTAGCCATTTCAATCGGATTGATATATATCTGGTTTGGTGCCATAAAATTTTTCCCAGGGCTTAGTCCTGCCGAAGAATTAGGAAGTGAAACCGTCTATGAATTAACTTTGCATTTAATACCCGTTAAAATAGGTTATTTTTTATTGGCCCTTTTAGAGGTGGCAATAGGAATTGGGTTAATAATTAAACCTTATCGCAGAACATTTACTTACATTGCCTTAGGTCACATGGCCTTCACGTTCACGCCTCTGATACTCTTTCCTGAGCTGGCTTTTACGGGTCCTTTTGCATTTACCATTGTTGGTCAATACATCATGAAAAACATCATTATAATAATGGCACTTTTAATCATGTTACCGCCTAAAGAAAAAGTGTCTGGCATGGTACAACGTGCCTAATCATTCAATTATAAAAGATTAACCATAAAATAAGCATTACACTTATGAGTTATATAAAGTGCACTTTTATTAGCCTATTCTTTTTCCACCTGCCATTTCTATCCATCAGTCAAGGATGTATAGCAATTAGAGGCAACTCGTCATGTCATAACAGTATTAACAATAGTTTCACCCTTAAAAAAGGTGAATTTGATGTTCAATTTGGCTATCGTTATTTTAAATCATTTAGACATTTCAGGGGTGACGTTGAAGAAGTACATAGGGTGGAAGAAGGAACCCAAGTAATCAATAAATCAAACTTTATTGATTTAACATTAAGTTATGGGATTTCAGACAGATTCTTTACAAATATTATTATCCCAACAGCATTTCACAATAGGTCTTCTATGTATGAACATGGCGGTAATCCACCTCAAGGTTTAGGAGATAGACATGTAACCTCTTCCAAGGGAATGTCTGATATTCGATTAAGTCTTTCCTATTGGTTATTTAACCCAGATAAAAAAGAATTTAACTATGCTGTTGGTTTTGGTATTAAATTACCCACTGGAAAATACGATTACACTGATTATTTTTACAATCAAGGGGTCAATAAAAATGAAACGATAAAAACAGTCGTAGACCAATCAATTCAATTAGGAGATGGTGGCACTGGAATAACTCTGGACGTACAAGGATTTCATCCAATTTCAAATCGCATCAGTATCGTTACAAATTTATACTATCTTTTTAACTTCCAAGAGTCTAATGGCGTTAAAACAAGAAACGGAAACAGTGAGTTCTCTTGTCCTGATCAATATGCAGCTCGCTTAGGAGCAAATATAGAAGTTTCTAAAGGAATTAATTTTTTCATGGGAGCAAGACTTGAAGGTGTTCCATCAACTGATTTATTAGGAAAAAGTGGTGGCTACAGAAGACCTGGGTATGCTTTTTCTATTGAACCAGGCATTAGTTACCTAAAGAAAAACTACAGCTTGTTTGCAACTGTTCCCATTGCCACATATAGAAATCGAACACAAAGTTTTGAAGACAAACAACGAACACTAGAAACAGGGGTTTATCGTCATGGAGACGCTGCCTTTGCAGATTATTTGATAAACATTGGCTTTTCATATCGGTTTACCAAGCACTAATGGTCATGTCCCGCTTGCGTTCAATTAAACAAGGTAAAGGTTAAATTCTACCTTGCACCGTATACAGTTGATG
>JAWWDX010000186.1:0-5880 GCA_033719695.1 Putridiphycobacter sp.
ACCCATCCAACATCACTAGCAGCCCAATAAACATCACCTGGCATGCAGTTATATACAGCTTGCATTGAATATTTAAGTGCAGTAGCATATCCGCCTGTATCTCTGATTATTCCTTTTGGTTTTCCTGTGGTACCAGAAGTATATAAAATATAGGAAGGATGAGTTGACTCTACGGGAATTGGATCGGTATGAGTAGCGCTTTCTACCAATGATTGATAGTCTACATCTGTACCGTGCATATCATACGTTATTTCATGGTTTCTATTAAAGATAATCACATTGCTTGGTTGGTGATAACTCATTCGAATGGCCTGGTCTACAAAAGGCTTATAAGGTATGATCTTGTCAATTTCAATACCATTTGATGCGGTTATAATGACTTTTGGTTTACAATCGTCTATTCTAATAGCTAATTCGTGTGGTGCAAATCCGCCAAAAACAACTGAGTGAATAGCACCTATGCGTACGCAAGCTAACATGGCGTAGATTGCCTGAGGAATCATTGGCATGTAAATGATAACGGTATCTCCTTTTTGAACACCTAAGTCTTTTAACCCGCCTGCTAAACGTGCCACTTCATCAAGTAAATTGTGAAAAGTTATAAACTGTTTTGTTTTGGTGACAGGAGAATCATAAATAATGGCATTTTGTTCGCCAAATCCTTCCTCTATGTGACGATCTATGCATAAATGACTCAAATTTAAGACACCGTCTTTAAACCAATCGGCAGTGCCATTGCTGTTTTTTGATAATATATGATCTGGAAACTTGTACCAATCTAAAGTTTTCGCTTGTTCTTTCCAGAATATTTCTGGATGGTTGATACTTTTTGAATATGTGTCTTGATACGTCATTGCTTTACCGTTTTAGTTTTAAAAAATCCAAAGTAATTGGGATTTAAAAATTTTAACTTGATAAGTGCCCATAAGAAGACAAGAAAAGACAAACCAATAAAGACAGAATTGGCAGCAGAAATATTCCCGTAATAATCATACACCATTCGGAATAACAATGTAGCAATGATGTAGATACTGATAAATATATCAGAAGCTAGGGGAGATAAAGAAAATTTCATATAACTATTTTAAATTAAACAATGGATTGTTTGCACACAAAACCAAAGATTAATCAAACAGTTCATTTATTTCGCCAACAATTTTCTTGACTGAAAAGGGTTTGGTCAGGTATTTTTCAGCTCCTTGTGCTAATCCTTTTTCAATGTCAGTTGTTTTATTTTTTGCCGACAAAAAAACTACCTTTGTCGCCTTTAGGTCATGTTGCCCTTTTATGTAGGCTAGTGTTTGAAAACCATCTACATTCGGCATCATCACATCTAATAAAACGATATCAGGTATGATATCTTGTATGATTTGAATCGCTTCGTTACCATCTCTGGCTATATACACCTCAAAATCATTCTTTTTGAAAGCATATTCTAATGACATTACAATATTTGGTTCGTCATCAACAATTAAAATCTTTCGCTTCATACAAAATACATTTCAAATTTAGACAAAAGGTATCTGAAATCCAAAGGTTACCCCCTGATTTTTGTCATTTTTCGCCCATATTTTGCCATTGTGTTTTAAAATGATTTGTTTACTAATAGCCAAGCCCAATCCACTCCCAATTGGTTTAACTGTGTTTTGGTTTTTAGATTGGTAGAATTTGTCGAAAATAAAATCAATATCTTCAGCTGGTATGGGATTGCCATTATTGAAAATGTAGACTTTTAAGTAGTCAATTGTTAAATTATAATCCACAGTAATTAAGCCGTTTTCATTGTCACAAAATTTAATTGCATTCGATAGCAGGTTGGTAAGTACTTGCAGCATTCTGTCCTCATCATAAGCAATTTCAATTGATTCAATATTCAGCCTCTTTATTGTAATTTGATGATTGCTTGCTATTTGACGGATGCTTCTAAGCACTGTATTCAAAGTTTCATTAAAATCTTGTCTTTTGATATTCAATTCTGCTCTACCGGTTGACAGTTTTTCAAAGTCCAAAATATGATTTATTAAACGCGATAGTCTATCGGAATCACTTAAAATGTTCTCTAAGAATTGTTTTTTCACGGGAGCAGGCATATCATCTGCTTCTTCAATTAATAATTCTGTGGCAGCTCGAATTCCCGTTACTGGTGTTTTTAGTTCGTGAGACACCGTATCTAAAAACTCATCTTTTTGTTGATCTTTTTTAATCAGTGTTTCGTTCATTTCCTTCAGCTGATCGCTTAATTTGGCTAAAGCCAACGACTTTTGTGTTAAAGCTTTATTACTTGCCATGGTACTTTTGGATTCTTCCAGTATTTTCAGAACTTCAACTAAAGATATTTCCTCCTCTTTGACGACGCTAGCAATAAGTATTTTGGCTGAAGCACCGCCAATGCTACCAGTTAATAATTTTTCTGAAAAATTGATCAAACGGGCATCAGCCATTTGGGTATCGGGCGGAATATCATATTTCTTAAAAAACAATTGTAAAGCCCTTTCAGTTCTAGCTATTCCCAAAAATTTTACAAGCATATTTCTGATGTCTGCTACATAAGCTTCTCCTTTCCATACTAGTGTGCCATCTTGAAGATCTTTGAAATTTTGACTATTCACTACCACTTCAGCGTAATTACGCTCTCTATAGTTGCCTTTAAATGACAAAGAGACAGAAAAGTAGATAAACATATTGACGAAAAGGCTCCAGAAAAAAGCATGAGCAGGCGCACTAAGGAAATCTATTCCGAATAAGCTGTATGGTTTAAGCATATTGATGCCAAATGGTCCTTCATTCACAAAAGTCTCAGAACCTGTGTAAATTTGTGAAATTAGGGGTAGAATAATGGTGTAAAAAGTAACAGAAAATCCACCAATAATTCCCAAGATGGCACCTTTTGCCGCACCTCTATTCCAGTACAGTCCGATAAAAAAGCTAGGTGCTAATTGGGCAATGATGACAAATGAAATCAAACCAATAGAGTAGAGGGATAACTCAACTGAGAAGGTGACATAAAAGAGGTAAGCTGCTACAATTATCAGTGAAATAGCTACACGCCTTATTGTTTTAATATAGAAGTCGTTTTTTTCAAGCGGTCCTGTCAGGAATTTATCTAAAAATCCATAAGGTATTACCAAGTTATTGCTCACCATTGTTGAAAGAGCAAGTGTTGAAATTACAACCATAGATATAACAGCAGAAAACCCGCCTAAGAATACCAATAATGCTAAAAAATTATGCCCATTTACTAAAGGCAGTATCAAGGCGAAATATTCGGCATTAGTGGTATCATCAAAAGTTAATGTGCCTCCCCAAGCCACAAAAATGACAAATACATTGAATAACAAAAGATACAAAGGAAAAAGCCAAATGGCTTTTTTTAAATGCTTTTCTCTTGTGTTTTCGACCACTGCGACCTGAAACTGACGAGGTAAAAGAAATATTGCTGTAAACGATAGCATAATCATAAAGAGCCAGTTGAATCCATCTTCCAAGCCGTTAAAACTTACCAAAGTTTCAAAGTTTTCTCTTTTCGACATTTGGCTAAATATGTCTCCTGTTCCATCATAAATGTAAAAAGTAACATAAACGCCAATAATTAAAAAAAAGAATAGTTTTAAGATAGATTCAACAGCTACAGATGCTATAATCCCTCTATGATTCTCAGAAGCATCCGTTTTTTGGGTGCCGAAAAACGTGGCGAATACTGCTAATAAAATGGCTATGTAGAAAGTAGAATCACTTAAAATATGGGTTGATTGACGGCTAGACTGTACAGTCATTATTTCAAAAGTTTCAGAGATAGCCTTTAATTGGAGTGCAATGTAAGGTACTATTCCAATTACACAGACAATTGTGATCAAAGCCCCTAAAAAACGATTGTTACCATAACGCAATGAGATAAAGTCGGCGATTGAGGAGATTTTATTTTGTTTAGAAATTCTAATTATTTTTCTCATGATAACAATCCACAGCGGTAGTGCTATCACTGGTCCTAAATAAATTGGTAAAAAATTAAGTCCATCATTGGCGGCTATGCCAACACTACCATAATAAGTCCATGCCGTGCAATAGACACCAAGTGAAAGCGTATATACGTATGGATTGTTGACCCATTTACTTTTTGATTTACGGTCGGCTAAAAAAGCTATACCAAAAAGAAAGGCTAAGTAGCATAATATGATGATGACTAAAACAAGATTACTCATAATAGCGTTTTAGAATAAAATAGGTTGCCACAATAGAAAGGAGCCAAATAAAAAAAATGGCAAAATATAAAATTGGAAAGCCAAAAATGCTCCCCAAATGATTGAACATAAAAATGAGTGGTACGTTGAAAATAAAAAACAATCCTAATGAAATGATCACTAATTTTTGTTCGTGGCGTTTTTTCATACCTGATAAAAATAACAAAAATCGGCAATGAAAAAGCATTGCCGATTTTTTATGAACTATAAACAGAAATTTTTAATGTGATTGCGCTTCGCCAGCTCCCGACGGAATTCTAATACTTTCAACCATTTCCTGCACATTTTCCGGTGGAGCAGGTGTTATTCTAGAAATTAACACCGACACTACAACGTTCACCAGCATAGCAATTGTACCAAACCCTTCAGGAGACGTACCAAACCACCAACTCTCTTTTGGCAGTGGATCAAAGACGCCTACTAATCCCGTTTTATAAATGATCATATAGAATAACATTAAAGAAATACCAACTACCATTCCAGCTACAGCACCTTCTTTATTCATACGCTTATCAAATATACCTAAAATAATAGCTGGAAAAAATGATGCTGCAGCTAAACCAAAAGCTAATGCTACAACCGCCGCTACAAATCCTGGGGGATAAATACCAAATAAACCTGCGATAACAATGGCAACTAAAATGGCAATTCTTGCAGCCAAGAGTTCTCCTTTATCAGAAATGTTTGGTCGCAATTGTTTTTTAATAAGATCATGCGAAATAGAAGTAGAGATAACCAAAAGCAATCCTGCTGCTGTTGATAGTGCAGCTGCCAATCCACCAGCTGCTACCAGCGCAATTACCCAGTTTGGAAGTTTAGCAATTTCAGGATTAGCTAAAACCATTATGTCTCTATCAACATATAACTCGTTCGCCTCGTCTAAATTTGGATTAGAGATCAGTTTTTCACCGTAAAACCCTCTTTCTCCCTCAACAAAAGCAGGTTTTTTGCCATCCAGAGCGTTTCCTGCTACATACTGTATTTTTCCATCTCCATTTTTGTCTGACCAAGCAATCAAGCCTGTGTTTTCCCAGTTTTTAAACCAATCAGGCATAGCTACATACTCTTTGTTACTTACTGTTTCAATGAGATTTGTTCTAGCAAATACTGAAACTGCTGGTGCAGTTGTATATAAAATAGCTATAAATAACAAGGCCAATCCAGCAGATTTACGTGCATCTTTTACTTTAGGCACGGTGAAAAAACGCACAATGACGTGAGGTAGACCTGCAGTACCAACCATTAACGCCATTGTAATAGCAAACACATCCCAAGTTGTTTTAGATCCTGATGTATACTCTTTAAAACCCAGTTGGGTATTCAAGGTATCTAGCTTATATAAGAGAAAGGTCCCAACTTGTACTTTTCCACACAAGCCTAACTGGGGGATAGGGTTACCTGTCATTTGCCATGAAATAAAAATAGCAGGTACCATGAAAGCAAATATCAATACGCAATACTGCGCTACTTGTGTGTACGTAATTCCTTTCATACCACCTAAGAAGGCAAATATGAGCACAACAATCATTCCTATGATAACACCCCATGTGATATCAACCTGTAAGAATTGTGAAAAAACAATGCCAACACCTCTCATTTGTCCCGCAACATAAGTGAACGAAACAATTAAGGCACAGATTAC
>JAWWDX010000187.1:0-5874 GCA_033719695.1 Putridiphycobacter sp.
AGTAGAGGAGGGCAAGAAACCGATCATCAGAAACTTGAAGCAGAAAAAATCAAAGGACAAGGCAAAAATTATACAGGCACCTACGCATTAAATCCAACGTTTGATGTGCAACCGTTAGACCTTAACATAAATAAACGCAAAACGGGCGCATTTGCATTCAGACTGAAAAGATTTTTACGTCAGATAGACAAAATTTCGGGGTATCCAATTGCATTGGTGAATTTAAGAGATCCAGAATTACTAATACCGAATAAAAACATTCTGAATTTTAACCCGGGGTTTGCTGGCAGTTCAGGTAATTTTAGAATAGGAGCTGATTATCGAAATCAATGGACGTCGGAATCTGTTAATAGTCAGTTAGGTAATTTATATTTTGACACCTATAATAGTGGGAGTAGAGGCGGAATTGGCGGAAGCATAGTATACGGCGATTATAACAATGGTGTGTATCAAAATATGACAGCGAATTTATATTATTCACCAAAGTTTGCCTTGTCGAAACGTATTGTATTTGAACCGGCAATTAAGGTTAGCATGGGTAAACAAGCAAGAAATATACAGCATCAAAGCGGTCCTTCTGCTATTGAATTTGATAGGGGTAATGTAGTATCGCAAGTAGGTATAGAAACAATTAGTAGTAACAATTCTTGGTATAAGGATTATGGTATTGGCTTCGTACTTAATACTGACTGGTTTTATGTAGGTGGTTTTATTGATAACCTGGCAAAACACGATCAAAGAATTTTTACGCCATTGGCAAATGAAATTGTAGAGTCGCCGCATTTAATGACTGCTGTTATTGGGTTCGATTACCAGTCGAGAAATAAGAGAACAACTTTGAGTCCATTTTTGACCTATTATCAATTTGGAGCTAAGAAAGAAGCTTGGGCGGGTGCAACTGCTCAGTTTAATTGGTTAACCATTGGTGCTTCATATTCATCAAACAGTGAATATGCAGCTTCGGTTGGTTTAAAGTTTAAAACGTTTAAATTATCTTACCAGTTGGATATGACGGAATCAGAATTTTTGCAAGAAAGTTTTGTTTCTCACAATATTGGTATTAGATTTAACACGAAAAATAAGACTATTAGATAAGATATTTATGAAACAACTGAAAAAGAGCTTATTAATCTTATGTTTAGGTGTAACCTCCTTAACTTTTGGACAGGATCCAGAGTTTACGCAGTTTTATGCCAACCCTATTTATTTGAATCCCGCTTTATCGGGTTCACATGGTTGTCCTAGGGTAAATTTCAATTACAGAAATCAGTGGCCTTCTATTCCAGGAGCGTTTATCACAAATACAGTTTCGTACGATCAATATGTAAATGCATTACATGGCGGTATATCTGTATCTATGATGAATGATATGGCTGGCCAGAACACCATCAATTGGAATGCGCTGAATGCTGCTTATTCTTATCATTTGCAAGCATCAAAGAAGTACTCAATTTTATTTGGTGCCCAAGTTGGTTGGAATCAAAAATTTCTAAACTGGAATAAATTGACTTTTGGCGATCAAATTGACCCAAGAAAAGGGTTTATTTACCAAACCGGCGACTTACCTAGTGGTCGTGTATTTGATAACGGTTGGGGAACAAAAGGATTTTTTGACGTCTCTGCAGGTATTGTAGGGTATTCCGATAATTTCTATTTTGGGGTAGCAGCAAAACACTTAAATCGTCCAAACGAAACATTAATTAATTCTGCTGATCCAGGGTCACGATTACCAATGCGTTTTACGGCGCATGCAGGCGCTAATATTGCGGTGGGTCAAAATTCAAAGTACAGCAATCCAATGAGTATTTCCCCTAATATTATTTATACTTACCAAGGCGAGTTTAATCAATTGAATATTGGTATGTATTTTAAATATGCAAACTTTACAGCAGGTGCTTGGTTGCGACCAAGAGATGCTTTTATTTTATCTATAGGGGTTGACACAGGTGCCTTTAAATTTGGCTATAGTTACGATATTACAACTTCCACATTATCGAATGCGAGTGGAGGTTCACATGAATTATCATTAGGATTGAACTTTAATTGTAAGAAACCGATTCAGAAGTTTCGTACAATTTCATGTCCGTCCTTTTAAATCATTGGAGGGGTGGTTCCCTTTGATGTTATTCCATTTTAACTAATGGAATTCTTTGTTTTGGTTTAGGAAAGAGATTTGTTCTTATAGAGGGCAAATCTCTTTTCTCGTTTATACGGGGTAGTTTCGTTTGCCGTTTGTGTTCTCCATTCCAAATGCAGTCAGTTCGAGTGTTACATTGCAGAACAAAGATTCAGAAATAAAAACTATCGAGAACTACTCTGCAGAATAAACCATCTCCCCATCTAAATACGTTTTAAATACAAAAGTTTTGAGAATCTCTGCTTCAGGAATTGTCATAATATCCTTTGTTAGAATCACAAAATCTGCATCTTTACCGGCTTCTAAGCTGCCTCTTGTTTTATCTTCAAAATTTGAAAAAGCAGCCCAACGGGTAATACCTAACATAGCATCTTGTCTACTTAATTGCTCTTCTGGATGAAAAGCGTCACCAGCGTGATCTTCTTTCTTCTTTCTAGTAATCGCTGCATAAAAAGTTTCTAGTACAGAAATATTCTCAATAGGGAAGTCGGTGCCCAAGGCAATTATTCCTGCTTTTGCTAATAGGGTTTGATAGGCATAGGCATGAACAGCGCGCGCTTTTCCAATTCTATCTTCAACCCAAGCCATGTCAGATGTACAATGTGTTGGTTGAACAGACGGAATAACTCCTAAGTATTCGTAGAATTTGAAATCGTCAGGGTGCATAATCTGTGCATGCTCAATTTTCCAGCGGTGATCTGGTGTTTGTCCAATCACTGTTTGATAGATATTCAATAATAAACGGTTAGCAGAGTCACCAATACAATGGGTATTTAATTGAAAGTCAACATTGCTAGCAAATTTGGCAATATTTTCAATTTTTTCAGCCGATCGTAAGATGGTGCCAAAATGTTTTACAGAGTCTGAATAGGGGGCTATCATGCAAGCACCGCGAGAGCCCAGGGCACCGTCGGCAATTAATTTAAAACTATTAATGTGCAAGCCAGAGGAATCGAATTCACCGTTTTCCCTCACGTAGTCTAAATTATCATCTTCTGGAAACAGCATGCTGTAATTTTTAATACGGAGTTGCTTTGTCGTGTACCATTTAATAAAATCTTCTCGTTGCAAGCCTGTAATCCCCGCATCATTAATGGTGGTAAGCCCCTGTTCAAAGAGCTTTTGCTCAGCTTTTTGTAATAAATCCAGTTTTTTCGCTTGCCCCAATTCAGGAATTTGATCAATCACTAAATCAACAGCATTATCGATTAAAATACCGGTTGGCAAGCCATTAGCTACTTCAATTTGTCCACCTTCTATTTCGGTTTCAGCCGTGATGCCAGCTAGTTCAAGCGCCTTAGCGTTGGCAATTGCAGCATGTCCATCAATTCTGCGCAGCAGCACGGGCGTATTTGGAAACATAGCAGTTAAACTGTCGTTATTTGGAAAGCTTTGGCCTGTCCATAAATTTTGGTCCCAGCCTCTACCTGTAATCCATTCTGTTTGATTGTTATTATAAAATTCAGTCACTCTACTAAGCACTTCTTCAAACGACTGACAGCCGTTTAAATTAACCGTGTTGAAGGTGTTGGCATATCCCCAAAAATGACAATGGGCATCATAAAACCCAGGGTAAATAGGGCGTAATTCCGCATCAATAATATGATCGCACTTAAAACCGTTTAGGATTTCCCGTTCTGGTCCAACTTGAATAATCTTTCCATCTCTAATTGCCATAGCCTCTACAATTGAAAAGTTCTGATCACAGGTGTATATTCTTGCGTTGTGAACAATCAAATCGGCCTGATCGCCTTGGTAACAGCTCACAAGTAGGGTTGTAAGAAAACTATAAAGGACGATTGTTTTGAATATTTTCATGTTTCAATGATTTAAGAAGTATAAAGGATGTAATAATGATGAGGAGTTCTACTGGAATTTTATACCTTACTATAGCTCCGAATATCGGTACCGACCAACCAATAATTAAGCTAATCATAATGGCAGAGCCTAATAAGCTGGCGACTAAATACTTTTCTATTTGTGCTAATCGTCTACGTCTCATTACCGCAACAGCAACTATAAAAAGCAGTCCTAAATTATTGATGAAATTCAATATTTTTAATTTATCACCTGGGTCAGTAGGAAATGGCCTCAGCCATACGTTTACCATTGCACTGCCTGTGTTCCTTAACAATTGTATAGGCGAGTTTTTTATGAGTGTAGGTGCTATATAGCTTCCCGAAGGTTGATAAATCAAATAAACCGCGTACGGTTTTGTACTAGGCTGAATGATAAAATCTTTAAAATTAGATTGCCCAAATATTTTATATTGCCCGCTAACAGCTGTTCTAACCATAATGCTGTCATTTCCTACTTGCGTAAATTTAGACAATTCATCATACGGGAAAACGCAAAAGGCAGAATCGTTCACAAAGGCAATTCCCCCTCGAGCTAAATTGTCTAAGTCAGTTTGCTTGGCCGACAGCCGATTGGTTAAATTAAGCTTGCCGGGTATGAAAATAACGGCTAATAAGGCGACGATACTCAACATTGTCATGCTATAAATGCCTTTTTTCGACCATTTAGTAAAATACCCAACGACTATATATATTGTAAAAGCAACAATAATTAAACCAGCATAAGGTTTATTAAAAACCAATAGAAAAGCAGCCGCCATTAGCAAGATCATGTGAGTATAGGACTTGTTTTTTAGTTGATATACAGCCCAGCACCACAGCCCAAAGCCAAAGCCAAAAATGGCTTCCTTCAGTAGACCGCTTCCCCAGAACGCAAAATTAGGTGCAGCTATTAACACAAACCAAAACAGTCGCTTGTTAGTTATAAAATTTACAAATGTTTTGTAGATATATAAAATTCCTATGTAAGAGATACAGCTGAATATTAAGGCATGAACATAAACGTTTTTGAAAGAAATAAAATGAATAATTGCATTAATTTTAAGAATGAGTTTATTGTCGTTTATCCAGTCTGTTGTTGGTCCGACAGCCCAAATATTTGTATTGTTTAGAATATTAATGGACGTGGCATTAACCGGGTTGAATCCAAACAAAACCCTAAGAAAGTCTAGTGGACTTTCGTTGTAAAGGGTATTGATTTGTAAACTATCATTAAAAAAACGAGCCGTATCGCCCATGAGTGTACCATTAGAAAAATAATAAGTGAACAGTAGGATATAAAGCAAAGCAAAACCTACTTTAATACTGAAACCAATGACTAAATCCTTCTTTGTGATGGAGGGCAAGGCACAGAGATTGCGAATGAGCCAAAGGCTAATACTAAAAATAGCTATGACTATTAGCCAACCCAATTTTATGGTTTAACAACGGTTATTTTAACTGTACCTGTATGGAATTGAGGGTATTCACTGCCAGCTACAAATTGGAGGTTGGCTTTGATATGATTTATAGCTTTTACCATAGTTGGTGTAGAATAACCTGATGAGGCTGCTTTATCAAGTTGACAAGCAACAACGTGCCCGGTTTCATCTACTGTAATGCTAAAAACCAATTCGCCAGCTTTGTGCCCTTCAATTTCAAAATAGAAATCGCGTAAAACGGCCCTTTTATCGTTGGCAAGGTTGCCGCTTAGTTGTGCATTTACAAAAAATGAAAACAATAAGAAGCTTAGTAATAATAATTGTTTCATAGCTATAGTTTTTGTGCCAATTGCTTAACCATTTTATTTTTCCAGGGCGTAAATGTCCCCGCTTCAATTTGTTCACGGGCTTCGCCTACCAACCATAAGTAGAAGGCTAAATTATGAATACTTGCAATTTG
>JAWWDX010000188.1:0-5866 GCA_033719695.1 Putridiphycobacter sp.
ACTAGGAATTTCTGATGGTGCAGGCACTACAGAAGCTGTTATGCTAGCACTAGCAATTGGTATTCAAAATTTCCCAGAGGGCTTTGCCGTTTCTATGCCATTGCGACGAGAGGGAATGAGTAGAGGTAAAAGTTTCTTTTATGGTCAGTTGTCGGCAATTGTAGAGCCAATAGCAGCAGTTGCTGGAGCAGCAGCCGTATTAGCTTTTCAACCTATTTTACCGTATGCTTTAGCTTTTGCGGCTGGTGCTATGATATTTGTGGTTGTAGAAGAAGTTATTCCAGAAACACAAAGAGATAAAAATACTGATTTAGCTACCATGGGCTTTATGATTGGTTTTGTGGTCATGATGATATTAGACGTTGGATTGGGCTAGGGTAAAAATAATTCTATCAGTGATTATAGAAATACGACATAATTTTTTTACCCTTCAGAAATAATACGTTGGTTTGACCTTTCGCGAATTGCTTATTTGTATGAAGAATTCAATTTGACTGATGGTTGAATCCATTTGAATTGATGGCTAGTATCTGGTAAAACTAGTCTATCGGCAATCCTAAGCATTCGTGCCGGTAGTCTCATAAGGTAATCTCTCGCTTTTTCGGCTTCTTCTGTTAGCCCTACTAGTTTTTCAATTTGCCATTGCGTTATCAGTTTTTGCAAAATATCGACATAGTCTGCCGCAGTATAAACCCCAATTTTTTGTGCTGTATCTGAAAACGCTTCAAAAGCTAGTCCAATTTTTCCTCCCGACTCACGCAGAAAATGAGCAGGCATTGAAATTTTACGCTTCATCATGTCGGCAAAGGCTAGCATCATTTGGCTCGGATCTACTTTAAAAATTCTGTCTACAAATTCAGTGTATGCTTTATGGTGTCTCATTTCATCACCTGCTATTCTTTGACACATTTTTGCTAGTTTTTTGTTACCAGCCTCACGAGCAATATGGGCTACTCTATTATGAGAAATGTAGGTTGCTAGCTCTTGAAAACTAGTGTAAACAAAGTTCTTATACGGGTCTCTGTCTGTACCTAAATCAAAACCATCTGCAATTAAATATTGTGTAGTCATTTCTACTTCCCGCATATTTATTTTGCCTGATAGATATAAGTATTTATTCAGTAGATCACCGTGACGGTTTTCTTCAGCCGTCCATTGTCGAACCCAAGTAGACCAACTATTGTTGGCTATTTGATCTACACCTTCTACATCCATTAACCACGACTCGTAACTAGGTAGTGCTTCTTCTGTAATCATATCACCTACTAAAACAACCCAAAAGTCATCTGGCAAATCTTTGGCTAGTTCTTGAATTTCTGTTATTTGTTCTTTAAAATTATCAGCTGAAGCATCAGGTAAAAAGTCACTTGGCTGCCATATTGATTCAATTGGAATGAGGTATTTTTGAATTAAAGAGGCAATATCTTTTTCTAAGAATTGCATGACTTCCAAACGTATATTTTTTGCAGACATAGTAGGGTTGAGTTGTATTCTTCAATGTTAGGCATTATTCAACTCAGATACTATTATTTTCAGGCAAAAATAGCCTCACTCAGTAGTTTATTATGGTTCTGAATACCCACTAAAAAAAATCTAGATGATCAATAGCTCGTTGCGCTATCATTTGTAGTATACGTTTATTGAGTCCACTGGTTGATTCAAGGTATGTTAGTAGTTCTTCCGTAGTCATTTGTCCAACCACCATACCACATAGGAAGTGGCGTATACTCTGATTCTTTTCAATAAAAGTGCGTAAGGTATCTATTTTTTTTTCTCGTGTGAGTTGACCAAATTGTGAGTTAAACTGCCTTAATTGATTTTTTATACTACTTAAAATTGTTGTATTCAGTAATTTTATAATAGGTCGTAGGGTTTGGTTTTGAAATATTTCGTTGGCACTGGTTTGATCGTTAATAGTAGCTTGGGGAATGATTGGCCGCATTGCCAGTAGTTGATGATTAATTGATAATTCCATGGCGATTGTTTTTGTGTAAAATTAACGAATACTGAACATGCAGATTTATGAGCACTCTTAAATTTTAATAAAAAAAAGTGTTCCTATTTCTAGAAACACTTTCTCATAAAACTACTAAAACTACAACGTTTCTATTTTTTTAAAATGCTATTTAAAACCTCTTCTTTCGGTAATGGTTTGGTGCAGAAGAACCAATCTTCACATTTTAAATCTTTTGTATCCATGCGCTCTTTAGCTGTTCCGCATGAACCTGCAGGACCAATAATTACATCATCACCTGGTTGCCAGTCGGCTGGAGTGGCTATGTCAAAATTATCTGCAGCTTGCAAGGCAATTAGCACTCGGTACAGCTCTTCAAAATTTCTACCTAAACTCAACGGGTAGTATATAATAGTTCGAATTATACCTTTTGGATCAATAAAAAAGACGGCTCTCACAGCTTTGGTCGAATCTTCATTAGGTTGAATCATCCCGTATTTTTTAGCTACATCCATTGTGATATCTTCAATTAATGGAAATTTAACTTCCATATTTTTCATGCCTTTGTATTCTATTTTTTCTTGAATGGTTCGGAGCCAAGCAATATGGCTATACAATCCATCAATTGATAACCCTACGAGTTTACAGTTGGCTTTATTAAATTCGGGCTCCATTTTCGCAAAGGTCATGAACTCTGAAGTACAAACAGGTGTGAAATCTGCAGGATGACTAAATAAAATAACCCAATCGCCCTTATAATCAGCAGGGAAATTTATATCACCTTGTGTGGTTACGGCTTTAAATTCTGGTGCTTTATCGCCAATTCTTGGCATGCTAAAAAATTCTTGCTCTTTTTCTGGTTGTGTTACTGAATCTGTCATGTTATTTGATTTTAATTATTACTTTAATTTGATTTTTCGATACCACAAATATACGGGTAGTGTGAATATTGAATCGTAATAAAAGTTACAGTATAACAGTAAACTAGATAATAAATGACTAAGCTTGATACTGCCTAAAGGTTAAGTTGATCCGAGGTGTTTTTACTTTTTTTGTTGGTGGTAATCGGTGTAACCAATGTGTTTGTGTTTCGCCTTGCATGATCAATAAACTGCCATTTTCTAAAAAAACATCAATTTTGTCTTTGGAGCTTTTATGTTTAAAAGAAAACTTTCTTTGCGCACCAAAGCTTGCAGAAGCAATGCAGCCGTTTTGCACCAAGGCTTTTTCAGCGTCACTGTGCCACGCCACTCCCTCGTTTCCATCATGATATAGGTTCAACAAACAAGAATTAAATTGATTGCCTGAAAGCAATTCAATTTTAGTCTTAATTTTCAGTAATTCAGGCGTCCATTTTAAAGCAGTTTTTGTTGCATTTGAATAGGTGTAGTTGTATGGTTCGTCGCCAAACCAGGCTACTTTTCGCTTAGTGATGATATGTTTGCCAAAAATATAAGCCTCGTCGTTTTGCCATGGAATGTTTTTAAGCAATAGTTGCAAAAAGGCATTGGCTTCCTCGTGCTTGAATATGGGGCCAAAATACCTAACATCACCTTGAAAGGGTAATATGTTTTGCTGAGAATCTTGGTTAAATAAGTTTAGCATCTAAATCAGTCTTGAGAAATAATTTTCACCATTTTCTGAAAGATTAATCCATTTGGAATCGTGACGATTTCGTTATCTTCCGTTTTAAATGTTAAAAAGAATGCACCTACATCTTTTATTTTTCCCGTTAGCGGAAATTCTTTGTCTAAAATCATTATCGTATCACCTATTTTGGCAGGATGATTTAAAAACAATAAGACACTAGCAGTGATGTTTGATAGCATTGACCACTGTGCAAACAATGCAATACCAATAACGGCTAGAATTGAAGATAAATATAATGCTAATTCTCCTTTACTAACTCCCCAAATTAGGAGTATTGCCACAGCACCAGACAGGTAAAACATACTAGTGGTAATTTTCAATGTAAACTTGACTCTATCTTTTTGAAAGCCAAAGGTGTTTTTTGCTCGGTTTAATGAAAATTTAGTCCCTGATCGAATCAAAATAATGGCAATGATGACGACAGCAGTTTGAATGAGTTGAATTTGATAAGCTTCCATATACTAGAATGTTTATGCAAATATACCCAAAATACAAATGTTGCCAACCCTTCTATTTTATGCCGTTTTGTCGTTTTGTACCCCTTATAGCTGGATGATCAAGCGGGTTTTCTGGCCAAGCATGTTTTTTATATCTAGCCCTCAAATCTTTTCGTACATCAAAATAGGCCTTTTTCCAAAAGCTGTCCAAATCGCTCGTGATTTGAACTAATTTGTAACCAGGGGATAAGAGGTGCAAAATTATTGCAGTTTTCTGGTTATTAATTTTTGGCGTTTCTGTCATACCAAATACTTCTTGCAACCTCACAGCGAGAACAGGCGCACTTCCGTTTGATTGATATTTCAATTTTATCTTTGATCCAGTTGGAACTGTAATGGTTTTTGGCGCTAATTCACTTAATAAGTTTTGATGGTCTGCTGATAGGGAGTACTGAAGTATTTCAGCTAAATCAATTTTTTTTAAGTCTTCTGGCTTGACTATCTTCTGCAGATATGGACTTAGCCAATGATAATTGGTTTTTAGTAAAGTATCTGTACTAACATCAGGCCATTTTTGATTAGGATTCAGTTTTTTAAGTGTAAGTACTCTATTTTGCCATTGCTGTACATCTTCACTAAAATCTAGTAAATGAGCACCTTCTTTGGCAATGGCCTTACAAATGGCTTGCACTAATTGTGCTTCATCTGGCGAAGGTAATGGCACAGTTTTTAGAACAATGCTTCCAATTCTGGTTTCTCTAGTGGCAATTAAGCCACCCCGTTTTGTGTGCCATGTATTATTGTCGATAGTCTTCACAAACGGTTTTAAATCAGTAGGATTTAGTGGAGCTGCCAAAAAGATTCTTCCTGTTTTTTCGCCAGTATGCATGTGTGCCACGGCCAGCCATGGTTCATAGGCTAAATCGTCTTTATGTCCAGCAACTGCATAAGTACCATTGGCTAACTGAAATTGCGCATTGTTGCCTGGCCGGGCAAAGGCAATTCTTTCCGGAAACGCATGAACCAGTAGCAAGCCAGTGTCGTATGGGTCGAATGAAGCGTTTTCAACCCTCACGTGAAGTAGTTGACGATACTGCTTGCTTATTTTTTCTATTTTTTTGAAGTCACCATGTAGTGTATTGGTCGATCGTTGCCTTCGCAGGGCTTCAATTCTCAAGTTAATATCAATGCCTGTTTCTTGTGGCAGAGGGTCTCTTTCTTCTAATATTGCGGCTAGGTCACAGGCTAGTCCAACACTATCCTCATCCTTTGCAACCAATAATAAATGGGCAATCCTTGGATGGCAGGGAAGTGCATGCATGGCTTTACCATGATTTGTAATTTTACCATGCGCAATAGCATTTAAGGCCTCTAAAGTATTTGTGGCCTCTTCAATGGCAAATGATGGGGGTGTATTTAGCCAGGTTAAACTATTAACGTCACTAATTCCCCAATTTGCCAGTTCAAGTGTTAATGGTATTAAATCATTAGTTAAAATTTCTGGTGCTCTGTGATCTTTTAATTGACTATGTTGACTTGTTGACCAGAGGCGGTAACAGACACCAGGACTTAATCTACCAGCCCTACCAGCCCTTTGGTCGGCTGAATCTTTTGATATTTTTTTTGTTTCTAATCCAGATAAACCCGTTTTAGGGTTAAAAACAGCCTTTCTATGGAATCCAGAATCTACTACAGTTGTGATGCCTTCAATTGTTAAACTAGTTTCAGCAATGTCAGTGGCTAAAACAATCTTGCGCAGGCCTCGTTTACTAGGCAAAATAGCTGCTTGTTGCGCTGCATATGGTAATTTGCCATACAGCTGATG
>JAWWDX010000189.1:0-5845 GCA_033719695.1 Putridiphycobacter sp.
ATTATTGAGTGCATTACTAGTCATGAGTGCAGGTATGTACATTTTCAAAAACGCAGACATTACCACAACTTTTCAATCGCTGGGGTATCCCGTTTATATCATCTATCCGCTGGCCATTGCAAAAATTCTAGCAGTAATTGCCTTATGGACCCCTCGTATGCCAACCTTGAAAGAATGGACATATTCCGCCCTATTCTTTGAATTTCTATTGGCATTGTCGGCTCATTTAAATGTTGGAGACGGCGATTTTGCAGGCGCATTGGTAGCAATTATTCTATTAGCTATTTCTTATTTCACTTATAAAAAATTAGCATCATGAAAAACATCATAGTCATAGGTGCAAGCACCAGTTCAACATCCATCAACAAAAGATTGGCAAACTATACAGCTAGCCTACTAAAAAACGTTGAACTAACCAAAATAGACATTCATGCTTTAACAGAACTACCTGTATTTTCGGAAGATCATGAAAAAAAAGAGCCTACTCCCGAAGCAGTGATAGAATTAAACAAACTTTTTAAAGAAACAGACGGTTTTATCATTTCGCACGCCGAACATAATGGGTCTTTTTCCGCAGGTTATAAAAACGCCATTGATTGGGTAAGCAGACAGGAAGGCAAAATATTTAACAATAAACCGGTGATGATTATGGCAACATCCAATGGAGCCAGGGGCGGGTCATCAGTATTAAATCATGCTGAAACCATTTATCCACACCGGGGTGCCATTATTTCGGGCGTTTTCTCACTACCTAGCTATTCCGAAAATTTTAAAGAAGGCAAAATCATTAACGAAGATTTGAACAAAGATTTGCTGGCTCAGCTAGCCATATTCGAAGCGGCTATTAAATAAACAGACCATGGGAGATTTTGCAAACGACATACAATCTACTTTCAAAAACGAATGGATAAAAGCTGCACTCAACATTAAGTATACAGCCAACTACTTGGCGAACTTGAGTGAGAAATTTTTTGAACCCTATGGCATATCTAGTCAGCAATATAACGTACTGCGAATTTTAAGGGGAGCCAAAAAGCCAATTACCGTTTCTGATATAAAAAGTAGAATGGTTGAAAAAACACCTAATACTACCCGTCTAATGGACAAGCTCTGTGCAAAGGAACTAATCAAACGTTCGCGCTCTGAAGCCGACCGTCGGACTGTATACAGCGAAATCACCAAATCTGGTCTAGACTTATTAGCTGAAATTGATAAAACAAATCACACCATTGCCACAAATCTTATCACAGAAGAAGAAGCCAAAGAGCTCAACAGATTATTAGACAAAATCAGACAATAAAAGCACCAAAATCATGACTAACAGAACCATCAAAAATAGCATTCCCAGTGAGCACGTAAATATGGGACCCATCCGTTTAAGACAGCCAATTCCAAGTCGAAAAATTGCAGATTTAGATCCTTTCATATTATTACATCATTACGGACCATATTATATCGATAAAAATTCTAACCCTTTTGACTTAGGACCTCATCCTCACCGCGGGTTCGAACCCATCACCTTTTTATTTCAAGGCGAACAACGCCACCGCGATTCTTTAGGCAACGAAGAAGTGGTATCGGCCGGAGGCGTTCAATGGACTACCGCAGGGCATGGTATAGTGCATGCTGAAGGTCCCACCAAAGCATTTATTGAAAAAGGCGGGTAT
Organism: Putridiphycobacter sp.; assembly: GCA_033719695.1. GTDB lineage: Bacteria > Bacteroidota > Bacteroidia > Flavobacteriales_D > Crocinitomicaceae > Putridiphycobacter. The sequence goes on from JAWWDX010000189.1 coordinate 1,668, forward strand.
TTAGAAGGCATTCAATTGTGGTTGAATCTTCCTGCTGCCAAAAAACTTATGCCAGCCAATTACCAACATGTCAAGTCTGAAGAAATGCCAACCTTAATGAGCGACGACAATCTTATCCGTGTGAAAATTGTAAGTGGTGAGCTAAATGGAAAAATAGGCAAAATAGAAACACAAACCCCTGTAAACAGTTTTATTGTTGAGGCCCAAAAAGGAGGAAAGCACTTTATAGAACTGCCTAAAAACCATCAAGCCCTTGTTTATTTAGTTGCTGGTGCCGCTATCATCAATAACGAGCAGTTAGAGCTAAATGCCAAGCAATGTATTGAGTTTAATATGGATGGTGATGGTTTTACAATCCAAGCAACTGGTAATGCTAAGCTCTTAGTTTTATCTGGTGAACCACTAAAAGAACCAGTTGCCACTTATGGGCCTTTTGTAATGAATACCCAACCAGAAATTATTCAGGCTTTAAACGACTATGAAGCAGGAAAAATGGGATATTTAGCGCCATAAAGGTGAAAAGTCATAGCCATTCCTATTTATAATCAGTTTTATACTGCAAGCTAAAATGTAGCTTTATCAGAAAATAAACGCTATGGGTATCGATTCGAAATTAAGCCTACATTTTCTTGGCGCTGCAGGTACAGTTACAGGGTCAAAAACTTTAGTAACAACATCTGATCAAACCAAAGTATTGGTGGATTGCGGCTTATTCCAAGGTCTGAAACAATTAAGAGAATTGAACTGGAAAGGCTTACCCATTAATGTGCAAGATATTAATGCTATGATACTCACACATGCACACTTAGACCATTGTGGGTACATTCCATCATTGGTTAAACAAGGCTTTAAAGGTCCGATTCACTGTACAAAAGCAACGCGAGATTTAGCAGAGATAATTTTAATAGATTCAGCAAAAATACAAGAAGAAGATGCCGAACGCGCTAATAAACATGCTTATGGCAACCGTAAAAAATGTGAGCCTTTATATACTCAAAAAGAAGCCATTACTGCACTCCATCAGTTTGTAACACATGATTATTCCGAATGGGTGATTCTCAGTCCAACTATTAAATTTCAACTTCATAATGCAGGACATATTTTAGGATCAGCTATTGTGGAAATGAAAGCTGATGAGAAAATCATTGTTTTTTCAGGCGATATTGGTCGGCGCGACCCTATGCTACTCTATCCACCCAAAAAATTAGAAAAAGCAGACTATATCATTATTGAATCTACTTACGGAGACAGAGTTCATGAAGAAATTAACGAAAAAGAAGCCATACTTGAAATCATTGAAGAAACTTTAGATAGAGGCGGTATTTTAATGATACCCTCATTTGCGGTAGAAAGAACCCAAGAACTCATTTACCTATTGTTTCAGTTAAAATATGAAGACCGTTTACCAAATATCCCCATTTATTTAGATTCGCCTATGGGCGTGCGCACGTCTATTGTTTTCGATAAATACCATCAACTGCAAGACATTTCAAAAATTGAAGTAGACCGTATGTACGACAATGTAAAATTTGTAGCCAATTATAACGAAAGCAAAGCTATTGTGGCCGATAAAAAACCAAAAATTATTATTGCTGGAAGTGGTATGTTGGAAGGTGGTAGAATACTACACTACCTAAATAACCATGGAAAAGACCCTAAAAACACCATCCTATTTATTGGTTTTCAAGCAGAAGGTACTAGAGGACGTGATTTAGTGTCGGGCAATAAATCTATTAAGTTTTTTGGCGATTACCACGACATCAATTGCGATATCAAAAGTATCATGAGCATGTCGGCCCATGCCGATAAAAACGATATGCTACATTGGTTATCTGCATTTAAAAGTCCGCCAAAAACAATCTTCCTTAATCATGGTGAGCAGCATCAAATCAACGCCTTTCGTGTTTGGATTGAAACCAAATTAGGCTGGACCGTGAACACGCCCAGTTTAAATGATAAAATTGTTTTAGCATAAAACTTGCCATACCTATTATATCATTAAATTTGAGGTCTGATCTCTAAAGTTCAACATGAAAATTCTCAGTCACATTCTAACGCCAATATTTGTATTGGTTTTTTTTCTAATCCTCCTCTTCTTTCATCCGGTTCAGTGGCTAGCATTAAAGCTATTTGGCTATCAAGCACATAAAAACACAGTGGATTATATGAATTGGTGCCTTGTACAGTCATTACTTATTTTGGGAATTAGAACCAAAGTAGAAATGCCAAAAAACATTCCAACGGACAGACCCATTATTTTCGCATCTAATCACCAAAGCTTATTCGATATCCCACCCATGATTTGGAAATTTAGAAAGCACCATCCAAAATTTGTATCTAAAATTGAGCTAGCAAAGGGCATTCCAAGTGTATCATTTAATTTACGTCATGGTGGCGCATGTTTAATCGATAGAAAAGACCCTAAACAAGCATTGCCAGCCTTATCTCATTTTGCTAAAACACTTCAAAAAAATACATGGTCGGCCGTTATTTTCCCCGAAGGCACTCGCAGTAGAAATGGCGTTCCGAAATCATTTTCACCTAATGGACTAAAAATGTTAATTAAGTACAACCCCAATGCTTTGGTTGTTCCCGTCACAGTTAACAATTCTTGGTGTGTATTTCGCTACGGAAAATACCCATTGGGCCTTGGCAAACCAATCCTTATTCAAGCGCACAACCCAATTTCAGTAGCTGAGCATAACTTTGAAGATCTGCTATCAATGACGGAAAAAACTGTGAAAGAAGATATTACACAATAAGAAACTCCAAAATGGAAAATCAAGTTTTAATTGAAAAGCACTACGCTTCTTTTTTCATTAGACTTGGTTAATAAAGTAATTGAACCTCAAATTTATTTGCGTTTTTTTGCTTTTTTCATATTGCTTTATAGTGCTTCTGATAAACTTTTTTTTTGGCCAATATTGTTACTTTGCTTCCTTAGTATTTTACTCGGAATTACTTTTTTTGAAACAAAATACTATATCACAAGAATTCAAATAAAAAACAATTTAATTGTTTTCGATTTTCAAAAATGGAATACTAAACAAATGATAGATATTCCACTAGAAGACTTAACCTTTAAAATTAGGAATTCAACTTATTTTACAATTAGTTCAGATCGTTTGATTCTATATAATAAAAACAATCTATTATTTCGTCAATTCCTACTGCGTCGTAAATGGTCTATTCACGAAATCAATAAACTAGCAGAAGATTTAAAATCATTAGGGATTAAAAAGCCTTTTGGGGAAAACCTATAGCTCTATTTCTTCTTAATCTTAGCAGCTAATTTTTCAATTTTTTTCTCCGTATCTACTGCTTGCTGCTCAATATACTTTGAATATTTTTTCTTCGACTTTTTATCTGCTGTCTGAATGAATTCAGAAGTTAAATACTCTTTGTAAGCTATCAACCCCTTTAATTGAATCTTCATCAGCTTACGCTTTAATTTCTGTTTTTCCGTTTTTGTCACCATTACCGTTTCTCTTAAAATTTAAGTCACAAAGCTACAACATTCTTTGTAGTTCTCTGTTAATAAAACATCAACTATTCAAGGTTCAGCATTGTAACAGTTGTTAACACTAATTTTATTACTTTTGCACCTTCAATTTACAGAACAGATAATGAGTCAAAAATATCCTACTTACGACGGTTTAAATTTGCCTAATGTGGCAGAAACAGTTTTAGAGCGTTGGAAAAAAGAAAACATCTTTGAAAAAAGTGTCGCATCCCGTGCAGGTAAAACACCATTTATTTTCACGGAAGGGCCACCTTCAGCCAACGGTTTACCTGGTATTCACCACGTTTTATCCCGCTCCATTAAAGATATTTTTTGTCGCTACAAAACACTAAAAGGTTTTGAAGTGAAGCGTAAAGCGGGTTGGGATACACATGGCTTACCTGTTGAATTGAAAGTTGAAAAAGAATTAGGCATTTCCAAAGAGGACATTGGTACTAAAATATCAATCGAAGACTATAATAACGCCTGTAAAAAAACAGTGATGGAATTCACTGATATTTGGAATAACTTAACTGAACGCATTGGCTATTGGGTAGATATGGACAATCCATACGTTACTTACGAAAGTAAATACATGGAATCTGTTTGGTGGATTTTAGGTCAGATGTGGGATAAGAACTTGTTGTACAAAGGCTACACTATTCAACCCTACTCC
>JAWWDX010000190.1:0-5832 GCA_033719695.1 Putridiphycobacter sp.
AGATTTGAGTAGTCAAGCGTTTTCATTAGGTAAGGGTAGGCTGGCATAATTGAACCTTCCGAAACAATTCTAGGTGCAATCATGTGTTTATAGTGCCAAGATTCATTTCTAGTGTATGCATTGCCCTTACCTGATTTACCTAAATCTGGACCGGTACGTTTTGATCCCCATAAGTGTGGGTGTGCATAAACATACTCTCCACCTTTTGATGGTTCTCCTGTAGATCCTCCATATCTGAAAACTTCATCTCTGAACGGACGAACCATTTGCGTATGGCAGTTGTTACATCCTTCTCTAATATATATATCCTGTCCTTCTAATTCAAGCGGGGTATATGGTTGAACGGTTGAAATGGTAGGAACATTCTTACTTACTAACATAGTTGGGATTATTTCAACTATACCACCAATAAGAATGGCAATCAAACTTAAAATAAGAAACTGTATAGGTCTTCTTTCAATCCATGAGTGCCAATGCTCTCCTTTATGCCCCTTTGTTGGATTAACCAATGCTGGCGCTGCATCTTCTTCTTGTGCCATGAAACTACCAGCTTTAGCCGTTTTTACGAGGTTAACAATCATAATAACAACACCTGTTATATAAAGCAACCCACCTAATGCTCTCATCATAAAGAATGGTCGCAATTGAGATACAGTTTCTAAAAAGTTAGGATGCGCTAAAGTGCCATCTGGATTAAATTGCTTCCACATTAAACTTTGTGTAAAACCAGCCCAGTACATTGGAATAGCCCATAATAAAATACCTAATGTTGCAATCCAAAAGTGCGTGTTTGCCAATGATTTTGAATACAAGTTTGTTTTCCACATTTTAGGTACCAACCAGTACATCATACCGAACGTTAACATGCCGTTCCAACCTAGTCCACCAATGTGAACATGAGCAGGAATCCAGTCAGTATAGTGAGCAATCCAGCTAACATTTTTCAGCGATAACATTGGTCCTTCAAAAGTGGCCATACCGTATGCGGTAATAGCTACAACCATAAACTTTAAAACAGCATCATCACGCACTTTGTCCCAAACACCTCTTAATGTTAAAAGTCCGTTTAACATACCACCCCATGAAGGGAAAATAAGCATAATTGAGAATACAACACCTAAAGATTGTGCCCAGTCAGGCAATGCTGTGTATAGTAAGTGGTGAGGACCCGCCCAAATGTAAATGAAAATTAAGGCCCAGAAGTGGATAATTGACAGCCTGTATGAGTAAACTGGACGATTAGCAGCCTTAGGCACAAAATAATACATTAAACCTAGGTATGGTGTGGTTAAAAAGAACGCTACCGCATTGTGACCGTACCACCACTGAACTAATGCATCTTGAACACCAGCAAAAGCAGGATATGAATGCAACCAAGAATAGGGCATTTCAAATGATCGGAAAATGTGCAAAACTGCTACCGTTACAAAAGTCGCAATGTAGAACCAAATGGCAACATACATGTGTTTTACTCTTCTCTTAATAATGGTACCAAACATGTTAATACCAAACACAACCCATAAAAGGGTGATGGCAACATCAATAGGCCATTCTAATTCCGCATATTCATTAGAAGTAGTGATACCCAAAGGAAGCGTTAAGACGGCAGATAAAATGATTAGCTGCCAACCCCAAAAGTTTATATAACTTAAAGTGTCTGAAAACATCCTTGTTTTCAGTAGCCGTTGCAGTGAATAATACACACCAGTAAAAATACCATTACCAACGAAGGCAAAAATTACAGCATTCGTGTGTAACGGACGAATTCGTCCAAATGTTAACCAACTGGTCACATTCATTTCTGGCCATACAAGTTCAAGGGCGGCAGTTAGTCCAACTAACATACCTATTAATCCCCATGTTGCTGTGGCAATTAAAAAATACTTGACAATTTTATTGTCATAATAAAATTTTTCTGCTTCCATTATTTTTTCTTTTTAGTTTCTGCTTCGTCTTCAAATAGCATTCTATACGCAGGACCGTATGTGTCTTCAAACTGCCCCCCTTTATTAGCCCATATAAAAGAAATTAAGAAGAATAGCGCGAGTGAAATACTGACGGCAATGAGTATGAATATGATTTGCATAGTCGCATTAATTTTGAGCAAATGTAATTGCTGTCACATAATTAAAAAGTGAATAAGCACATCTGTAGGTATGATAATCGTCAGTTTTTTACAATTTTACATGTAAAAAACTATTTAATTTGATGATAAACAGATGTTTGTATATCTTAAAAAATGTTAATATTTTATATGGAAAGGGACTTATTTTTTAATTGGATTGACAGTAAATCCTTTTTGCTTTAATAGCGAAATTAAACCGTTTTCTTCAAATAAATGAGCGGCACCTACGGCTATCAAACAACTGTTTTCGGCCAGCAAGCCTTCAAGAGTAGGAATCCATTTACGATTCCGATCACTAAGAAAAATATCTTCAAATTTCAAGAATTCTGGCGATTGTTCTTTCATTAGCGGTATCAATGCTTCTATATTTTCTACAGCATACAAAGCTTGTAGTTTTTCGAATTCGGCTGCATCTGCCTGATAGGATTCAAGACTTTCCATTATCATATTTGCCATAGTTGTATCTGGAATGGCGTCAAAAAAACCAATTTGCTCTTCAATGGTTTCCAGGCCAATAACTTCAATGTTGTTTTCTCTTGCCATTTGCATAATATTCATATCATATGATTCCGCATCTGAGCTAAAATATGACTGTGCTAATGATTGAAATAGAAAAAAAGGTTTAAAGTTATTATAAGTGCTTATGAATTTTGACTCAGTCATTTCAAACTCCTCCTTGTAAAATGCAAGTATTTCCTGCCATTGATGGTCTGTAAAAATATCTTTTAGCGTGCCTTTTTTATTAGTCATTAAAAGCATGGCTTGAATCGGGTTTGGCATACCACCAAGTTCCATGATTATTTTATCCGAAGATTTTAGAATGGCTGTTAAATTTTTTGAGAAATCATAGTGCGATCGATTAATCAGGTGCATGGTTCCAAATAAATAGCTAGTAGGGTAGCCGTCTTTTTTAATTTGCCATAAAACAGAATTTTGATCACTTTTAACGGTTGCCTTAAATTGATTTTGACAGCCATTAATTAAGCCAGTAAATAGGAGAAGTGTGAAGAAAATAATTGAAATGTGTTTCGTCATTTTAAAGTTAGTTTTGCCAAAAACTGGTCGTTTTCAGAGCTTTCCATTAGTTCAATATTGAAACCTATTTGCTCTGCTATTTCAGATAGTTTTTCAAAATCTATATACAGCCAAGGAAACCATTCTGACTTTGCGTGCTTATAGACCATTTGGAACTGCATTTCACCATAATAGTCGCTGGCTAAGTCCATCCATGTCCCACCTTCATCATCAACGTACATATAATTAATGTCTGTGGAGTCACATAAAATTTGGCCTCCTGGATTGAGGAGTGCTTTTGCATGATTTAAAAAAGTGGGTAACTGCTTGAGAGATCCTGCAATTCCAATGCCGTTCATAAGCATAAGAATGGTGTCAAAACCTTTTGTTTTGAAACTTAAAAAGTCAGTATTTACACTCTTGATTCCTTTAGATTTTAAATAATTTACAGCTCCTGTAGAAGTGTCAATCGTTTCTATTAGATAGCCTTTGCTCTGAAGGTGTTGTGCATGGCAACCAGCGCCAGCTCCTACGTCTAATATTCGCCCCGAACACAAATCCAGTGCTTTCTTTTCTATGGGCGGCATGTTTTCGTATGCTCTAAATAGGTATGGAACGGGCAATATATCGTCATCACAAAGGTCTGAATGTACAATAATATCTTCATTTACATTGTTGCAAACGTAGTCTGAAATAGCAAGACCTATGGGATCGTTCGAATATGTCATTATATGTCGTAATCGTCAATATTATCAAATCCTTCAAAATCATCTTCGTCTTCAAACTCCGAAAAAATATCATCAAAGTCATTGCCTAAGTCTTGATTGTCATCAATTGGAATGTCAAAGTCAATTTCTCGAGATTCTTCCTTTGGAGAAATGCCTATGGATAAAACAATTTCAGGACTGTCAATTGACATGGGTTTAATTTGAATGAGTTCAATTAGAAAGCACCACATTTTTAGGAAATCATAGACCAAAATGAAACGTTGGTGATTGTCGTCAATGAAATCTTCGATTCTCGATTCGTTCATGAGGTGAATAGATTCATTAGTAAGGTCATCACCCATATCGAATAAAGCTATTTCTTCTCCTTTATCCCAGTCCGAGTTACTCACATAAAAAGATGCCATTTGATCGCCTTTAAAATAAAAGGCTTTAATGATTGTATGGTAAAAATCTTCGAAATGATGGCGACCATCTACTTCAATATCTCTAAAAATTTCTTCATTATTAGAGTTGTCTAATAGTACCCTAAATTTATATGTTGCCATACCACTTCAAATTATGACTACAAAAGTATTCAATTATCCAGCAAACTGAGTTGGTCGGAAATCAATTTGTTCACATTATTTTGTTTGATGGCTAAATAAATTTTTTAGAACTTAAGCAAAATGATACATTTGTCAGACGCTAAAATCCAGATGTGGAGCAATCTGTTTTAAAAGAAAATCACTATCTTTATACTATGCAAACTGTTTCGAGAGAACTTACAAAACTGTATTACTCAATTGGTGAGGTGGCTGAGATGTTTAATGTAAATTCTTCTCTTATAAGATTTTGGGAGAAGGAATTTTCAATCATCAAGCCCAAAAAGAACAAAAAAGGGAATAGGATGTTTACCAAAACAGATATTGAGAATTTCGAAAAAATTTATCAATTGGTTAAATTAAAAGGATTTACACTCGACGGCGCAAAGAAAGAAATAGGGAGAAAAGCTGATATTCCTTTAGAAAACTTAGATGTGATGGAAAAGCTCGAAAAAATAAAGTTACAATTAATTGCATTGAAAATATAGTTGGAACAATTTTTGTAAAACGTTAGGCTATGGTAGGTAAATTAATAAATTTCTTCTGTGTGGCGATAGTAGTAACTAGCTTGCTGAGTTTTTCTGCTGTTAGGTCAGAAAAAGAAATGAAATCAAGTGTTTTTAAAGTGATTAAAGTAAATGGCCGAATCATATTTGTGAAAACTGGCGAGCACTTAAATACAGGAGATGCATATGTAGATGGAACGCCGTTAGAATTTAGTACTAATAGAGATCGAGCTGCAATTGTAAACAAAGTGAGAGGGCGGTATATTTTACAGCCAAATCCAAAAGGTAAAGCAATTGTATTGCCTGCTACAAGCAATATTGAACCACGAGGTGTTGGGAGTGTGCTTTTGAATCGATTAGACCTGAAAAATTACTTTTCAGACACTTGTGTTTTTATTGGTGATGTCGACATTGTTGTTGGTCAAGAAGCTTTTCCTTTAGATGAAGCGCGATTTTTTTATGTTACCTATGACTACAAAGGAGAGAAAATTGCAAAAAAAATTAGACATGTTAATCAAGGTTTAGAGCTGAGCGAGCAATATCTATTTGAGATTGACGGTAAGCCAATTCCAACTTTTAATGCCGAAATGACGTTATACTATATGAAAGGCGATATAGCTAGTAAAATAAGTAGTTTTTATCCCCTCTTTTTAAATCAAAATGATTTAAAGCAAGAAGTTGCAGTCCTTTTAGAGGAATTAAAGGATTTGTCAACTGACAAAAAATTAGATGAAGTGGGAACGTACATTAGCGAGTTTTACGGGAAGCCTCAAAAAGAAAACCTGAACGATTGGCTATTTCATAATTTTGGGTTAGGTTTAGTGAAAGAAATTAATTTTAAATGAAGATAGATATGAAACGATTAATAAATATAGGTG
>JAWWDX010000191.1:0-5795 GCA_033719695.1 Putridiphycobacter sp.
GGTATGCGCTGTTTTAAAAGAACGTGGTATCAAGAAAAAGCAATTTGCAGAAATGTTAGGTAAATCGCCTTCTGAAGTATCAAAGTGGTTGTCTGGTTTGCATAATCTCACCCTAAAGAGTATTACAAAAATGGAAGAGGTATTATTTTTGAAAGACTTTCAAACACCAATATGCAAGGTATGATTCTACCTGTGGTATCACCTCAAAAAAATGTTAGCTCTTCAAAAGAAAGTCGATCCTAAAGAAGATTAACAATTTATATCTCGTTGGTTAGTTATGTTTCGCTGAAATCCTCATATAGATTTTACTAAGGATACCAATTAGTTTGTCACTTCCTAAAATATAAAACAATAATTTACTTAATGCACATATAGTCAACAACATACATTGTAATGAGTGTGTATGTTGTGTTTTTTTTGGGGGCTATGTGTGGTTATTGTTGGGTGATATTTTTTTCACCTTAAAAGGCTTCATATAATTTCACCATAAAATTAAACAGAATTACTAACTAACATTAGAATTATGAAAAAAATTACATTAAGGTTATTTGCGTTTGTTTTTTTGGTATTTACCATACAAAGTTATGCTCAATTTGGTTGCGATTCCGCTATTGCCATAGCAGATGGTTATACTAGCAGTGGAATCACTACATTGGGAGATGGTTCTCAAGACTGGAACAACAATCCGCCTAACAGTTGTGTTTACGGAGTTTATTTTGATTCTGATGTATATATGTTTGAATATACATCTACAGGTTTTGAAGAATTGTCCATAACCATATATAACAGAGTGGCCAATGTTGCTGCTGGATTTTATACAACCTGTTCGGGAATGGATTTTGGTGACTGTGTTGGAGGGGCGGCATTGGCAGCTGATGCATCAACTACGTTTGTGTCATCAACCCTATCTCCTGGGCAAACTGTTTATATTGCTGTAGGCGCTTATTCGGGCGGATTGGATTTTGATGTAACTGATTTTACAGTATCCACAATTAGCTGTCCGAATCCTTCTAATTTAGAGGTTTTAAGTGTAACGCCCACTTCGGCAATATTATCTTGGGATCCAGGGAATACCGAAACCGCATGGGAGTATGTGGTACAAGCTCCTGGAATGGGTGAGCCAACAGGTTCAGGAACAGCATCTTCTGCGCCGGCTACAGAAGCTATGGGGCTTAATGCAGGAACGTATTATGAGTTTTATGTAAGAGCCAATTGTGGTTCAAGTGATTTTAGTGCATGGGTAGGGCCTTATGCTTTTGCTACACAATGTAATGTAGTAACTGACTTTTTTGAAGATTTTGAAGCGACTACAGGTACCGATTTGCCTATTTGTTGGGCAAAAGTAGGAACTTTGGGAACCGTAAATGGAACAAATGATTTTGCAAATGGTTTTGGTTCTACTAGATGTTTGTTTTTAGGAAGTGCGTCGGCCTCTGAAAGAGGCGTGGCTTCTATGCAAACAATAAGTAATGCAAATGACGGTACCCACCAAATACGATTGCAGTACAGAGCTGCTGTTGCATCTCAAATTGGCCAAACCATGGAATTGGGTTACTTAACAGATCCTCTGGACGCCAATACATTTACAATGTTGACATCTGTAACTGTAGCTTCTACATTGCCTGAAGAATTGATATATGCACCAAGTGGTTTGCCTTCTGGCACTGTGACTTTTGCACTGCGAAGTGGTGTGGAAAACAAAAACTTTCGTGTAGATAATGTAAGATGGGAACCTATTCCTTCATGTCCTTATCCAAGTGATTTAAGCGTATCAAACCTTATGTCCGATTCAGCTGATTTGGAGTGGATTGAAAACGGTTCTGCTTCAGCTTGGGATATTGAATATGGTGAAGACGGATTTACGCCAACAGGAACACCAACCCTAGAAAATGTAGCGGACAATCCGTACACATTAATGGGATTAGAACAAGGTACGGCCTATCAATTTTATGTAAGAGCTGATTGTAGTGGTGGTGATGTCAGTGATTGGATTGGGCCTTTTGCGTTTACAACATCTTGCAGTTACTATGGTCTGCCATACAATCAAGATTTTACTGATTACTTGCCAACATGCTGGAGTGAAGGGAATGATACAGATGTAGCCACTGGTTCTAACGGCAATAATGGTGGTTGGGGCAACGGTGGCTTTTTAAACAATGTTAGTAATAGTAGCGCAAGATTTTCCTTTAGTGGAATTGGTGATATGGATTGGTTGGTATCTCCTACTTTTGATTTATCAACCGGAAGTAATGGCATGGCATTTAAAGTAGGTGCAACAGGTTATTCTGGGGCAGATGCCGTTACTATGGACTCGGATGATGAAGTGTTGCTGTTAATTAGTCAAGATAATGGAGCCAACTGGACGGTATTACAAACATGGAATGCTGCAAACACACCATCAAATACGGGTGATGACATTATTCTGGATCTATCAGCATTTACATCAGCAACTACCAGATTGGCATTTTGGGCCAATGAAGGTACGGTTAATGAGGCTGGATACAATTTTTATGTAGATGATGTAGTAGTTGATGATTTTGCGACGCTTTCTGTTGAGGACAACATCCATATTGAAAATATGTTAAAGTACTATCCTAACCCGGTAAACAAGACTCTGACGCTAAAGTCTAAAGGCAGTTTAGAAAGCATAGCAGTATATAATCTTTTAGGACAACAAGTTTTAGAAGTGACACCAAATATGGATAATGCCAACATAGATTTCTCAAATCTGGATACTGGTCATTATTTAGTAAAAGTTATTGTTGCTGGTCAAACAGAAACAATAAGAATTGTTAAACAATTCAAGTGATTTTTTTCAAACATTTAGTGTTAAAAGCCATCTCGAAAGAGGTGGCTTTTTAATTTAATATAAAACCATATAGATGTGAAAAAGACAATACAATTACGACAAATACAAAATTTGCAAGCTATTTTTTTAAGATGATTATAGTTTACTATCTTTATTTCATAAATGTAGAGTTCGTTTTTTACAGCTCTTGATTATAAATTAATGAAAACCAACCTTTTTGTTATTGTCCTGTTTTTTTTAGGAATGCGAGTCTGCACACCTCAAGAGACTATAAACCAAATGGTAGATAGCTTAAACTTGGTAAACCAACCTGACAAAAGAGTTGATTTAGCATTGCGGATTGCACACCAATTACAGGGTTCTGATTGGGAAAGATCACTGGTATACTTTGAGCTGGCTGAGAAGGAGTCGAAAAACACTGGCAATCAACTTTTATTGGGAAAAGTTTATTTTGATTTGGCTAAACTTTACCATAATAAGGGAGTTTTAGACGTAGGTCTTGATTATTATCTTAAAGCATTAAATATTTACAAAGATTTTGAGCGAGATGATGATAGGGCAAAAGTTGAGAATAATTTAGCCATTATTTATGCTGAATTAAATGATCAACACCAGGCTTCCAAGTTTTTTAGGAAGGTGTTTGACTATCAAAGTAAAAATAAGGATACTTTAAGATTGGCCCAAATACTCAATAATATGGGGACTTTTTTTCTTAAAAGTGATTTGGATTCTTCCCAGTATTTTTTTCAAAAATCGCTCAAGTTTACACAAGCCATTAAGGATACCTCACTTTACATTTACAATTATACCAGTTTGGGGCGTGTTGGTTTTCTTCAAAACAACGATTCCTTGGCATATGCTTTTTTCAAAAGGGCCAAGACATTGACAAAGTTTAATGAAGAGAGTGCTGCTACTGGATATTTTAATTATATCATGGCTGAATATTTTTCTAGGAATAAAGTACATGATTCGGCCATTTACTATGCGAAGTTGGCTATAGATTCTAAAGGCGACCTTTACAATTTTAATAGTATGAATAGCTTGAATACAATTTATGAAAATTATATTGAAAAGAAAGATTATGAACAGGCTACACATTATTTTCAATTATTCAATACGGTTAGGGATAGTTTAAATATTGAAGCGCAAGCAGTAAATGTGGAAAGCTTACGGCTTCAAGAAGAGTTTAAGAGCAAAACAAAAATTCGCCAATTGCAGCAAGAGAAAAAGCAATTTAGATACTTGATAATAGGTTTGGCCTTATTGACAGGTATCCTGACTTTATTGTTGATTTTATTTAGATTTAGAAATCGCATCCAAAAAAACAGATTAGAAAAGGAATTACTAATTTCTAAACAGATGGAATTGAGACAAAGCTTAGAGTCAAAAAATAAAGCTTTAGTAGGCAAGGCCATGGGTGAAATACATCGTACCGATATTATCAATGGGATATTAAATGATTTAAAACAAATTAAACGCAGTGCCGTAAAAAAGGAAACCCAACACGCCATTGACTATATTCTTAAAAGGCTGAAACTGGATTTGAACACGGATATTTGGAAGGAATTTGAAGTGAGTTTTGAACAGGTACATAAATCATTTTACAAAAATCTTCAAAAGTTACATCCTGACCTTACTCCAAAGGATAGAAGATTGTGTGCCATGCTTTTTTTAGATCTGACTTCAAAAGAGATTTCACAGCTAACGGGTCAAAATTTTAAGTCTGTGGAAAATGCCAGAACCCGTTTGCGAAAAAAATTAGACCTCACGAACACAAAAGAAAATCTGTCAACTTACTTGAACACATTGGCGTAAACTTCGTTATTTATGTGTTTGATTATTAATTGAATACATTTAAATGAGTGTTTTTGATGGGGCTGTTTTTGTGTGTTGAGTGGTTTACCTAGGTTGATATATTTTATTGAAAATACATGCTGGCTTATATTTACACTTTCAATAATGGAAGCTGGTATTATGGCTAAAAAGAAAGAAAAAACATTAGAAGAACTCCTGAAAGATGTTGAAGTCAAAAAAAGTGCGCTGAACAAGATCGTTAAAAAAATTAAATATAATTCTAACCAAAAACCTGATAAATCATGAAAAAAATTACTCTTGTATTACTATTGTTTATGACAACCCTATCACTATATCCGCAATGGACAGAAGATACAGCAGTGAATACTTTGGTTGCCAACTCAAATGCTGATGATTCAAAATCGGTTGTAGGGTCAAATGACAAAACATACATCGTGTTTTGGAAACCAGTTCCAACCATTAATTATGAGTTAAGACTCCAGATTCTTGATGCCGACGGAAACCAAGAACTAGGAACTGACGGTGCTTTGATTAGTAATACCATACCCATGGGTACATTCACACAGATATGGTCGTTAAGCATTGACAAGAATGACAATATTTATGTTGGTCTTACGGGAACCAATGGGAATGGTGGTTTTGTTTTTAAATTGGATGCTTCTGGAAATAATCTTTGGTCCAGTGATGGTATTAGTTTAGGTACAGCGTATTTGGTTCGCACACTTCCATTGGATTCTGGAGAAGTAATGGTTTCATGGTTAAATGGTTCTAGTTTTGCTGGCGAAATTCAAAAATTTGATGAGAATGGAAATGGTATTTGGGGGGCACCAGCCAGTCTAGGTAGTGGAACGGTTTCTGCAAATATGTATGAGCTGTCCAATCAAGATATTGTATCGGTTTATCATCAATTGGGAAGTGGTATAAACTCAACAATGTATGCGCAACGATTCAATAGCTCTGGAGTAAGTCAATGGGCTAATCCAACCCAATTGTTTGCAACGGGCAATACAACGACTTATAATACAACCTATTATGGTGTACAGGATGGTGACACTATTTATTATTCGTATAAACTAGCACATGACAACAGGTTTGATGCCTATGTTCAAAGAATAAATCCAGATGGCACATTGCCTTGGGGCATAACAGGTATGGATTTTGATACTAACCA
>JAWWDX010000192.1:0-5625 GCA_033719695.1 Putridiphycobacter sp.
ACTAATGATGTAAGCTTGTCTGCTTTGTTAGACTCAGCTGAGCGGTATACGACCTTTATAGCTGCCGATCAGGCTAAAGCTCAAACGTATTATGATACAGCGTTCGAACTAGTTAAAGGTAGTTCTGATCAGAATGCATTGGCCGATTTTTATTTTCGCAAGTCGAAATTAGCAATGTATAGTGGCAACACCATTGAAGGGGAAGCTTTATGCAATTTAGCACTTGAAGCCATTAAAGACGAAGGTATATCGATACTTTTTTTTCACATTAAACACCGTTTGGGAAACGCGTATTATATGGATTATAAATATAATAGGGCAATAAAGGAATATTTAGACATCATTTATTTATCAAAAGTTTCCACGGGGTTCACAACGGCAGAACTGCAAGAATTAAAAGCGATTGAAGCGTATTCTTACAACAATATAGCAGGGATAAATTATATCCTTTTTGCAGAAGAAAATGCCATTGAATATTATAAAAAATCAGCTGCTTTATTCAGAGAGTTGGGAGATGAATCAATGCTTAAATATTGTTATTTCAGCATTGCCAGTGCGTATGTCGACAAAAGGGATTATGCTCAGGCGAAAGAAAACTTAGATACTGGTTTTGCGTTAGTAGATTATAATGATAAAAATATTGCACTTGGCGATTTCTATTTAACAAATAGCTATTATTTACTAGAAACAGGTGCACTGGATTCTGCGAAATTGTTTATTGATTTAGCTAGAGAGATTTTTGTAAATTATGAAGATGATATTTCAATCAATAAAGCAGATATTTTTATTGGTTCATATTTGCACTATAAAAAACAATATGCTAAATCAATACAAGTGCTTGAAGCGGGATATGAAAAGTTGAATCACGACTATTCTGACAGATTGCTACTTAGAACTGAATTATTACTGGCAGAGAATTATGAGAAAACAGGGAATTACTATAAGGCGCATAAATTTCTTCAAAAAGCACTTGTGTCACATGATAAGATTTTACATAACCATGAAGAATTTTTCACCTTTGAACTTGAAAATAGACTTAAAGTTAACCAAGATTTTTATTTGGATAGTATCAATACCATTTCAAACAATTTAAAAATTGAAAAGATAAAGTCCGATCTAAAAGATAAATCAAACCTAAATCGCTATTTGTTGACCGCTGTTGGCGTTTTTATTATTGCCATTGTAGGGCTGTTTGTTATTGTTAGGCGAATTAGAATCATTAATAAGCAATTAAAAAAATCAATTTCCGAAAATAATGTCCTCTTTAAAGAAGTCCATCACCGTGTCAAAAATAATTTTCAGATTATTTCTAGCCTAATAAATTTGCAAAAAATGGCTGTTGATAAGCCCGAAGTGGATAGGATTTTGAGTGAAACCCAACAGCGTATTAATTCCATGTCGTTAGTTCATGAATTGCTATACCAGCATGATGAAGTAGATAAGATCAATATTTCAGAATATGTCTCTGAACTCGTCGTTTCTATTGAAAAGAGCTATATTAATGTTCAAAAAGCCATTGCGTTTCATATCAATATGAATCAAATTGAATTGGTATTAGAAAAGGCCATTCCGCTCGGGTTAATTCTTAGTGAAGCGATTACAAATGCCATAAAACATGCATTTAAAGACAAAGATAGTGGTGATATTTGGATAGCGCTAAAATCCTTAAATCCGTCATATTATCAACTAACGGTAAGAGATAATGGTGTTGGTTTCGTGAAAGATAAAGTAAAAAGAGATGGCAAGTCACTTGGTTTTGACTTGATAGAAATACTATCGGAACAATTAGATGGAACTTGCGAATTTTCAAACCATGATGGCTTCTTAGTTACGATTACTTTTAAAAAGTAAACGGATTAAAAGTCAATATCAAGGCCAAACATTTTTCTGAATTTAACCAAGCTTTGGTTTTCTTTTGTCAATTCATCAAAAACGGATTTATTATCGGTAAAACTAGCCTTTGCAGCTTCAATTCTATTATATTGTAGTGCAAGGGAGCTGTTTTTTAAAGTCTGTCTTAAATAACCTAAAAATTGAGGTTTGATAGCGTCTATTTGTTCTTCTTGATTGCTGTTGTTAGTGTCTATGGTAATCACTAGGTCAGATCCCAATCGGTGGTTACAACTGTTTAAGGTTGAGTATAAACTACTTTTCTTTTCGCGTTGCAATTTCAGAATGTACGACTTCCAAGCGTGGTCAAGCGCTTCCGCTGTCACCGGTGTATTGGTTGATGCCACACTTTGTTCGGCCACATTGTCTGCAACCTGTTTTTTAGGTGGATTTAGAATACTTTTAATGCCCACATTGGCGGTCTGCAGTTTACCGCTTGGTTTTTTATACTTTTTTGGTTCCGGAATAGCAGGGTTATGAGATTTTGTGGACACTGTTTTGTGTGCCTGTTGTTCAGCAGAGTGTTCCTTCTGGGGCCCTGCTAATTGACCGTTAAAAGGAATGATTTCAATTTCTCTAAAGTCAATTAAGCTTTTTTTTTTTCTAAATTGGCTTGGATTGACGACAATTTCATAAGCGCGACTTCTATATGTAATCGCTTGTTTTTAGCGCCTTTAAAATTGAATTCAGTATCTTTTAACAAATCTAGGCCTAACAATATAAGTTGGGTTGGACAATTTTCTGCTTGTTTTTTGTAAGCGGCTTTGATGTCATTTGGAACTTCCAATAATTTAATGGAGGCTTCGTTTTTGCAAACCAGTAAATTTCTTAAATGCTCAGCTAAACCAATGATGAATTGAGACCCATCAAAACCTTTTTCTAGAATATCGTTGTAAACAAGTAAATTTTCATTAATGGCTCCTTTTAAAGCATAGTCTACAATTTTAAAGTAATAGTCGTAATCTAAAACATTTAAATTTTCAATCACCGAATCATAAGTTATATTACCGCCGCTAAACGACACTATTTGGTCGAAAATGGATAGTGCATCTCTCAGTGCGCCATCTGCTTTCTGACCTATGACATGTAGTGCTTTTTCATCTGCTTTAACATTTTCTTTTTCACTAATGTCTTGCAAATGACTGACAATATCTTCAACATTAATTCTATGAAAGTCAAAAATCTGGCACCTTGACAAAATGGTAGGTAGAATTTTGTGTTTTTCGGTAGTAGCTAAAATAAAAATAGCGTGTTCCGGCGGCTCCTCAAGCGTTTTCAAAAATGCGTTAAAGGCTGCTTGAGAGAGCATGTGCACCTCGTCAATTATAAAGATCTTATATTTACCTACTTGCGGCGCAATTCTTACTTGGTCTATCAGGTTTCTTATGTCCTCAACAGAATTGTTGGATGCTGCATCTAATTCTAAGATATTGAATGAATGTCCTTCATTAAAAGACGTGCAACTTTCGCAATTATTGCACGGCTCAGCTTTTTCATCTAAATTAAAGCAGTTGATGGTTTTCGCTAGAATCCTAGCTGTCGTTGTTTTACCAACTCCGCGTGATCCACAGAACAGAAAAGCTTGCGCTAAGTGCTGTTTTGTTATGGCGTTACGTAGGGTAGTTGTAATAGCATCCTGACCCACAACCGTATTAAAGGTTTGGGGACGGTACTTACGGGCTGAAACAACGAAATTACTCATAATTAACGGGTACAAATATAATTTTTCTGAGTGTAAATTATTTACTTTGCACGGAAATTATACTTATTGTTGATAAGTATTGCTATTTCAGAATAAAATCCTATCTTTGCACCCAATTTAAAAACAAAATAATATGAATAAGTACGAAACTGTTTTCATTTTAACTCCCGTTTTGTCTGAAGACCAGGCAAAGGAAGCAGTAAAAGTCTTTGAAGATTATATTACCAACAATGGCGGTAAAATAATGCACAAGGAATTCTGGGGTATGAAAAAAATGGCATACTCTATCCAGAAAAAGTCAACTGGATTTTACAATTTAATTCAATTTGAAGCTGAAGGTGAATTGATCCGTAAGTTAGAAATCGAATATAAGCGTGATGAGCGTATTATGAGATTCTTAACAATTAAAATGGAGAAGCATCACGTGGAATTTGCTGAAAAATTTAACAAAAAAGCAACAGCTTAAGTAATCATTAATTTAAAGTAAAAGAATTATGGCATCAGATATTAGATATTTAAATCCAATCAGTATTGAAATTAAAAAAGAGAAATACTGTAGATTCAAAAAGAGTGGTATTAAATATGTGGATTATAAAGATCCTGATTATTTATTAAAGTTTATTAACGAGCAAGGTAAAATTTTACCAAGACGTTTAACAGGTACATCTCAAAAATACCAAAAGAAGGTAAACAAAGCGGTAAAGAGAGCGAGACACTTAGCTATTTTACCTTATGTAGCAGATTTAATGAAGTAATTCATTAACTGCATTGTTAAACACTTAAAAAACTTATCATGGAAGTTATATTAAAGAAAAACGTAGATAAATTAGGATATAAAGATGACGTTGTAACAGTTAAACCTGGTTACGGAAGAAACTTTTTAATTCCTCAAGGCTATGCAATATTAGCAACAGAGTCTGAAAAAAAGGCACATGCCGAAGTAATGAAGCAAAAGTCGCATAAGGATTCTAAAATTAAAGAAGATGCACAAGCTATTGCAACTAAATTAGAAAGCATCACAGTAAAAATTGTTGCTAAAGTTGGTGAGAACGGCAAAATATTTGGTTCAGTAAATTCTGTATTGATTGCAGAAGCTTTAAAAGAATCAGGTGTTGAAGTTGATAGAAAATCAATTAAAATCATTAACGAGCCAATTAGAGAAATTGGAACTTATGATGCAACAGCAAACTTACACAAAGAAGTAAAACAAGATTTTAAATTTGAAGTGGTTGGTGAATAACTAAACTTTAAACTTAATTGAGTATCAAGCCCAGGCTATATCGTCTGGGTTTTTTTATTCCCTAAGCGACGATTCTACCAGGTATCTATTATGTAAAATAACTTTTGGGAATGGCCATATTCTATTTTCGTCGCAAACTATTTTATTTATTATTTTGTATGACTTTATCCGTTTAACGGCAAATGCTTTATTGGCCTCAGAGGCTAGCTTTGAGTCCCAGTTTTCATCCAGATCGTAATAATTATTTCCTTGCATCATTGTACTATTTACTATAAAGCTTGGGGTTTCCATTCTATTAACTGTTAAAGGAATACTGCGGTTTGCGTTGAAGGTAATACTGGTATCCAAGCCTTCACCAATAAAGTGTTTCTCAGGTGAGAACACCAAATCGAAATTGTTTTCCAAAAGCGCTAATAATGATGGTGCAATATCGATATGTGAGCACATTCCCGCAAAAGCAGCTGACTTTTCAATAAGTGGCGAATAAATAATTAATGGCACATGAAAGCGCTCGAGCGCATGTTTTCGAAGATTCAAATTTACTGCATGGTCGCCCACAATTATAAATATAGTATTGTTAAAGCGCTCGTCTTTTTTAAATTCATTTATGAAAAAATGAAGTGCGTCGTCGGCAGATAAAATACTGCTGATAATATTTGGAGCAATTATGATTTTGTTTAGCTGACGACCCAGTTCACCAAGTCTACTTTTTAAATAACTTTCTGAATAATATTGTTCGGGTGCCAAATTATACGGACTGTGGTTAGTTAGTGTTTGGTATATACTAATGAAG
>JAWWDX010000193.1:0-5578 GCA_033719695.1 Putridiphycobacter sp.
AGGGCCAGTTGGACTTTTCACTGTATTTGAAGCAGGCCTATTAAAACTTAAATGTCATCTAATAGATTCTTTACCACAGCCCGGAGGACAATTAACGGAGATTTATCCCAAAAAACCAATTTATGATATCCCTGGATATCCTACTGTTGATGCTGGAGAATTAATTGATAATTTAATGGCGCAAGCTGCCCCATTTAAACCGCAATTCACCCTAGGAGAATCTGCTGTTTCTATTGAAGAAGTTGAAGGTAACAAATTTGTAGTAACAACTAATAAAGGAACCAAACATTTGGCGCCAGTTGTAATGATAGCAGGAGGCTTAGGCGTGTTTGAACCACGTAAACCACCAGTTGAGAATTTGGAGAAGTACGAAGATAAAGGTGTTGAATACATCATTAAAGATCCTGAATTTTATAGAGGAAAAAAAGTAGTAGTTGCTGGTGGTGGAGATTCAGCCTTAGACTGGTCTATTTACTTAATTGAAAATAAAATTGCCAGTGAATTGTCTTTAGTACACCGTCGAAATTCCTTTAGAGGTCATTTAGATTCTGTTCAAAAAGTAATGAATTTAGCTGAAGCAGGAAAGATTAATTTAATTACTGAAGCTGAAGTGATTGGGATTAATGGAGCTGAACATGTTCAGCAAGTTACCATCAAACACCAAACACAAGGTGAATTTGTGAAAGAAGCTGATCACTTTGTACCTTTATTTGGTTTAAAACCATCATTAGGTCCTATTGCTGACTGGGGATTAGAAATTGAAAAGAACGCCATTAAAGTTGATACCGTTGACTATTCAACTAATAGACCTGGAATCTATGCTATTGGTGATGTGAATACTTATGAAGGCAAGTTAAAGCTCATTTTATGTGGCTTCCATGAAGGAACCATTGCTGTTCAGTCGGCTTTTGCCAGAATTCACCCTGATAAAAAGAATGTATTAAAGTATACCACCGTGAATGGTGTGAATGGGTTTTAAAATATTTTTTACCAACGTATTACAGTATTTGTTCGTTTATCAATATATTGGTAGCTATACATAATGTCTGAAATATGAAGAGCCTATTTGTTATTTTTCTTTTTTTAATGTCGAGCATAACTGGATTTAACCAGTTTGAGTATTTACCATTAAATTTTGACGCAAATAACAGTGACTTCTCAGCATTTTCTTATCAAAATAGAATTTATAACATTGATAGAGACAATATATTACGCGAAATTGATGAGAATTCAGGAGTGATAAATGAATATAGTATTCATACAGGTTTTCCGATCAGGGGAAATGCTCAACCTTATCAAATTGATAGTTTTTTAGTAATTCTTAATGGGGAGCGATCTGCTTTAGAGCATTCAGGAGCATTAGTGTTTAATATGAACTCTAAAGAGCGAAAGTTTTTTAGTTGGACAGATTATTTGCAGGATTTTGCTGGTTCTGCCTATGACGAATTCATTCCTGGTGTAGGCCTGATAAATTTTCCGGGGCCGGTTTCAGTTAGTTTAAGTCATAACAATATAAGTGTCGGTGGTGAGAATTTATACATCTTCAGACAGTCTTATGTAGATTCTACTCCAATGTTGTTACAACTAAATCCTGTCACAGGGTTTCAAAAAATTGAATTAAATAATTTAGCTAATATGTTGATGTCTGACGAAAGGGTTTATTCATTTGGTTGCTCGGAATCGGTAATGGTGGTATCCACAAATTTAGGTCGAATTATTTTTTGGGATATGGACAATCAAAATAATGTGTCCATTAAGCCATATGCTTTGGCTGAAACACCTTATTTTTATGATGCCAGGAAGCACAGGTTTCCTTTCGTAACAACTTCTGGAATTCAGGGAGTAATGGATACAACAGGAGTTATTAGAAATTTTACAGATGAGTTTAATTTACCTGCTAGCTCAGTAACCTATGGTCAATATGTTTCTGACTCGCTTTGCCTAGTTAGACAGCAAGACAACTTATTGATAATTATAGATACAACTGAAAGTATTAAAACGAATAAGTACTTAAATGCACTTAATTTACCAGGTGAAATTTATGCGTTAGGTAGAGTGGATGATGATAAATCATTATTGTTAAAAATGCACATTTGGCCGGCAGCAGAATATCATCCCAGTTTATACAAGTTGGAGCGAAATGAAACAATTACTCCATATGTAACCACACCTCTAAAAAATATAAGAGACTATTACCAGAGTTATAAGTACATCAATAGAAATAATGAGATTTTTCAGTTGGGTTTTAGCACATATGCAATAAACAAAGATGGTGAATACAAACAATATTTGCTTCAAGACGAAGTACTGAAACAAGTTTCTGGAAATAACCTTACAGTACATAGATATTTCTTAGGAGAAGACGAATTTGGTAATGTATATGGGGAGGTTTCTTATCATTACGATAATTCATTCAGTCATCTTGATACAAGCTATTTTCTGAAGGTAAATGCGAGAACATATGAGTATTCAATGATTTTGAGAGCAGAGTTTGATTCAGTGCTTTATCAAAAAGGAACCTCTACTTTGAATGTTAATTACACTGTTAAAGAGGGTAAATTAATACAGACTTCAAATACGTTTACAAATGTCATCCTTTATTCGATAGCTGGAGATTCAATTCAAAAGGTTTGCAGTGTGGGGGAAAAAGTATTTGTGACATCTTTTAATACAATTTATCAGTTTAACAAAAAGGAAGGGACCTTTAGGAAAATTCAAAGTTTTGTCACAGACTATCCCTTGTATAGGCCTAGTTATGATGTAATGGGGAATATTTATATTGAAACTTTTCCACCATATATTGGAGCAAGACTTTACAAAATGGCTTTTAACGATTCTGTTTTTTATGATGTATTACCTGATGCTACTGCCAATGTTGGTACTGGGAGGTTAATGCATAATTGGAGCGGTGACATCTACATTGCGAGAACTTATAAAAATTACTATTCTTCAATTGATGACAATACCAGATTCACATTTTATAATGGTTTTGAGTGGGATTCTAGAAATAGTTTAAAAAGTAATCTGCCCTTTGATGCTAATTACTATGCCGTCAGAACATCTCCACATGCCACTCGTGTAATTTTGGAAACTACTCAAGCTAGAAATGTCGATCTTATTTGCCCAACTCGGGAACTAGATGAAATTGAATCAGTTTATTATTTGAGAGACAGCACTCTTCCTGCTGAAATTAGCGTAAATTCTGATATTAAAGATGTAATCTGGTCTAACAGTACTGATGGTTTAGCTACAACTTTTTATGTTCCGGGTAAGCACTGGGTAAAAGTGTTGTTTGACAATGGCTGTTCCAAAGTAAAAGAATTTGAAGTGAAGTTGTTGCCTACGGAAAATAATGAAAAAGTTGATGTATTATATGATTTTAACAGCAATCCATTTCCACTCATTTTTGATGACGGCATTAACGGAGATTTATTCGTATATGATTTAAAAGGATCCCAAATTAAATATTTTAAGGACTATCAAAACGAGTGGTTGCCTGCAATAAAATTTAAAAATTCAGTTATGGTTTACGCTATTTATCAAGGAGAGGAAATCATACAATCTGGTAAAATCATATTTTTATAGTATTTCCCCCGTATTTTTTAATTTAGAATTAAATTTGCAAAAAATCCTTAGTTTTTTTCTTTGGATTAATTTTTGATTTCAAAACAATATGGCTGAAAATACAATTACAGTAAACATCATTGACAGAGAAGGGGTGAAGCACGAGCTTGAGGCACCTACAGACATGAATATGAATATCATGGAAGTATGTCGTTCATACGAACTTCCAGTAGAAGGCCGTTGTGGCGGTATGGCTATGTGCGCAACATGTCAGTGCTATTTAGAATCAGATACTGACTTACCTGAGCAATCAGATTCTGAACTTGACATGTTAGATGAGGCCTTTTTCGTGGAGCCAAACAGCCGTTTGGGTTGTCAAATACAGATTACTGACGACATTGATGGCATTGTGCTAAGATTAGCGCCTGAAGGTAATTAGAGAAAAATCTTGCTATAAAAAAAGCCATTCCTAACTTTTAGGAATGGCTTTTTTAGTTTTTGAGAGGTAGTTACAATTGAATTACACCAATTTTAGAGCCCTTTCTGCTCTTAGCAAAAATTACCACGTCTCCTGATGCGGTTTGTGAAGAGTATTTAGGGGCAATTTGAAGTTTTTCACCTTCATCAAATGAAAACAATTCCTCTTTGTCAATACCTCCGTCATTTGTTAAGGTCACATTCATACAAATTGTCTTTCTACTGGCAGCCTTTTTTTCACTTCGCGATAGCTCATCCTCATCTAAATTCTCTATTTCTTTAGTGTTAAAAATTACACCTATATCATTACCATCAACTATGGGAAAAAATGATGAGTAAAATCCAAAGTCATTGATGGAATGTTGTCTTTTTTCAATCACATTTTTCCAAATATATTGCCCATCTCTGTTATATCTCACCGCAATAATATCGTTGTAATAATAGTGGTAAGTATAGGAAGTAGTAGTCGTACCATTACTGTTGGTAGTAGTTGTAGAGGTTACAATCACATAATACTGTTCTGCAAAAACCGTAAAACTTCCGTCTTTGCTTTCAACAATATGTCGCATATCGTAATTATAGAAACTTGTTGTTGGCGCAGCTTTACCTTTAGAATTTGCTTTTCGCTCTTTCTTTTCCTGTTTTTTGAGTTGTTTCTCTGTATAGGTTGTCTTTATAAAATCACTTTCAAAAGGCGTGATGGTTCGGTTTAATTCATTTAGTGCATTATCATAAATAATACACATAGATCCATTCATCCCAGACTCAGCAGTTGAAGTTAATGCACCAATAAAAATATTTCCATTTTCCGATACCTTTAGCGACATTTGTTCTACGTCAACAGAGGTTTCTATTTCCACTTTTTCTATTTCTCCATTCTCTGTATCAACTGCATAAAGCCAAATATGGTCTCTAAATATTTCTTCTCTCTTAATAATACCACTAGATTTTCCTTTTATGGTATTGTATCCTAAAATATATAAGCGACCATCATTTCCAAGTTCCTGCTTTAAGGTCACAAAGTTTTCAGGTAAATACGGTAACGAAACAGTTGCATCAGCAATCTTGTCAAGATTTTGATCTAACAAAACACTCTTATAGTCTTTAGACGGTGACCCCTTACTGCTTTGGTTAAATAAACCAAAAACGTTTTGTCCATCAGCAGATACATTAAAAATATCTTCGGTTGAAACGGTGTTGCCTCTTGAGCTATAAGAAAACGATATTCCTCCGCCAAAAAAAGGAACTGACCCTACTAAAATTGGAGGGCCCACTTTTAAATTTTCATCAACTTTATGTGCAAAGAAATAAACAACTTTACCTTTTTTATTGTAAAATTTAGTCGCCAATATAGGTTGGTTATTAATGATATACCCCTCAATAAAGTCAAGCTTTTTACCTTTGTATTCAATGATTAAAGGTGCACTTTTTGTACTCCGCAAATTATTGGTTTTGTATGCGGATATGAGTGGCTTTTTACTTGATTCATATCTAACTACGTAGATATTGTCTCCATCTTGTCCAATTACCGAAGGTG
>JAWWDX010000194.1:0-5560 GCA_033719695.1 Putridiphycobacter sp.
ATGTCATCTGAATTGGTCTCAGTAATAGCTTCATATAAATCAGAATCGTTGGCATCAAAAGGCTTAACACCCCCTGTATTTATGATTTTATCGTATGAGCTCAAATCAACACCATCTTGCGCAGCTCCCCCACCATGACAACCGCTAACGGCGCAATTAGCTTGAATAATTGGCATGACATCTTTATTGAAATAAACACTGTCTGGACTACAACTACCACTTTGCGTAACTGTTGTTATACTAGGTTCCTGCTTGATAATTTCATGTTTACAGTTATAAAATATGAAAGATAATGCAACAAGAAAAATAAAATACTTATATTTTTTCATATTCTTTTGGTTTTTTAACAGTAAAAACGCGACTAACGTTGAAGCCAAAGTGAATATCTCCATTTAACCAAGACCCAGTGGTTTCACCTAGCAAAAACTTCTCTGTCATGCCTCTACTATTCGTTAAGTGTAATTGAAAAACATGTCCGCCCGTTTCCAAATCAACACCTATAGATAAGGGGTTTTTAACGGTTTCGCCGTTAACAAGTGAAAAAATCTGATTTTCTGGAATGTAGTAGTATTCTACATTGACACGAAGTGAACCTGTTAATTTAACGGATCCGCCTGCACCTACTGCCACAATAGTATTATTATCTTTTTTTAGCGGTACAATGTTGCGGTGAGCAATGGCAGGCATTAGCTGAAGTGAAAGGTAATTGTTAAACTTTCGAGCGAGTAAAAGTGAATGTGTGTAGGCTAATCTGGAACTGAAAAAGTTTTGTCGTTCAGGGTCAGACCAAGGGGTTGTGTCAATAAATCCTTGGCTCACTAAAGTGGCTGTAAACGGAAAGTTTTCTGCGCCTGATTTTTGCCGCAAAAATTTCCATTTTACAGTGCCGTCGTATGTTTTTAAATACGACGACCTTCCAAAACCAATATTCAATTGATCGGTAATGCCATATTCAAAACCGAGTCGAATGGTAGCATTATCTATGCCAAATAAGTCAGAAATACCAGAATTTATTCTACCAAACCTATGCCCTATTAAAAATTGTAGCACTCCTTTACCGTTCGTTTCTATGGAATGACCAGAAACTAGTTTTGTGCCTTTAAACGTTGCAAAGGTATAATTTGTAACGGGTTCAGATTCCGACTCCAATAGATCTAGAAGGTCATCTTGTGCTGTGGCGTTTTGCACCTGACCTAGCGCAAAGAAAAGTACAAGGATTTTAACCCATTTTTTCATACTCTAGGTTTACTTTAATTTCAATTTTATTTGAGACCTTGTTTTTCACCGCCGAAGGAATGGCAATATTATAATCATCTAAATTTATAATGAAACTCGCCTTAGCTATGATGTTGCCTGAACTAGTTTTTTGTAAAGTACCTGTTGTTGTGATATCTTTCGTTACACCGTGAATGGTAAGCTTCCCTTGAACTTTCACAGTAGTTGCCTTATCCGTGATTTTCGCTGCATCAAAATCTATAATCGACCCTTTGAAAGTCGCCTTTGGATATTTGTCACTTTCCACATATTTTTCATTGAAATGCTCTTGCATTAACGCTTTTTCAAATGAAAAGGCTTTCATCAATAGCGAAAATGCCAATTCACCATTTTCTGTATTCAAAACACTTGACACCTGATTATTAACAGCAGTAATGTCTTCTTTTTCAGCGAAAGAGTAAAAGTTAATTTGACCGGTTTGTGTCAAATATTTTTGTCCAAATCCAACAAAGGATAATCCTACTAATAGGGTGATTGCAATAATTTTTTTCATGATTTATTATTTTAATTGTTAGGTGCGCCGTCATCTAACCACTTTTGCAAATATTTTATTTGACAGTCTGTCAACGGTGCACTTGGTGGCATTGTTTTATCTATTAATACCCTAGTCTCAAATTTGCCATTATCGACACTAGCTTTTATTTGATTGTAATTTTCGTAAATTGTTGGTGCGTTGCCTCCTTGCACATGGCAGCCAACCGTATTACATCCTGTTTCAATGATGGGCATAATGTCAGCCTGAAAACTAACTGATGACGCCTCACAAGTTTCTATACCATAGAGTTCTTCTTCATTGTCTTTATAGCAAGCAATAACAAAAGTACTGACAGTCAATAACAGTAATGTATTTTTTAAGGTTATCATTGATTAGTAAGGTTGCAATTATTTAAAACAACATCCAACAAGATGCCTTGACACCGCCCTCGAATGGTAAGCTCATCACCTTCGGAAATTTCATTTACCACATATTTGAAAGAACAATTTATGCCTCCAGCCATAGCATTTTCTGCAGTTAAAACAATGTTTGTTTGGTCATTCTTAATAACTACATCACCCACTGTTCCTTGAACATCTAGTATTTTATCGCCATATTGCGCCATAGCTGCATTTTCGTCTACATCAAAAGCGTCATACAGTTCATCAGCTGTTAAGGTATAGTCGGCTATTTCATTTTCTAAAGTTGGCACCTTTTTATTATACAAATAGAAGCCATAACCTGCTCCCGCAACCAATACAACAATTAACCCTATTAATATTTTTCTTTTCATAGTTAACGCTCTTTACAAACAAATATAAACAATTGAGTGCACATGCAAAAAAAATACCAAAAAATGCCCAATTTTGTAACCTATGTTTATTTATATCACTGTTGATCTATTGCAGCCCTGTTGAACCCAGGTTAGGAATATTTATGTACAGCAACAAGCCTGATACACATTAGAACAATAAACAACTGAATATCAAGTTAAAACACTAAAAAAACTGACAACCCAAGGTAGCTGTCAAAACAATATCGTCTCTTTAGAACAGACCAAAAAACTTCTTTCGAGCAGCAATGGGGCGGTGTTCATCAATTAATTCGTTGATTTGACGTTGCTCGAATTTCATAATGAGTTCAAGCGCCGATCGACTTGTTTTATATTCAAACTCCTTTTGGTAAATGGGTACAATGGCAAGGTAATTTACAGAATCGCCCTCTAAAGCAGTTAAATGTCCTTGTGCTGCCACAGGTTCTGTTAAAATGAAATGATTCTGCTTAAAAACTTTATTAATGGCTTTGGGTATTGTACTTATTTCACCTGAACTATTGGTATCAATCACCTCATCACTCTGCATGGCTTTCGGATGGGCTGTAAAAGTATCTCCTGGTCCGTACCAGGCTTTTTGGTTTACTCTGCCTGAAACTATTCTGTTTATCACTTCCAAAGGCCATTTCTGATCCGCTTTAGCGACATTCCAATAGGACGGCACTAAAAAATACACCTCGATATAAGGGTAAATTTGATCAGTTTTACCAGCCAATGCATGCTGATTATTGTTGGCTAACCCTTGAGTGTAAATCATTGTACTTGAGTGACTAAACGGCTGATAGCAATAAACGGAAACACTAGAAAATTCAGCTGTTTTTTCGTGTTTAAATGCTGTTGCTAATAATTCCTTTTCGGCCATTTGGCAAATATAAATTTGTTTTAAGAATTCTATTCCTTTTTTATACCTTTATCGCAAATTAAGTAATGAAAGTTAACAGTAGACGAGATAATTTTTTTAGAGTTTTGGTATTTGGATCGATTTTCATTTGTATTGCCCCATTGTTTTTTGTTTACAAACGAGATGGGCTAACTAATGAATTCATTTTTGGATCACTTATTATTATGGCCATTGCTGGCCTACTTTTGTGGATATGGCACCACACCTATTATCGTGTTGAAAATAATCATTTAATTTACCATTCAGGTCCCTTTAAAGGCAAAATTGATATTGAAGACATAAAAAAAATAACCGTTAACAAAACTAGTTATGTTGGTTTAAAGTTCGGACTTGCACGAAATGGTATTATCATTGAGTCTACCACACATATGGATTTGTACATATCTCCGCAAAATGCTGGTGCTTTTTTAAAAAAAATCGTGGAAATCAATCCTGCTATTACATTGTCAAAGTAACCTCCCAAAAGCTATACAGCGCTCTGCCTGCTACACTTCACTTCAGTAAAACAGTGTTTTAACCAATCAATTCCACAGTTTTTTCAATGGCCATTTTAATATTCTGACGGACTTCTAGAATATCAGCATCCATCATATAACAAGGAGCAGTCACAATTTTATGATTTTCATCTACTAATATTTCACTGATTGTTTTTTCTTGTACTTCAGCTCCAGTTGCTTTTAAGCCACCATGAAAACCATCAATATCGTAAGGCGAAGACTTGGTTGTTGAGCCTAAAGTAAGTTGTGGATGTATGGCTGAACCTTCTAAGGCTTTAGCTATCACTAAAGGACTAACGCACAGGCCACAAACCGGCTTGCCTGCGTTAATCATATTGACAATTAATAATTTTACTTCTGGTAAGATATCTCCTTCGGGACCATTAAACGCCCAAGTGGTCAAATTTTTAGCCGCTCCAAATCCACCAGGCAACACCAACGCATCAAGCAATGCAGGCGACATGTCAGAAATATCGGCCACATCTCCCCTAGCAATTCGGGCAGATTCTATTTTCATATTACGCGTTTCTGGCATTTCTGCACCCGTCAGGTGATTAATAACATGTTTTTGAGGTTTATCAATACTAATACATTGATAGTCTGCTCCTAATTCCTTGATGGCTAGCATAGCTAGTACCGCTTCTTGAATTTCAGTGCCATCATATACACCACTACCTGATAATAATATGCCAATTCTTGTCATTTTCTTTTCTTTTATTTAACGCTAAATCTTGCTCTAAAATTAGTAATTTTGGAGCAATGCATCCAGCAAAAACAACAATAGTTTTATACGACGGTGATTGCGGCTTTTGTAATCAATCTGTTCAATTTATCTTGAAAAATCGCAAGCATAACCATTTTCAGTTCACACCGCTGCAGTCAGACATTGCAGAGCAATTATTGAGTGGTTTTCATATTACCATAAATATGGAAACCTTGTATGTTATTAAGAACGGGAAAACCTATGAAAAATCTTCAGCGATTTTAGCATTAATAAACGATCTTAAAAATCGCTACCAATTTTTAAAATTAGGCTACCTTGTTCCTACCTTTATGAGAGACGGTGTTTATAAACTCATCAGTAAAAATCGACATAAACTAAAAACTGGCTTTTGTGTGATTCCAACCGACGGTGAAAAAAGACTTTTCAAAGCTTAATTTTCATTGCCTTTCTCAGTGGATATACGGCAAAAAGTCTGCTCAAGAATTGATTTTTGTTAGTTTTTCATGAAAACTTTGCTGTATCTTTAAATAAAAAAGCAAATGACTATTTTAATTCCAATCGATTTTTCTGAAACTTCTCTGAAAGCGGCACATTTTGCCATGAAACATTATGCAGATGCTAAGTTTAAATTACTACATATTGTTAATGCGCGACAAGCTGGCGCCACTATGGTTGTGGACATCAACAGCGATTTGCAAAAGTTTTATCAGAAAAGAATGATAAAGGTTCAAGCAGAACTAGAGCAAAAATTTCCAAATGTAAAAATTGAGGGAAAGGTTGAAATTGGCCTTTTCTCAGAAACCATAGTGGAAGAGATTGAAAATTGTAGTGCTGACTTGTTGGTTTTAGGAACAAA
>JAWWDX010000195.1:0-5482 GCA_033719695.1 Putridiphycobacter sp.
AGGAAATTTTTTTCGTAGAATACCTATAAGAGGGAGCGTCAATGCCACATCACCTATACTGTCTGTTCGACTAATGACAATTTTATTGGTCTTTTTTATGCTCACGATTTAATTGGATTAGGTATTTGTATTTGTAAATGTTTGACAATGCTGATATTTGAGCAATTTTAAAACCGTTGTAACCATCTAGAAAACCAAGGTGTATAATGTACATACTGATAAATCGGCCAATAGCACTAAAGTAAGGTTTTAAAATGGAAGCTTTTTTGCCTTTTTGATGCATTTTTGTTGCCGTCAATTTTGAATATTTGTCAGCCCTTTTACGGTGTTCAATATAGTTATAATAGGTGTAGTGGTGTAAATGACCTTTCAATTCTATAATTGGTAAAGTTTCATCAAACGCAAGCGTTTCATGAACCAATTCGCCTTTCCAGTATGTTGTTGTTTTCGGAAAAAGCCTTATTTTTTTGTCGGGATACCATGACGAATGCTTAATCCATTGTCCACAATAATTAACTAAACGGCTTATCATATAGACACCATAAAGTCCTTTTTCTTGCCATTTTTTAATGTCTGCAATTAAAGTTTTATCCAATGCTTCATCAGCATCAATTGAAAGAATATAGGCGTGTTTAGCAAATGTGTTTGCATAATTTTTTTGTTGGCTATAACCTTGCCATTCATGTGCTATAAAACTAACAGGATATTTACTGCAAATAACCTTTGTTTCGTCCGTTGAATAACTATCTACTACAATTATGTCATCAGAAATATCTAATACTGATTTTATAGCACGTTCAATGTTTCGCGCTTCATTAAAAGTTATTATTACAACTGAAATAGGTTGCATTTGCAGGTAGCATTAGGTTTTTAAAGAAGCTATAAATTGGTGATAGCTATCATCAAAGAATACACCTTTATCAGAAAGTGTATCTTCAAGTTTTTCAAAGAAATCTGCTTGCTTATCAGTAGGAATTATATTGAGATTTAAAAATATGTTCAAGTCATTTTTATATCTAAAATTGACCATGTTTTGGTATACCTCTATGCGCGTTAATCCCTTAAAGTAATAGATGTGCATTTCTCTGTCGAAATAAGCAATAAATTGTGGTCCTATCCCAATTTTAAAACGGTTAGTATGGCGGTGGAAATAGATTAAGTATAGTATGTTTTCTGCGACCAATATTGACATGATTATAAATAGTGGTAAAATCAAATTTTGCTCATCCCATTCATTTATTTTTATAAGAATCAGTATCAACCCTAAGCCAAAAACAATTTCAATTCCAAGAAATAAACTTGCGTTGCCAACACCCGCTTTTGAGAGAGGTGTTGAAAAATTAAAGTTTTGATAGTTCTTAATGTCTTTTCTACCTTCTAACCGCCGTTTAATACGAATTAAACCTAAAAGAAATATTAATAGCGAAATACCGTAAACAATCTGTTTGATGTAGGGAATGTCATTGATTTCGTATACTGAAAAACCCAGGTCATATATTGATCCTATTGCCAGTAAACTAAAGACGGCAAAAAGAACTAAGCTAAACAAGTTAATAATTTTGTTCATTCGCTTTCTTGATCGTAATTATACAGAGCCTTCAGTTTTGATTTGAATGACTTGATGTCTTTATTTAGCCCGTCAATTTGTTTGGTAACAGTTTTTAATAATGGATTTTTAGGATCAGAATTTCCAAAAAAGCTCAAATTTGTTTCTACCTGCGCCTTTTCCTTAACGAGGGAGTCTATTTTCTTTCTTAAAAACTGTGCCTCACGATCGATTTCACGCTCTACATTTGGACTGTTGTAGATAGATTCAATTTTAGCTTTGTATAAAATGGCTTCCTTTTCGGATGTATCCATTTCCAAGGCATTATACTTTGCATCTAAGGCAGTTTTGTAGGCATTATAAATTCTATCTTTTTCTTTAAATGGCACATTGCCAATATCAGTAAAGGCTTTGCTAAACTCTTGCAATTGCGCAATATTTGCTGTCACATCTTTAGTGAGTTGGTAGTTTTCAATTTTTGAAATTAGTTGCTCTTTTAGAGTTAAATTACCTTCATTAGCTTTATCTAAACCTTCAAAATGAGCATCTTTTTTAGCAAAAAAGGCATCAATTGGGCCACGAAATTTTTTCCATAGTTTATTTTCGTTTCTCTGACCTGCAGAACCCAATTGCTTCCATTGTTTTTGGAGAGTTACAATCAACTTAGTTGTGCCACTCCAATCATCTGAATCTTCTATACCGTCTAGTTGTGCTATAAGAGCCTCTTTCTTAACCTTCACCTTATCAAAGTCAGCATTTATTTCCTTGAAAAATTCATTTTTAGCATCAAAAAATTGGTCACACTTTGCTCTAAAGCCTTTCCATACGATTTCATTCTCCTTTTTAGGTCCAAATCCAATGGTTTTCCATTCTGCTTGAATGGCTAATATTTGATCTGTGGCTTTTTTCCAAGTTTTGGTATCATTTGGCTCGCCTGCGAGTACTTCATCAACCTTATCAATTAGTGCTAATTTTTTAACTATATTTTCTTTTTGCTCAGCTCTTCGCCCATCATAGAAATCGCGTATTTTACTATATAAGGCGTTAACAGTATTCCAGTAGTTGTCTTTTAATTTCTCCCAAGCTTCAGCTGTTGTGCCGCCAATGTCATTCCATTCATCTTGCAGCAGATGCAGTTTTTGCTCAACAATTTTGATGCTTTTTTCATTATCAAGGGCTTTTAATTTTTCAATTACAGCTTCTTTCAATGCACCATTCTTAGTTAAGTCGTGCTCTTTAATTTCCTTGTATATATTAATATTATACTGGAAATCGTCCATTAAATGTGAATATTCTTTCTGAATGTCTTGACGTGTATCTCTGGGTATAGGCCCAACTTCTCTCCAGCGAGACTGGATGTTTTGAATAGCCTTAATAGCTTTGCCAATGTGCTCTTCATTAGCAACGAGTTCTTTTAATTCTCCAATTAATCCTTTTTTCTCCGCCAAATTAGCGGCTTCCTCTGCTTTTTTTGCCTCATTTAATGCTTTCCGTTTCGATTTAAAGCCTTGTAGAGCTGCTTTAAATCTTTCTACAAGCGCATCCTCAGGCTTTTGAATATCCTCTGCTTTTTCTCCTGCCTCAATTCGGTTTAATTTTTCAATCTCAAAAAGGCGTTCTTCTTCGTTAATTATTTTATAGAATTCGTCGGTAAGCGTTTTAAACTCGACACCAACACTCATTATATCTTCATGATTTAATAAGGCTTCTATTTTTTCAATAATCTCTGTTTTCATCACTTGTCATTTATGGTTATGCCCATTTTGCAGGGAAAAAGTCAGGTATTCTATCTATTGGCTTAAGCCAATATCAAGCTGTTTTGGTTGTTTTATTGTTCAATGTTAAAATTAACTAAATCTACAAACTCCAACATGCGTTCATATATTTCAGTATTGTTTAATGACTCTATTCTTTCTGTGCCGAATAATTCTACACAAAATGAAGCCATAGCAGAACCTGCAATAATAGCTCTTTTCATGTTTTCAAAAGATATGTCATCTGTTTTTGCAATGAAGCCCATAAAGCCCCCTGCGAAAGTGTCGCCAGCCCCAGTTGGATCAAATACTTCTTCTAATGGTAAAGCCGGTGCAAAAAACACTTTTTCTTCGTTAAATAAAAGTGCACCGTGCTCCCCTTTTTTAATGATTAAAAAAGATGGCCCCATTTTCAAAATTTCTGCTGCTGCTCTTTTAAGAGAATACTCACCAGAAAGTTGACGTGCCTCTTCGTCGTTGATAATCAAAACATCAATCATCTTTAAAGTAGCCTTTACTTCGTCCATCATTATATCCATCCAGAAATTCATGGTGTCCATAGCGATTAATTTAGGTCGCTCTTCTAAACGCTCTATCACCTGACGTTGAACAGTAGGCGCCAAATTTCCTAACATTAAGTAATCAACTCCTTGGTATGATTCTGGAATGATTGGGTCAAAATGCTCCAAGACGTTTAATTCAGTCACTAAAGTGTCTCTAGAATTCATATCATTGTGGTATTTTCCTGACCAAAAAAATGTTTTTTCACCTTCTTTAATCTGTAAACCTTCAATGTTTATCCCTCTATTTTTTAAATCCTGTAGTGTTTCTTTGGGAAAGTCTTCTCCGACTACTGAAACTATGTTTTGGTTTTTAGCAAAGTAAGATGCTGAAATTGATATGTATGTTCCGGCACCACCTACAATTTTATCTGTTTTTCCAAATGGTGTTTCTATAGCGTCAAACGCAACGCTTCCAACTGTTAATAATGAACTCATTTATGATTGTTTTTAACTGCAAATATAAGCACTTTTTAATAGCCATTTAGTCATAGTTACTCAATAATCATTATTTATTACCTTAGCACATTAATTGCTGTCTGATACAGGTATGAATATTGAAGAACTAGATAATTATTGTTTGCGTAAAAAAGGGGTAAAAGTTTCAACCCCTTTTGATGATGTAACCTTAGTGTATAAAGTGATGGATAAAATGTTTGCACTGACAAATATCGATAGATTTGTGAGTGTTAATTTAAAGTGTGATCCCGAATATGCGCTAGAATTAAGAGCAAATCATGTTGAGATTCAACCTGGTTACCATATGAGTAAAAAACACTGGAATACAGTTATCATTAATGAGGGATTAGCGGATGAAAGAATTTATAGCTTGATTGATCATTCTTACAATTTAGTTGTGAAAGGTTTAACTAAGAAGGCTCAAAAAGATTTAAAAGAAATGAAATAATGGATTTTTCCGGAAAGAATTGTAATTAATATGAGATAAGTAACATGGAAGAAATAGACATGAAGTTTGGAACCAAGGCTATTCATGCTGGTTTACAACCTGATCCTACTACAGGTGCTATCATGACGCCAATATATCAAACGAGCACTTATGTACAAGAAGGCATTGGTAACCACAAGGGCTACCAGTATTCACGGTCACAAAACCCAACTAGGCATGCCCTTGAAAAAAATATTGCAGCCATTGAAAATGGCAAATTTGGGGCTTGTTTTGGATCTGGAATAGCTGCTATTGACTGCGTTTTGAAAATGCTAAATCCTGGTGATGAGGTCATATCGACCAACGATTTATATGGCGGCACGTATAGAATTTTCAAGACAATCTTCGAAAAATACGGCATTAAATTTCATTTTATTGACATGAATAATGCGGAGTTAATTGAAAACCATTGTACTGGAAATACAAAGCTCATTTGGGTAGAAACACCAACTAACCCTATGATGAATATTATTGATATTGGTATGGTGGCAAAAATAGCAAACAGGCAGCAATGTATGTTGGTGGTCGACAATACATTTGCTACACCCTATCTCCAAAATCCGCTTGATTTGGGGGCAGACATAGTGATGCACTCGGCTACTAAATATTTAGGAGGGCATTCAGATGTGATTATGGGGGCATTGGTGCTCAATGATGACCAATGGGCCGAACAACT
>JAWWDX010000196.1:0-5470 GCA_033719695.1 Putridiphycobacter sp.
CGTTAATTGCTGGTGTCCTTTTAGCTGCCATGATCACAAACTTAATTCCGGCATCTTTGTTTGAGAACTACCTAACCTCTCCTTTATTAAACATGTTGATTATTTTGATTGCCTCTATACCACTATATGTCTGTGCAACGGCCTCAGTGCCCATTGCTAGCGCCTTATTATTGGTAGGTGTAAGTCCTGGCGCAGTACTGGTATTTTTAATGGCTGGTCCTGCTACTAATATTGCCACTATTACTGTACTTTGGCGATCACTCGGTAAGAAATCAACTATCGCATATTTAGTAGCAATTGTACTAGGTGCCTTTTCTTTTGGCTTTCTTATTGACTATGTGCTGCCAACGAAGCTTTTTTCCTTACTTAGCAGTGAAAACAGTAGTCATGTACATGATTCTGAAAATTGGACAGGTATTGGTGCCTCAATTATTCTAATTCTACTAATTTTGTTTGTTGAAATTAAAAAACTAATTCCGGGAAAAATGGCAATAAACAACACAAATCAAA
This sequence comes from Putridiphycobacter sp., assembly GCA_033719695.1. GTDB lineage: Bacteria > Bacteroidota > Bacteroidia > Flavobacteriales_D > Crocinitomicaceae > Putridiphycobacter. The sequence goes on from JAWWDX010000196.1 coordinate 511, forward strand.
CACAATATATTGTTGAAGGAATGACTTGCAATCACTGCAAAGCATCAGTTGAAAAAAACATTGGAAATTTGAAAGGTATTACATTTAGTGAGGTTGACCTATCATCAAAAACACTCACGGTACAAGGTGATGTTTCTGAAAGTGATATTGCATCAAAAATATCTGATTTAGGTTACACTTTCAAAGGAAAAGCTAACCACTAAACAAAAAAGGCTAAGTAGTCCTGTCTGTTTAAAATTTTTGAACGACTTAAATAATAAGTGTCAGGATAATAAATAAACAAACATGTACCTTGTTTAATCCAATCAACAACTTTATCAAAATTTTTATGAGGCATAGCAGGACATCCATATGAGCGGCCTAACATACCATTTTGCTTTAAGAATTCATAAGTTGCGTAATCTGCTCCATGCATTACTATCCCTCTACTGCTAGCATTGCTATTCGTATATTCCAATCCATCTAATCGCAGTGCAAGATTGTATTTTTTGCTATGATAAGTTGAAGTGGTCTTAAAAAAACCAATACTACTTTGGTGGGAAGCATTTTTATTAGAAAAATTTTTTGCGTACAACGTTCCAGAATTTCTACCGTGCGACACGATTGACTTATACATAATTCGATTATAGCACACATCAATGATATACAGACGTTCTTCGGTGGAAGGTTTTGAAAAATCTATAACTGTAAAAAAACGCTCTTTTTGAATTTTATTCTCTCTTAATAAGTTAAAATAACCTTTTGCTGCATATTCAAAAGATTGGTAGCTGAGTGTTGAATCATTCAACGCTTTGTATAATCCTTTTGTAAAACGTTTAAAATCCGTTTTTGCTCTCACATATACGGAATCGTTTTCAAGTTTTGACAAGTTTTCAGTTAGCAAACTACCACTATTTGCTTTACTAAAACTGCCAAGTGATATAAAAAAGAAACACATGAGCAGTGCACCTTTTTTGGTATTCCTTGCATTCATACTGCAAATATACGGAAATAACACTATTTTTGTTGGCTAAAACAGCGATAAAAAGATTAACAAACTGTTTTTAAGAAAACAATAATATATACATGAGTATCGAAAAAGAGGTCAAAAAAAGAAGAACTTTCGCGATTATTTCACATCCAGATGCCGGTAAAACAACTTTAACTGAAAAGCTGTTGTTATTTGGTGGTGCCATTCAAACAGCAGGTGCAGTGAAAAACAATAAGATTGAAAAAACGGCAACATCCGATTTTATGGAAATCGAAAAACAAAGGGGGATTTCGGTTGCCACTTCCGTCATGGCTTTCCAATATAACGACAAACAAATAAATATTTTAGACACACCTGGGCATAAGGATTTTGCAGAAGATACCTACCGGACACTTACTGCGGTAGACAGTGTTATTCTTATTATAGACTGTGCTAATGGTGTTGAGGAGCAGACCGAAAGACTAATGGAAGTTTGCAGAATGCGGAACACACCGGTAATCGTTTTTATAAACAAGATGGATAGAGAAGGTCGTGATCCTTTTGATCTGCTAGATGAACTTGAAAGTAAATTAGGAATCAAGGTTCGACCACTTTCTTGGCCTATAGGTATTGGTCATACCTTCCAAGGTGTTTATAATATTTTTGACAGTAGTTTAAATCTATTTGCAGCTAACAAAACAAAAATTAGTAAAGAGGTTATTTCTGTTGAAAACATTAATGATCCAGAGTTAAATGAAATTATTGGTGATACGCCTGCAGATACGCTTCGAGAAGAATTAGATTTGGTAAATGGTGTCTATGATGCTTTTGATAAGAGCAAGTATTTAGCTGGCGAAGTGGCGCCTGTATTTTTTGGATCGGCTATCAATAATTTTGGTGTAAAAGAATTACTTGAAGCTTTTTTAAGAATCTCTCCTGAACCAAGAGGTCGCGAATCAGATCACGGCTTCATTGAGCCACTCGACAAAGATTTTTCAGGTTTTATTTTTAAAATTCACGCCAATTTAGATCCCAAACACAGAGATAGAATTGCCTTTTTGAGAATTGTATCAGGAAAATTCGAACGCAATAAATTTTACAACCACTCAAGGCATGACAAGAAGCTAAAATTTGCCAACCCAACATCTTTTATGGCGCAAGACAAAAGCATTATTGACGAGGCCTACCCTGGAGATGTAATTGGACTTTATGATACAGGCACCTTTAAAATTGGAGACACCTTAACCGAAGGTGGTGGATTCAGCTACAAAGGGATTCCAAGTTTTTCTCCAGAGATTTTTATGGAACTTGAAAACAAAGATCCTATGAAGTCGAAACAATTAGAGAAAGGGATTAAACAATTGACCGACGAAGGTGTTGCACAGTTATTCATACAACAGCCGGGAAATAGAAAAATTGTGGGAACTGTAGGGCAACTGCAATTCGAAGTAATAGCCTATAGATTAGAACATGAATATGGCGCTAAATGTGCATTTGTTCCAAGGCGCTATTATAAAGCTTGTTGGATGACTACTGATAACCAAGCACAATTAGATAGTTTTATCAGAGCGAAAACAATTTACATTGCTAAAGACAAAGACGATAATTACGTATTTTTAGCAGAAACACCATTTTTACTTCAAATGGCACAGTCTGACTATCCAGACATTACATTTCACTTTACATCAGATTTTAAAGTAGGAAAGAATTAAATGAATTTTCTAGGTCACTGCTTAATAACACAATTTAATCCTGAGTATATATCGGGTAATTTGGCTGGAGACCATTTCAAAGGGGATCTAGCATTAAACACACTGCTACCTAGCAATATAAAGCGTGGTGTTGAGATTCACCGGTTTATTGATTCGTTTACGGATTCAGCACCTGAAATTCAGAAGGTAGCTAAAATATTTCAAGAGGGCGGAGTGAAACGTATTTCATATATAGCAAGTGACATTATTTTAGATCATTACATTTCTAAAAACTGGTCGAAGCTATCACCATTTTCTTTGCCCTACTTTATTGATGCTATCTACCAACAAACAAGCAAAGATTTAATCTATCTTCCAGAAAAATTTCATTATATATTTGGTAAAATGGTCGAAAAAAACTGGTTATCGAGGTATATTTCAGAAGATGGAATTGAACTCACCTTGTTAAAGTTTGAACAACGCATTCCTTTTATCAATAATTTACATGATTCTTTTCAAATTTATAAAGACCACCAGTTTGAAATTGATGAATTGTATACACGCTTCATAAATACGATCACAAATGTAGTTACTTTGCATTTTAAACTAAATATGACTTCTAATTATTGACATGCGAATTCTCTTTTTAACAGATGGCATTACTCCCTTCGTTACTGGCGGCATGCAACAGTATGCATCAGTACTTGTAAAACTTTTACTTAATGAAGGTGTAATCGTAACACTTGTTCATTGTGGAGAAAGAGGTACTGACAATTTTACGGGGCACATTAATAGCTTATTTACAAATGAACAACTACAAAGATTGGAGACTATATTCATTCCGTTTCTTAATCAAGGTAAATGGCCTGGGCATTATATTTATGAAAACAAAAAATATTCTAATTTAATATATCAAAGGCTAAAAGAACGACTTAACGATTTTGATTTTGTTTATGCACAAGGCTTTACGGGTTGGGCATTTGGAAAAAACAAAATGAAACCGAAATTGTTAGTCAATTTTCATGGTTTTGAAATGTATCAAAAAGCACCAAACTTAAAAGTTAAATTAGAACACTATTTGTTACGCCCGTTTGTTAAGTTAAATTGCTTAAACGCTGACTACGTCTATTCTTTTGGCGGCAAGATTAATGACATTATTAAAGCATTAGGCGTTAAGGACAATAAAATTCTATATCAATCTAATGGCATTGAAAACAAATGGCTTAGTAAACCAAAAAGCAGTTCGAAACCGTTAAGGTATATTTTCATAGGTAGGAATGAACGCAGAAAAGGTATTGAGGAATTGACGCAGGCACTTATTAATATAAAAAATGAAAAGAAATTTGATTTTGAATTTACTTTTATAGGTCCTATACTACCGCATTCTGAACTTCGAGGCTTAGCACATTATACAGGTGAAATAAAAGATCAAGCAAAGATTCACGAATATATTCAAGGTGCAGATGTTCTAGTCTGCCCGTCGCATGCAGAAGGGATGCCAACTGTTATTTTAGAAGCAATGGCAAATGGCCTAGCAATCATTACTACGGATGTAGGCGCCTCTTCAAGGATGATTGAAGAAAATGGTATTCTATTGAATGACATCAGTCCGAAAGCGATTAAGAATGCGATTACAACGATATGTAACACACCAAATTCAAATTTAGACAAAATGAAAACTAACTCATTGAAGATGGTAAAGAAAGATTTTATTTGGGAAGTTATTGCGAAAAAAATGGTGATGAATCTCCAGCAAATATTGACTTAAAACGCAATAATTGTTAAAAAGTATTGTTTTATCATCTCTTTAACGTACCTTTGCGCCCGAATTGAGGAAAACGTCCTCATTGTAAATTATAGTTGTTGGTTAATTGACGAAATTCTGCGGTCCTGGATTTCCTTTATTTTATTGTTCATTAACAAATAGCTATGAAACTTAATCTTAAAAATAAAAGATTAAGCGAATAAAATAAAGAGAATATGACATTTAAAGAATTAGGATTAAAAGACGATATCTTATCGTCGTTAACCACTATGGGGTTTGAGAACCCTACCCCAATCCAAGAAAAAGCCATTCCTTATTTACTGGAAAACCAAGGCGATTTGGTTGGATTAGCATCAACTGGAACCGGTAAAACTGCTTCTTTTGGCTTACCAATGATACATCATATTGATGTCAATCAAAAAAGTGTACAAGGACTTGTTATTTGTCCAACACGTGAGTTATGCCTTCAAATCAGCCGCGATTTGGAAACATATGATAACGATATTAGAGGATTGAAAGTAACGGCTGTATATGGTGGAACAGATATCATTAAAC
>JAWWDX010000197.1:0-5456 GCA_033719695.1 Putridiphycobacter sp.
GTATATCAAATAGATTGACAGGTGGTCCTTCAAATTCTGGTTGTTTAAGTAATGAAGAACAAATGGGAGAGGGGTGGAGCGATATTTTAGCCTGTTTGTTAACTATGGATACCTCTGTTGCCAACCCAGTTTACAGACCAATTGGCACTTTTGCAACTTCGGAACCAACTACAGGAGGCGGTATACGAAATGCTCCGTATGATACAAGTTTTGTGGTTAATGATTATACTTATGGTGATGTGGCAGATGTCGCGAATGTCTCACAGCCACATGGCATTGGATTTGTTTGGGCTACCATGTTGTGGGATTTAAATTGGGCCTTTATCAATCAATACGGTTTTGATGCCAATATTGAGTCGGGAACTGGTGGAAACAACATGGTTTTAGAATTAATAATTGAAGGTCTCAAGCTTCAACCATGTTCTCCTGGTTTTGTGGATGGCAGAGATGCCATTTTACAAGCTGATCAGCTTTTGAATAATGGTGTAAATCAATGCTTAATATGGAGTGTTTTTGCAAAAAGAGGATTAGGCTTCAGTGCCAGTCAAGGAAGTTCTAACAGTAGAACCGATCAAGTAGAGGCCTTTGATGTGCCACCTATATGTGCCATTGCTACTAGTCCGCCTAACGCTGCTTTTGATGCTAATACGTATCAGACTTGTTCTGGCTTTATTCAATTTGAAGATCTATCAACTAATACACCTCAAAATTGGATGTGGGATTTTGGCGACGGCGCAACAGATACCATTCAAAATCCATCTCATGTGTACGGTAGTCCAGGATTGTATACTGTTAAGTTAATTGTCAGTAATTCAATAGGCGTCGATTCACTGATTGAAATTGATTTTATAACGGTTACAATACCTGATAATCCGATAGTTGTCAATGGACAAGGATGTTCAACAGATTCTATATTGTTATCAGCAACAGGAACATACGATATTCATTGGACAGATTTGTCTGGTAATTTATTAGCAGTTGGAAACGATTATCATACTGTACCTTCTACTACGTCATCTTCCTATTATGCGGTAAATGTGCAAGATTTTACCAATGCTTATGTAGGACCACTTGACAATAGTATTGGTGCTGGCGGAAACCACAACACAGCTTTTATTGGGGCAATCAATTTTGAAGCGGAAACTGAATTAACCATATACTCAGCCTGGGTAGAATCGGGTTCAGCCGGCATAAGAACAGTGACACTTTGGGATGCATACAATTCTGGTGGCAACGCCATTCAAGTGGTTGATGTCGACATACCATTTGTGGGCGCTGGAAGAGTTGAGTTAGGTTTCCATATTCCGGGACCAGGTCAGTATAGTATTGGGTTAAGTAATGCAGACTTATATAGGAATAACAGTGGCGCCAATTATCCTTATGTTTTGCCAGGTTTAATGACCATTGTGAGTAGTTCAGCAACAACTACTCCAGCTGATTTTTACTACTATTTTTACGATTTGGAAGTCAGTGAAACCTCTTGTTCAAGTGATTCTGTTTTGGTAACAGCAACCGTTGCCAATACTGACTTTGATTGGAATAATATTGGTTTAACCGCAAACTTTTTCGACTTAACAACAGGTGGGTCATCATGGTTATGGAATTTTGGAGATGGGGCAACTTCTACTGTTCAAAACCCAATCCACACCTATTCTGGGTATGGGAATTATAATGTAAGTTTACAAGTAGACGGTGGCTGCACCGTGAGTTACGAAATTCTGATTGATAATAACTTAGGTTTATCTAATTCTACAGGCAATAACTTTGAAATCCTCTTATTTCCGAATCCCGCAAATGATGAATTAAATATTTCTTTTAATAAGGTCCTTACCACTCAAGCCATCATTGAGATATTCAGTATTGATGGTAAGCTTGTCCAAACTGCTTGCATTGGCGTTGGAAGAAATAGCACAACAATCTCCGTCGCGAATTTGGCTTCGCAGGTTTATTTTTTAAAGCTTAATTACAATGATGGTATACAAGTTAAAAAATTGGTTGTCGATTAAGTTGAGTCAAAAAGTATATTAACAGTTTTAAGACGCTACGGATAATGGTAGGGTGCTATTTATTATAGATTTTTAAGTAGTTCAGCAGCTTGATCGGTATAAAAACCACCGCCTAATATAATTTCCGCTAGCAAATCTTTTGCTTCTTGATGCCGCTTTAATTTAATTAAGGTTTTTGCTTTATACCACATAGCTTCCTCAGTAAATGGTCCTGCTTTTAACGAAATAACTGAGTTAAATTCCGCTAGTGCCGTTGAGAAATCACCTAAATTATAGTAGCACAATCCACCATAAAATAAAGCATTCAAATCATTTTTATAATGGTTTGAAATGATATTCAATCGCTTCAAAGCATTCTTGTATCTGTCTTTTGAAAAATAATACATGGTTTCCTCTAGATACGATAAATAACTCACTTGGACTGTTTGTTCTACCAATTCTTGGCTGTTTTTAGCATTTTCCGACTCAAATGATGCATCTACGCCTGATAAAACGTAGATGGTTTTATTAATATTTTTCTCTCTATTTTCAAATCGGCTGTAATCAACCACTGCCAAATCATAATAGTAACGATAGGGATAAACGACTTTTTTATGCGCCCTCTTAGCTACAACAATTTGGGGTAACTCTTCGTCAATCAACAAATCATTAGGGTTTACCAATACTATATTGTCGTTTTTCTCTTTACTTTCGGCATGATACGTGTCGTTACTTGAAAAGTCATGCTTCACAATTGTTGTTTTAATTTGTTCTTTTGTTTCAATATCACTCAATGTTTCAATGGCATGTGGTATGACTTCAATTTCAGATAAGTTTTCAGCGTATTCTTCCTCAATATTCTTTATCGCTCTATTGTCAGTCATAGCCTGATTCGCAATAGTCTCTGATTTGGTAAAGTAGAGTCCGGTCATTACAATTAAAGCAAAGGACAATATTGTAATAGCCCAATATTTATATTTTCCTTTAAATCGGTTTTGCAATTTGTTATTATAGTAAGCTATGCTGCCATATGCTGTCGCATACCCGTCCATTGCGTCTTTCAAAAATGGGTCGGATAGCGCCTGTTTCTCCAGCTCATGCATTTCAGCCCCTGTGAGGTCACCACTGTAATAGCGATCTATTTGACGATTAATATGTTTAGGTTTTAAAGACATCTTTTTCTTCTAAAATCATTTTTAAATTTCGTTTGCCATTTTGAATATAGCTTTTCACTTTTTTCACGTCAAAACCAGTTTGAGAGGCTACTTCGTCGTAACAAAAGCGTTTTAAATAAAAAAGTTCAACACAAATTTTTTGTTCATTTTTCAGCATGTCAATCGCTTTTTCTAGGGCGTTGAGCTTTTCTTCTTTTGTAAAAACTGCCTCCAAATCCTCCGAATCTGTATTAGCTTCGAATAACAAAGCTTGGTCAATTTCGGCACTTGGTTTTTGTTTACGTAAAAACATCAAACATTCATTTTTACTAACGGTATAAAGCCAGTTTTTTAAATTCTTAATATCCGATTTTAACATTTTTGAGGCTAAAGCTTCAAAAGTTTTCATCAGTACATCTTCCGCATCAGCAGTATTTTTTAAATATTTTAAATTAACCCCAAAAGCTAACTTTCCATAGCGTTTGTATACTTCGCCAATAATATGTTTTGAAGGTGTATGTGCAAAAGCCGCTACCAATTCTTGGTCGGTCAACTGACGTAATTGTCTTCTATTAAAAAGGCTTAATAGCATGTTTTGCGTTTACTTTTTTTTATATAGATGCCTTTCAAATTCAAATTCCATAAAAAATTGAATAGAATTCTATAAAGCATTAATTATGAATGTTTATTTTATCTCTGCTTTGGTTTGTTGGGTATTATAATAGGCTCCATATCTATGGTCTGTCGTCGTTACCTTTCGCCTGCTCCCAATAGGTATCCATTTCAGATAGATCCATTTCCCCGAGTGTTTTATCGTCTGTTTTTATAGCTTCTTCCATCCATTGAAATCGATTGATGAATTTTTTATTGGTCCGCGCCAAAGCTAATTCAGGATCAATGCCTAACCAACGTGCATAGTTGATGAGGGAAAAGAGAACATCACCAAACTCGGCTTCAATTTTGTCTTTGTCGCCACTAATTTCTTCAATTTTAAGTTCTGCAATTTCTTCTTCAACTTTAGCCCAAACTTGTTCTTTATGCTCCCATTCAAAGCCAACGCCTTTCACTTTGTCTTGAATTCTTGTGGCCTTTACCAAAGCCGGCAACGATTTTGGTACCCCTTGTAAAATTGATGTTTTACCCTCTTTTAGCTTCAATTTTTCCCAATTAGCCTTCACTTCTGCTTCATCAGCTACAGTCACGTCACCGTATATATGCGGATGACGGTGAACGAGTTTATCACAAACCGTATTTAGGACATCTGCTACATCAAATTGTTTTTGCTCAGATGCAATTTTAGCGTAGAAAACCAAATGTAACATAATATCTCCTAATTCGCCTTTGATCTCTTCCATGTCTCCATCCAGAATAGCATCTGTTAACTCATAACATTCTTCAATGGTTAAATGTCTTAAGCTCTGCATGGTTTGTTTCTTGTCCCAAGGACATTGTTCACGTAATTCATCCATAATGACTAGGAGTCGTTCAAAGGCTTTTAATTTGGCTTGCATCATTACTGTCTAATTTCTTCAAATTTACACTAATTTAGTAGATTTGTAAAGCAGATTATCTTAAACTTCAATGTGCAGAAAAATAGTGACTTTCTTTTATCAATGGGCATTGGTTATCAGTTCTATTCTGAGCCAAAGCGTTTATGCACAAGAGGGGAATACACATGGTTTGTATTTGCAATCGAAAGGCGGTTTTTTAATGGCACACCGATCGGCTATGGCACATTTGGTGAGAAACAATGCCTTAGGTCTTGAAGTGGGATATGTTAAGTATAAGCAGGCTTATGAAGATAGATTTTACCGATTTCCTTCCCTAGGCTTCAATTTAGAGTTTCGTAATTTTGGATATAGTAAAGTGTTAGGAAGTGCTGTTTCCCTGTCGCATTTTTTTGGCAGGTCAATATACCAATCAAATTCTTTTTTTGTTGATTTCCAATATGGTATGGGTGTAGGTTACATTACAAAAAAATATGACTTAGCAACCAATCCAACCAATAATGCTATTGGTTCTCATTTTAATGCCAAAGTTACCTTGAAGCTCATGGCTACAAAGAACTTTAATTCATTTACTTTAGGAGGTGGATTGGAATTATCACATTTCTCAAATGGGGCCATTACATATCCGAATTTAGGCTTAAATCTGCCAAGTGTATGCATCCAAGTTGGTTTGTTAAACAATGTTAGAATGAATTATCATTCACAAAATTGGGACGGTATTGACTTACTCGAAAAGCGAGAGAAAAATTTATTAATATCAGCTGTTGGTGCTATTAAACAGGTGCGTGCTAACCCTAACTTACCCAAAC
>JAWWDX010000198.1:0-5433 GCA_033719695.1 Putridiphycobacter sp.
CCTGAAGCAGTTGCTAAAAGGCTTAAACGCTTTTCCAATTGGTAAATTTCCAGCTTACCTACATTTTCTATGGAAGACGTAATATCTTGTAATGGTTTTCCAATTCTTGAAATCCCTTTCTCTACCATTCTAGCGGCAGGATTATTTGTTTGGCGACATAAATCTTTGGCAGCATCTACTTTACCATCTAGTAAGTACTCTTTTACCCTACCCATAAAATCTTTCTCGTCTTTCAACGATTTATTGATGGATAAATAGCGTTCTACAAATGTATAAACTGTGAATATCGATAGGATGAACAATGCAATCATCACTATCAAGTTGGTAATGCTCAACTCACCTGTTGACGAATCAATACCAATAATAAGGTCTAATACACTTATTTCTTCAGTAAGAGTATTCACAGCGGCTCCAGTTGAATCAGCTGCTATGTTTGCTTGGGCAAAAAATAATGTAAATGCACTCATAAAAAAAGTCTTTGTGTTTGTATAAACGGTGTTATTAAAATATAGTTACATGTGCATCAAAAGAAACACAACAATTCCAGCTGCGTAGCCAACTAGTGCTAACCATGCAATGTTTTTTAAGTACCAAAAGAAAGAGATTTTCTCCATGCCCATGGCCACGACACCTGCCGCTGAACCAATAATTAACATTGATCCCCCAGTTCCTGCAGTATAGGCAATAAAATGCCAAATATGGTCATCCATTGGGAAAGTTGCCATATCAAACATACCCATACTTGCTGCTACCAGTGGCACGTTATCGATTATAGCCGACCCAATTCCCATTAAAACAACAAAAATATCGTTTGGAATGGTTTCCTGAACAGATTTACCGAATTCGAAAATTAAACCTAATGATTCTAAGGCAGCCACGGTCATCAAAATTCCTAAAAAGAATAAAATAGATGGCATTTCAATTGTTGATAATGCTTTAAATGTTGGGCTACTATGGTGATGACCTGAATCTTCTAATTTAATTTCATTCGACACATTTGTTAAGCTGAATTGACGACTACTTGCTATTTCCGCAACTAATGCCACGACGCCTAGAGATAGCATCATACCCACGTAAGGAGGTAGGTGCGTGATGGTTTTGAAAACTGGTACAAAAACAATCATAGCCAAACCTAAATACAACATAGTAGGTCCCATTTTATTAGTGGCCCCCTCATCTTCAGGAGTTGGAATTTCACCTTTAAAAGCTGGCATAAAACTGGCGATAAGTACCGGAACCACCATACAAATAATAGAAGGTAATATAATATACTCAACCAATTTAACAGCTGAAACTTTTCCTCCCATCCATAGCATGGTTGTGGTTACATCACCAATTGGCGACCAAGCACCACCAGCATTTGCAGCAATAATAATCAAACCAGCAAACCAAATTCGTGTTTGACTGTCGTCAATTAGTTTACGCAAAATAGTTATTAAAACAATTGTAGCCGTAAGGTTATCAATAATAGCAGATAATATGAAAGCTAAAATACTCACAATCCATAATAGTGTTCTTTTCTTATTGGTGCGGATGAAGCTTTTAATGGTGCTAAAACCGTCGAAATGATCAATGATTTCAACTATGGTCATGGCACCAACTAGGAAAAATAAAATTTCGCTGGTTTTGCCAAAATGATGTAATAGGGTGGACTCCAACCAACTTGATCTGTCCGCCATGCCATGGCCTGCCGCGTGACTTTCAGCATGAACTGGCAAATCTTTAAAGCCGCTAACCATGCCATGTGTACTTGAATCAAACCATTGTTCAAAATAGGGTAATCCAAAGGCAACGAGCGCCCATGCAAAGGCCATCATTAATAAGGCCGGAATTAATTTATCAATTTTTAGGGTGTGCTCAATAGCTATGGCTACATAGCCTAAAATGAAAACAACAACAATTAGTAATTCAAAACTCATTTGTATAATTTTAGATTAGTTTATTTAAAGCAATTTCGAAAGCTGTTTTGGCAATATTTGTTTTCGCACTATTCTTTTCATGTGCTTTTACCATGGCATCTTTAATGATATTTGAGGTATCAGTAAAAATACCCTCATCCGTTAATTCATCTAAATCGTAACTCATCAAATATGCAAATACGCGAGCCATCCCGCAATTTGAAATAAAATCTGGAATTACTGATATTTGTTGATCTGTAAAATCAGCAATGGGCCCAAAGAAAATTTCTTTGTCCGCAAATGGCACATTAGCACCTGCTGAAACAACTTCTAGTCCTGATTTGATCATGCGATCAATCTGATCTTTGGTGATTAAGCGTGAAGCGGCACATGGCAAGAAAATTTCTGCTTCAATATCCCAAATCTTATCATTCACTTCATCAAACGACATCATGTTTGACGCCGAAAGTTCATTACCATCTTTATTTAAAAACAAGGTTCTAATGTCCTCTAAGCTGTAACCATCAGTATTAATGAGGCCACCAACACGATCAATGATGCCAACAACTTTCGCACCGTACTGTGCCAAATAGTAAGCAGCTGCAGAACCAACGTTGCCCCAACCTTGCACAATTACTCTTTTTCCTTTAATACTGCCGCCCCAAATACTGTAATAATGTACAATCGATTGCGCAACACCATAACCTGTAATCATGTCGGCTACTACATATTTTCTTGCAACACTTGGTGTGTAATTTTCATCTTCAATTACTTTTAAGACACCTTGACGTAATTGACCTATTCTATTTATTTTTTGGGCTTCACGTGGTTGAAAATGACCGTTAAACACCCCTTCTTGTGGATGCCAAACACCGCAGTCTTCAGTGATTGGAATCACTTCGTGAATTTCGTCAACGTTTAAGTCGCCACCAGTACCATAGTAGTGCTTAAGCAATGGTGTTACTGCTGCATACCATCTTTGTAAAACACCTTTTTTTCTTGGATCTTTTGGATTAAAATTAATACCCGATTTCGCGCCTCCGATTTGCGGTCCAGCCACGGTAAATTTTACTTCCATGGTTTTAGCCAACGATTCCACTTCTCTTTTATCGAGACCTTCTCTCATCCTTGTACCACCACCTGCTGCTCCGCCACGTAATGAGTTTATTACCACCCACCCTTCGGCTTCGGTTTCAGAATCTTGCCATTCAAATACAATCTCAGGCCTTTTGTTCTCGAATTTCTTTAAAAGTTCAATCATTATCGGTAAAATTTTAATGGGGTAAAATTAAAAAGATTTTTAAGATATTACCGAAATAAACCACCATATATGACTCAGCCCAATATGTAGCACCTTGTTTTGTATTTTTGCATCCCAGAAATCAAATCAAGTTTAACGATTTTGATATGCGTCCGATTGCCTTTGAGCATCTTTGCTAAACACTTTAGGACAGCCTTTTTTGGGAAACAAAACACCCATCTTAACCATAAATATCACTGGTTGATATTTTGTGCTAAACCAACGTGTGCCTGGATTAAAATTACGCCAATTGACTGCTGTTAAAATAGGGGTTTGAAGGGTAGGAATAAAATACAAACCTTCACGGGGCTTGTATCCCCAACCAATTGAATAATGTATCTGACCAACTAACTTTTCTTGAAAATCTTGTGTTGAGATGACTGGGTAATTGCTGTCTATTTTCCCGCCATAAATGCGGTAATCAACATTGGCACCTATTGACTGGTCAATCCAGTTCCATTCACTTAACTGCCAAACTGAGTGAATACCAAAGCGACCAAATGCCGATCCAAAATTAAAATTACCGCGAATTGATTCTCCAAGAACGTCAGTGAAAATTTCAGAACCAGCATAGTGTTTTATACCAACCCCATAATCGATATAATGAAAAACTTTATGGAATTGTTTAAACAAATGTGCAAACCCACCTTCTAAATAATAGCCTGGAATGGTGAATGCTGGTTTTACTTCAAATAATTCAGTATTACTATTATTTCCAAACATATAGGTAATACCAGCACTTGCATGCCATCCAAACGGTCGGTAATGACTTCTAGAATGGCTGTAAATGGCTTTGCCACGATCGCCTTGGGTCACGTACTTTCCGTTTTTTCTGTCCTTTTGACGTTTTTCAAAATCGCCTTTTATTTGACTGCTCACAGCGTTAGTGACCATTAATAAAGCAATTAATATCCATCTATTTTTCATACTATTGATTTTGTCGCCAACTTTCTTGATATTTAGAATCCATAAAACGTCTGCGTTGACGTATGGGTTTTGGCTTACCATAAGCCGCGCTAATTCGCCAAATAACAATGCCAGCAACCAATATAAAAAAGGCCCTAACCATCAATTGAGTAATTGTGAATAAATCACCTGCCTTACCATTGAGTACCTCTAAAACCAGTTCTCTTGAAAATGTATCATCCATTTACTTTAATACCTTCCTCTAAAATTTCACCAAATCGATAAACGTCTTGGTAGTTATTATACAATGGCACTGGTGCAATTCTAATGACATTTGGCTCACGCCAATCGGCTATCACACCCTTTTTAGTGATATAATCGAACAACGGTTTTCCCATACCATGCGCCAAGATAGATAATTGCGCACCTCGTCTATTTTTATCTTTTGGTGTTATAATTTCTAAATTACATATGGCTTTTTGACTTTCAGAGACGGCGTTTACTATAAATTCCAAATAGGCTGTTAAATCATCTCGCTTTTTAACGAGTGCGGCCATTCCAACTTCATCAAAAATATCTAAAGACGCCAAATTAGCCGCCATCCCTAAAATCGGTGCATTACTCAACTGCCAGCCTTCAGCTCCTTTCATTGGGTTAAAACCTGGTTCCATTAAAAATCGTGTTTCCTTGTCGTATCCCCACCAACCTGCAAAGCGCGGTAGTTCTGGGTTATACTCATGTCGTTGATGCACAAACATGCCCGAAACGCCACCTGGACTGGAATTTAAATACTTATAAGAACACCATGCAGCAAAATCAACTCCCCATTCGTGCAATTCCAGTGCAATATTACCTGCCGCATGTGCTAAATCAAAACCTACCATTGCGCCCACGCTATGACCTGCTTCTGTAATGGTTTTCATGTCGAACAATTGGCCCGTATAATAGTTTACACCACCAATCATAATTAAGGCTATTTCGGCTCCGTATTTTGCAATGGCATCTGTAATATCAGACTCGTTAATAGTATGCTCCCCATCTCTAGGACCAATTTCTATGATAGCATCTTCAGGCTTATAGCCATGAAATTTCACTTGACTTTCTAATGCATACTGATCGGATGGGAAGGCTTTCTTTTCACATAGAATTTTATACCGTTTTCCTTTTGGCTGGTAAAAAGACACCATTAAAAGATGCAAATTAGTTGTTAAGGAATGTGTGACTACTACTTCAACAGGCAAGGCGCCCACAATTTTTGCTGTTTTTTCAGTTAAAAATTCATGGTATTTAAACCAAGGCTTTTCAGCCAGAAAATGTCCTTCTACACCC
>JAWWDX010000199.1:0-5414 GCA_033719695.1 Putridiphycobacter sp.
CATATCTGACACAAGGAGAATTTTACTCAGAATATGGCTCATTTGATGTATCAATCACGCTTCCTCAAAACTACGTGGTTGGTGCAACAGGTGATTTGCAAACTAAGTCTGAAATAGAATTCTTAAACGATTTGGCTGCCAGAACAGCTCAGAAATTTGAGACAAATGGTTATAGTTCTGATGAAAGTATTCGTAAATTAAAAACAACGGAATTTCCGCCATCAGTTGACTCAACAAAAACCATTCGATATGTCCAGTCGAATGTGCATGATTTTGGCTGGTTTGCCGATAAACGGTTTGAAGTACTAAAAGGCGAGGTAGAATTACCCCATTCAAAAAAGATGGTGACAACGTGGGCTATGTTTGTACCACACCATGCAGATTTATGGAAAAATGCTATCGAATATATCAATGATGGTACATATTATTACTCACTTTGGAATGGTGACTATGCATACAATCATGTGACCGCAGTTGATGGCACCATTAGTGCTGGCGGCGGCATGGAATACCCTAATGTTACTGTAATAGGTAATGCCAGTTCAAAAGAACAATTGGAAGTTGTTATTGTGCATGAAGTTGGTCACAATTGGTTTTACGGAATGCTTGGTTCAAACGAACGGGTGCACCCCTGGATGGACGAAG
Source organism: Putridiphycobacter sp. (assembly GCA_033719695.1). Taxonomy (GTDB): domain Bacteria; phylum Bacteroidota; class Bacteroidia; order Flavobacteriales_D; family Crocinitomicaceae; genus Putridiphycobacter. The sequence goes on from JAWWDX010000199.1 coordinate 646, forward strand.
GCTTAAATACCTTAAACGAAATGCGCTATATTAAAACAAAGTATCCAAATAACACCCAAACGTCAGATATGTTAGGCGGACTTGCAGAAGCCATTCACCTAGAACACCTAAGCCATGGTGACATGAATGACTTATTATATCGCGTGACGGCTGGCAATGGAATGGACCAACCAATTGAATTAAGTAGCGAATATTATACATCAATGAACTACGGTGGGATTGTCTATGGTAAAACTGGATTAGTATTTACCTATTTAATGGACTATTTAGGTGAGGACTTATTCGACGAATGCATGCAAAATTATTTCGACCGTTGGCATTTTCAACACCCACAACCGGAAGATCTAAGGAAGGTATTTGAAGAAATATCACAAAAGGATTTAAGCTGGCTTTTTGATGATATCATTAACACAACAAAACAAATAGATTATAAAATAGCAAAAGTTAAAGAAACTGAAAACGGCACTGAAGTAACTGTTAAAAATGTTGGTCAAGTTAATGGCCCAATTAGAATTGATGCCTACAGCTTTAACAATCTGAGAAAGACAATTTGGGTAGAACCAAACAGCAAAAAGCAAACCGTCGTGTTTGAAGAAACCAAATTAGATGAAATAAAAATTGATGGTCAAAGACAAACGCCGGAGCCAAATAGAAATAATAATTATTGGCATAGTAATGGCTTGTTTGGAAAAATTGAACCCCTTAATTTTGAATTCCTTGCGGGCGACAATGAACCGGGGAAAACAACTATTTGGTGGGGACCTAACGCTGGTTGGAATGCTTATGACAAATTTATGATTGGTGCAGCCTTTCATAATTTCACACAACCAAAAAACAAGTTCGAATATTTAATAGCACCCTATTTTTCATTTGGCCGAAAGAGCATATCTGGATATGCGTGGCTGAGATACGGTTTTGTGCCTGCAAGAAACTTTAGCAACATATTTATAGGGATGAAAACTAAACACTTTGGATTTGATGAAGCAGATGGCCATAGCAATTATATTGCTTTATCGCCATACCTTGATTTCTTTATTGGTAAACCTGCTCGCAAAACATACTACAACCAAAAACTCAGATTGCAAGGTGCTCTTAATTTTGAAGATGGTTCTGGTTATTACCAAACAACCACTGGAGGTTTTGCCAGATATGAATTTAATTACAAAAAATATTTGCACCAATTACGATTTGGCGCTCGAGCTGATTATATAGCTGTACCGAATGAAAACATTGAGGTGATGAACGCTTATGCTAATGTATTTTATAAATTTAAATATTGGGAGAAAAAGAAAAAGCATGTAAGTATTCAAGTTAATTTTGGTCAAAATCTGCTGTATAATGGTACAACTAGCGATAGATATGGAATCGCTTTAGGTGGTCAAAGTGGAACGCAAGATGTATTCTTTGAAACATTAATGTTTAATCGTAATGCTAGTACCGGTATTGGAGCAAGAAGACGGCAAAATAACCATGGTAATTTCAGCACAGTCAGTGGTATCACAACTAACAATCAACTGCTAACTGCTAACCTATATGCGGAAATACCTTATATTCCATTACTAGGGTTGTTTGCCGACATAGGAATAATGCCACATAATAATTTAACTAATCAGTTTGCGCAGGCAGGTTTAGGTATTAGATTTTTGGATGGAGATTTAGGTTTATTTTTACCATTAATTGAAAATCAAGCATTAAAAGACTCATACACTCCTGAAACTTCAAAAATTTGGTCGAAATTACGAATTACATACAACCTTACTAACATTACAGGACAAAGAATCATTCAAACAACATTCTAATTATGAAACAGCTTTTGATCATTGCCTTAGTTTGCAATTTTGTGCTGCCTTCTAAATTGTTTAGTCAAAAAATGATTGATCAGCAAAATAATGCGTGGATTTCAGCCTTCAGCACGGTTAAACTTACAGACAAACTCAACCTTAAAACGAGCTATCAATTTCGTCGGAACGACTGTTTAAAAACCTGGCAACAATCGTTAACACGGATTAGTATAGACTATGACCTTGACGATAATTTGTCAGTAGCTAATGGGTACGATTGGCTGATCACTTTTCCGTATGGTGCACAACCCATTTCAACTACCGTAAACGAATTCCGTATTTTTGAACAGTTTACCCTAGTAAATAACATATATCAGTTCAATTTTTCTCACCGATACCGCATTGAACAACGTATCACTGAAAAAACGGTGCTCAATGAAAACAATGAAAAAGAAGTACAAGGGTATAAGTTCAGACAACGGGTTCGTTATCGGTTCCAGTTATCTGTTCCACTCTTAAAAAACACAACCAAACAAGAAATGGTATACGCAACCGTGTCGGATGAAGTATTTCTTGGGTTTGGCAAAAATATTGCTAAAAACGTTCTAGACCAAAACAGAATTTACTTTGGACTGGGTTGGAAATTCAATAAACATTACAAGTTAGAAGCAGGCTATTTAAATCACTATATGATCAAAAATGATGGTGTTCATGCTGAACTAAATCACACTGCTCAGCTTTCCGCTTTCTATAATTTTGATCTTTCTTCCAAACGTAAATAGCCTTAGCCTTATTGATTTAAACTCCAATCATACACTTTATACGAAATTGAAGCGTTGTCATTGATGGGCACCGAGCTGTATATATTCAAAAATGTAATCACATCTCCCGATTCAAAATCATCTTTGTACCAATCGAATATTTTTGAGATTTCTATTTTTTCTGAGGTAATGGTATTTTGCGTACTGTTTATAAATGCGGCTGTCTGACTTTGCAACTGACGGTTTAATTTTTCTGCCGTAAAAGCGGTGGACATAAGCGGTGGACAAGATTTTGCAGCACAATTCACCGCAAAATGAATTCTTGCATCTTTAAAACGTGGACGAATAATATCATTCTCAATATTATTTAATGTATAATACTTAGTCCCTACCTTTACAATCGGCTGATCCCATGGTTTCCCGCCGTCTATATCAGTGATTGAAGATACCGGATAATTTTCTAAAATCAATCTGACGGTGGCTGCGTTATATAAATTAATCCAGTATGCTAACTTTTCATTTGTTGTCCAAGTCTCTCTGGATGCAAAACTTTGTAAATAAATAATATATTCTTCAAGCTCTCCTAACTTTGATTTTAATCCAACATAATTCACTTTTCCAGAACTAGTCACATATTTTCTTAACAATTCATCCCATTTTGTATGATTTGGCTTTAGAGGTACATTTGTAGGTTGGGGTAGATCTGGAACGATATCTGTTTCCATAATATCTTGCCTGCCCAACTCACTGTTCTTGGTTTTTTCAGAAGCAGAGACTTGATTTTCTAAAGGTTTACTTTTAATTTGTTGATTATCAGAGTAAGTTTTAACTGCTTCTTCTATGATGGTGTGCTCGCTGTTATGCCCTACCTCAACTGCATCAATGATTCCGTCAATCGAATCTACTGACTCAACATTTAAATCAGCTTGAGATACTTCATTTTTAATAAGTAACGAATCACCAGCTAATGCACTTTCTTTAACAGAATTTGTACAAGCCAAAAATGAAAAAAAGATAAAAAATAAATGAAATCGTATTGACATGAAATGTTTTGATAAATATAGTTGTTTGAACGTTTCACTATGGCATTCCTTACAATAGAAAATATAATTATCAATACACTATCATATCTTATTGTTTTATGTTTACATTCACGCACTTTTTATAATCAAGCTTGTGCATGAAAAATTATGATGAAAGTGATTACATTAAATGGGTTGATGAGCTAGCAGAAAAAGACTATGTTAACATAGACAATTTTCTCTCCGAAAAAGATTTGCAAACCCTTCATCAGTTTTTCAACTCTAAGTTAGCGGCAAACGACCTAGACAAGGCAGGCATTGGAACCCTCGGTCTACACACCATTAATACTGAGGTAAGAGGAGATTACGTGTACTGGATCAATCAGCATAATGACTTAGCATTAAATGCAATTTTTAGGCAAACAAATACTTTAATTGAAAAGATAAAGCGATATTGTTTTTTAAGTATTTCTGACTTTGAGTGCCACTTGGCATTTTACCCTGAAAAAACTTTTTACAAAGCGCATTTTGATCAATTCAAAGAAAGAAACAATCGTATTCTATCGTTTGTATTATACTTGAACAAGGGCTGGAAAAAAGGGGATGGTGGCGAACTTATTATTCATGAAAAGGGTGCAAAAACAACCATTGAACCCTTTGAAAATAGGTTGGTTTTGTTTAAAAGCGCTTCCGTACTGCATGAAGTTTCAATGACATTTAAACCACGCTATAGCTTAACTGGTTGGATGCTGAATAACCCGGTTGGACTAGGTTTCCTATAAATTCTGTATATTCGTTCGAAAAATTGACTATGCGTTCACTTCTCTTCGTACTGTTTGTATTTGTATCATTGACCGGCTTATCAACTGGACCTGACAGCACCGCAATTGCGGAAATTATTGCCTGGCAAACAGAAATGAATGAGCACTATATGGACAAGGAGCACTCTCCGTTGGAAAAAAAAGATCGCCGGAAATTTACTGGACACTCATTTTTTAAGATTGATTTAAATTATAGAGTGAAGGCCACTATTGAACTTACACCAAAAAGTGACACATTTGGAATGACTACAAACACCGACCGGAGGCCGCTATACCGACAGTATGGCATAGCTCATTTTAATATCAGTGGGGTGGCCTATAAGCTCAGTATTTTCCAAAATATCAAGTACGCTCAAATTGAAGGTCATGAAAATAGTCTATTTC
>JAWWDX010000200.1:0-5410 GCA_033719695.1 Putridiphycobacter sp.
ACACTACGCTTACATTTTAAAAATAAAAAAGTTCCGAGGATTACTTCATTTACACATCAAATAATCGTAATTTTGACAGCCATGAGTTTCCTATCTAAATTATTTAAAAAAGAACCTAATCTAGAGCCTATCGATTTATCGGTATTAGGGACAGATGTGCATAGTCATTTAATCCCAGGAATAGATGATGGGGCCAAGGTGATGGAAGAAACTATAATTATGCTCAAAGGGTTTATTGATTTGGGGTATAAAAAAGTGATTACCACGCCACATGTGATGAGTGATTTTTACAAAAATAATCCAGAGACTATTCTGGGCGGATTAGAAAAAGTGAGAGCTGTTATAGCCAAAGAAAAGCTGCCCATAGAAATTGAAGCCGCCGCCGAATACTATCTCGATTTCCATTTTGAATCACTTATTGAAAAAAAAGAACTACTCAGTTTTGGTAATAATCATGTACTTTTTGAGTTATCATTCATGCATGAACCTACCAGAATTAAAGAGGCCATTTTTAATATGCAAACCGCCGGCTATACCCCTGTACTTGCACACGTAGAGAGATACCCTTATTATCATTTTAAGTGGGATATTTTAGAAGACTTTAAAAGCAGAGGTTGCTTATTTCAACTAAATATCAATTCATTGTCAGGCGCTTACGGCCCACCTGTTAAAAAAATGGCCGAAGAAATAATTGAAAAAGGGTGGATTGATTTAATTGGATCTGATTGTCACCATATGGGGCATATAGAGTCGATTTATAAATTTCGAACAAATAAATTTTTACATCAAATTATAGCGCAAGAGAAATTACTCAATAAGCAATTATGATTGGGCTATTTTAAGTGCATGCTTTGCCTGAAAAATATGTCTTTCATTATGGTACACCATAAATAATAACGCATCACCAATATTTAATTTAATAACTGGTCTTAAAGATAGTGGCACTTTTGTTTTACGCATATCTATTTTTGAAGCCTCTTGCATTAATTCGATAAAATCTTCATTGTGCTTCAAATACTCTTTGATAGAATTTTCAGTGCTTAAACTCTTATTTACAAGAGGATTATAGTCTTTAGGCGACTTTAACTTACGCTTTACATTTTTAACTTTCCCTAATTTAGTTGAACGGTAGACTGCGCGTCCGAGAGGACTACTTGAAAAATATTCAGTTGGCTCAACAAATCTAGAATTTGTAATTTTACCTCGAATTACGGGAATATAATATCGGTAATAAGCATTTAGGTGTTCTATGCATTGAATGGCACTCCAGCATCTTTCATTAGGTTGTTTGTGCAACAATTCTTTATCAAATTTAGCAATGTTTTCAGATACTTCAAGGCTGCAACTATTTGTTAAATTAGTAAGCCTTTTTATCAACGTATTTACTGCTATTCTCTTCATACCATATTAAGCAAAACAAAGTTAAGTGATTTATGAAGAATCCGTATCATTTTAGAAATAATATTTAATCATAAGTTGGCTTAAACCACAATTATTACTTAATTTTCATCTTTTTTAGCCGATTATAAAACATGAGTGAACAAAAGAAATATGGCACATTTGCAGGTGTGTTTACACCTTCTATACTAACCATCTTAGGGGTTATCATGTACCTTCGAATGGGCTGGGTAGTAGGTCATGCAGGCTTATGGGGTGTATTAGCCATAATAGCTATAGCACATATTATTTCTGTTACGACTGGCTTAAGTGTCTCTTCAATTGCCACCGATAAAAAAGTAGGAGCTGGTGGCGTTTACTATGTATTGTCAAGAAGTCTTGGTTTGCCAATAGGTGGCGCGCTTGGCATGACCCTCTTTGTTGCCACGGCTTTTAGCATTGCGCTTTATATGGTAGGATTTGCTGAAATATTTAATTCAGTTTTCAATTTTAACCTTGTTGAATACCAGCCTAATCAATTTCTTGTTGATGAACCTGGGTCATATTTTGATGGCTGGTCGAAAACAAACCTCATTCGCTTAACAGGAAGTATTGGCTTGTTTATTCTTGCCGTCATTGCCTTAATTAGCACATCTATAGCTCTAAAATCACAATTTATCATCTTAGGACTTATTGTGCTCTCATTGGTCTCTATTTTTATGGGGACGCCTGGTAAAGCAACTACTGTTGCATTAGGTTCAGCAAAAGATATCACTGTACCGTTTATTGCCATTTTTGCGGTTTTTTTTCCAGCTGTTACTGGCTTTACAGCAGGCATTGCTATGTCGGGCGACTTAAAAGATTCTAAAAAATCAATTCCAGTAGGAACCCTAGCCTCCATTGCAGTTGGTTTACTAGTTTATACCGGCTTGGCACTTTATCTCTATTATAATTTTAATGCCGATACTCTTAAGATGAATGGCAATGTCATGTTTGAGAGTGCATATATTTCTCACCATCTTGTCAATTTTGGTGTCTGGGGCGCTACCCTATCGTCTGCATTGGGTGGGATTTTAGGTGGGCCTAGAATTTTGCAAGCCATGTCGGTTGACAAAATAACCCCTCGCATATTCGCAAAAGGTGTTGGTAAAAATAACGAACCAAGAAAGGCACTTATTTTAACCATTTTAATAGCTGAAGCAGGCATACTTATAGGAGAATTGAACCTCATTGCTGAAATAGTCTCAATGTTTTATTTAGCAGCTTACGGTTTTATTAATCTTTCATTCTTTTTAGAAAGCTGGGCAAGTGCCGATTTTAACCCTAGCTTCAAAGTTAAAAAATGGATTGGTTTGCTGGGCTTTGTAGCCACCTTCATTGTTATGTTTCAGTTAAATATGATTGCTATGTTTGCCGCCATAGCCATTATCATATTTATTTATCTTTATCTCAATAAAAAACAAATATCATTAGGGACTGGTGATATTTGGCAGTCGGTCTGGTCGACAGTTGTCAAAAAAGGACTCCGAAGAATGGAAGCTAAAAGCGACCATAAACGAAACTGGAAACCCAATATTTTACTATTTAGTGCTGGTCACTCCGAACGGGTAAAGTTTATTGAATTTAGTAAAGCAATATCGGGCCAAACAGGCATTATTACTAATTTCGACCTAATTGAAAACACGGCCGCTGAAGTTTTATTTCCAAAACATAAACAGTCGGTTAAAGACGAAGAACTTGAAAAGTATGGTGTTTTTGGCAGACAAATAGAGGTTCAGAATGAATTTAAGGGAATTGAAAGTATCGCTTCTACTTTTGGTTTTTCGGGCATGGAACCAAATACAATTTTAATGCCATGGCCTGGACAAACCAAGGACCCTATTTGGTTTACCAATATGACCAAAAAGTTGTTCGATTTAGATTATAATGTATTGTATTTAGACTACGATAAGCGTTGGGGATTCCGTAAAAAAGAGCAAATAGATTTATGGTGGCGAAGTGTAGGGAATAATGCAGAACTTATGCTCAGTTTAGTAAAGTTTATCAGTGCTTCATCCGATTGGGCAAAGGCTAATGTTCGCGTTTTATTGGTCAACGATACCAATACTGAAAATCAGGTTATAGAAGGGCGAATACAACAAGTTCTAGATGAATTCAGAGTTAGAGCAAGCATTAAAATTATTGCCAACAAACTAGATCAAGTGCCAATTTATGAACTGATGAAATTACAATCGTCTGAAGCAGATTTAGTATTTGTTGGAATTCCTGAAGTATCAGAGCCAACACATTTTATAGCGCAAACCAATGAACTAGTAAATACAATTGGTACAACACTTTTAGTAAAGGCTTCTACGCAATTTGACGAAACAGACCTGAAAGTAGAAACCATAGATATCATATCGGATGTCAAACCATTAGAAGGCACCGATCTCGCACCTTTAGCTATATTCAATGACCAAAATTTGACAGAAATTGTTGTTGCCACTGATTTAAAATGGGACCTTGTGTTTAAGGATACATTAGGTCAAAGCATTACAAAAATAGAAAATTACCATCACCAACAAATATCCAAAATTCAAAACAAGTTCAAGCAATTTCTTACTCAATTAAAAAATGGTAAAAGTGCTAGCGTTTGGAGTGAAATCAACAACCTTTTAGCCAGCGCCAATACAATTATTGAAGACGATAATTCCTTTCAACTACCCGAAGCTTATCAGCAATTTGATAAAGCGTTAGCGGCTTATATTGAAGGCAAAAAAGAATCTATTTTTGACTTACCAAAAAAAGTAAAATTAATCAAACGTAAAAATAATGCTGGTGCTATAATCAATAGTAAAAAATCAATTAACTATCAAAAAGCATTGTTGCGCTTGTGGGAGTCTGCGGGTAAAAAAGCGGTTGAAGCTGAACTTCTTGAATTCGGTTATCAAAATTATATCCTACTTCACCAACACAAAAATAAATTTCATCAAGCTATCCGTGGGTTTATCGAAGCCATTGCAAATGAAACAGACCTAACTACTTGCATAGCCAACTGTGAAAAATCTTTAACAGAATCGCTAGAAAAAATAGATCAAAATGCCCTATCATTAACCTATAATCTGTATAATAATCTCCGAAAAACCGATCGGCAATTACTGAATAAATTAGGTAGTATATTGGAAAAAACTAGTTATCGAAGAGAACTGCAAGATCGGCTTCCATACTTACGAAAAAAGGATGAAAAATTGCTCGCCAAAAACCTGCTAAACTATTCAGGATACTGGCAGAGAAACATGGTACTGTTTAGTTTGAATTTTCAAGCTGATATTTATTTAATGCAGTATGCAACGAAAGCTGAAGCCACTTTAGTTGAAGTGACACTTAAAAATGAAGAGACGTATTTAAGTGACTTAAAAGAAAATATCACTTTAGTTAATGAGGATGTTTCTAAATTGCAAGCAATTATTGCTTCTAAAAATAATGAAGCGCTCTATCAATTCACGCCATCCATACCGCAAGATGTTTATTTTAATTTAGATGGAACAGTACAGTTCGTACTTGAACGATTAAGCGACGGCTTAGAGAGTATTCCTGAAGAAGTTGAATTAATGACAGCAAAGTCGGTAAACAACATCCGAAAGGCACAAAATAGTGAAGTTAAAACTATTGACATACAACTAGATGACATAGCAGATTATTTAACTAAAGTCAATTTCTACAAACCATTCAAGGATTTACTTTCAAGTTATGTCAACCAGCTAAAAAAAACAACTTCAGTAGTACTCAATGGTTATTTCAAAATTCAGGAAGAAATTGATGTATTAGCCAAAACAAAAAACACGACAACATTAGTTGAGCGTATTGAAACTGTTCAAGCGGAATGTCAAGAAGCTCTATCAACTATTGAGGCCTTGCACCTTTCTTTTCTGCTAGAATTAAATAATTTGCATCATCAACTAAATGAAGTACTGGACATTAATAAAATTGTTGAACAATACGAAATTCTGTATCCTCAAGCCAAATTAGAATCAAAAGGCATAAAAATTAAAGG
>JAWWDX010000201.1:0-5362 GCA_033719695.1 Putridiphycobacter sp.
CACGATTTTTTGCGATTCAGTCTGCAATCGATTTATTTGGTCCATGTAGTCCAGAAGTAGAAGCTACCACAAATGCCTGGTACGCTGTAGGAGTTGGCGGACCGTACGTAAATTATGTTATTGCAGATTTTTCAGCAATTGATTCAGTATTTTGCAATGCACCAGCTTCAGTAACTTTTCAAAATTGGAGTGTAAATGGAACCACTTTTACATGGGACTTTGGAGATGCATCTCCAACAGTTTCGGGGGTTAATCCATCTCATATTTACAGCACTATTGGTACGTATGATGTCAGCTTAATTGCAGATGGTGGGGCATGTGGAGTAGATACTTTAGTTTTAAACAATCTGATTACAATAGATACGACCATTCCATGTATCATCACTTTCCCGAATAGTGGCATTGGTACCACTCAAACAGCTTGCAGCGGCACCATTTATGACTCAGGAGGCATCAATGGCAATTATGGCGATCAACAAGATGCACAAATAACCATTGCCCCGGTTGGTGCGGATTCAGTGAGAATAGATTTTGTATCTTTTGCAGTAGAAGCAGGTAATGGTCCAACCTGTAATTATGACTATTTAGACATTTATGACGGAAACTCTATTAGTAGTCCTTTATTGGCGACCTATTGCAATAATAATCCTCCGCCTGCATACATCACTTCATCAGGGCAAGCCTTAACACTTGTATTTCACTCTGATTTTAATGTAAATCTATCGGGCTTTGAACTGGACTGGCAGTGTTATTTATCAAGCTTCCCGCCTGTTGCCAATTTTGAATCAATAGATACGTCGTCGTGTTCGGGACAAGTCGATTTTACTGATCTTTCAACCAATGGCCCTACTAGCTGGCTATGGCATTTTGGTGATAACAATACGTCTACATTACAAAACCCTACGCATACTTACGCAAATAGCGGCACTTATACAGTAAAATTAGTGACCAGTAATCAACAAGGAATAGATTCTTTAACATACACAGATTATATCGTAGTTGATTTACTTGATGTACCTGTTGTGAATGGAGATTCAATTTGTGAAAACAATACCGCTACCCTTTCAGCTACTGGCATTGGTATCCCTAAATGGTATACAAATGCATTGAGTGGTTCATCTATTTTTGAAGGTAATACCTACAACACTGGAAATCTGAATACAAATACAACATATTATGTTTCTGATTTTACTGCAGGTGCAGCATTCAATGTTGGAGCCTCTTCAAATGCAATTGGTTCAGGCGGCTTTTTTAATGGCGATCAAAGTTTGGTATTTAACTGTACGCAAGCCTGTACGCTTAAAACAGTTGACGTTGTAGCAGCCTCTACAGGCAATAGAACAATTGAATTACGCGATAACAGTGGAACAATATTAGAATCTGTGACGGTAAATATTCCATCAACACCATCCCAATATCAAACAATAACGCTAAACATACCAATACCTGTAGGAGTTGATTTACAGCTCGGCACAGCGGTTGGTAGTAATCCAGATTTATATAGAAATAATACTGGAGCGACATATCCATACGCCTCTGCTAACAATGAAATTTCGATCACCGGTACCACAGCGTCTGCTGCTGGTTATTACTATTTTTTTTACAATTGGGAACTTGAGCTACCAGGTTGTGAGAGCGACCGTGTGCCAGTTCAAGCAACTGTATTTCCAGATTTTGATTTATTTATTTTGAATGTACCAACAGTTGCTTGTGCTTATCAATCTAGTATCCAATTAGCTGGAAGTTTGCCTGGGGGTACATGGCATGCTAACTGTGTAAACTGTATTGACAGTATGACTGGTATTTTTCACCCCGACCAAGCAGGTGTTGGTGTTTGGGAAGTCTCCTATACAGCCTCAAACAACTGTGAGAAAACAGTGTCTGAATACATAGTAGTTGAATCTTGTTTAGGTGTTGAAGAAGATGCTTTGTCGTCTATTTCACTATTTCCAAACCCTAGTAAAAGCATAGTTAACATTACTGCAAATTCTGACATTATAAAGTCGATAGTGATTACAGATATCAGTGGTAAAACCATTATGTCAGTAGACTTAAATTCAAATCAGACAATGGTTGATCTAAACAGATATGAAAGTGGCTTATACTTCTTTAATTTTTTGAACAGTAAGGGCGAAAATATGTCAACGAAAAAGTTTATTAGACAGTGATACTTATGACCTTTGATTGAGAGTAGCCTCCGTATGAGGCTACTTTTTTTTGTGGTATATTTACCTATCTATTTATAAAAATGAAATATGATTTTTAAATCGGTCAATCCACATAACGGCAATGTAATTCATTCTTTTTCAAGCATTGATAATAAAACCTTAGCAGATAAACTGGCCTTGAGTCAAACCGCATTCCATAGTTGGAAACAAACTGCCCTTGATGAGCGGATTCAATTGTTGCGAAAAGTTGCAGATATACTTAGAGACCGTGCGGAATCGTATGCTAAAATGATCAGTCTTGAAATGGGCAAACCACTCACTGAAAGCATTGGCGAAATAAATAAATGTGTATGGGTTTCTGAGTACTATGCTGAAAATGCTAGTGAATTTCTTGCTGACGAAAATATTATGACAGAGGCTCAAATGAGCTATGTCAGACACGACCCAATGGGGACTATTTTAGCAATTATGCCTTGGAACTTTCCTTTTTGGCAAGTTTTCCGATTTGCTGTACCTACGCTAACCGCAGGCAATACAGCTGTTCTTAAACATGCGTCCAATGTACTGGGTTGTGCTCAATTAATTGAATCGATTTTTAAAGTAGCCGGTTATCCTGATGGTGTTTTTCAAAATTTAATTATCGAACACGCACAAACTGAACAAATTTTGGCTCATGAAGCCGTGGCAGCTGTATCTCTAACAGGTAGTGAACGAGCTGGATCTGCAGTAGCGACCTTAGCTGGCAAGCACTTAAAAAAATCACTACTTGAACTAGGTGGCAATAATGCTTTTATAGTGTGGGAAGATGCAGATATCGATTCTATTATTCAAACAGCAGTTTCAGCAAGACTTCTAAATAATGGACAGAGTTGTATAGCGGCCAAACGTTTTATATTAGTAGCTGGTATCTACCATGAATTTGTTGAAAAATTTAAGCAAGCTGTATCACATCTAAAAACTGGCAACCCTCTGAACAAAGATACTGATTTAGGGCCATTAGCAAGAAGAGATTTGGCAGATCAATTACAAGTTCAAATACAAGCTTCCATTCAGGCAGGTGCTACGCTACTGTTAGGAGGTAAACGGAATGGTTGTTACCATGAGCCAACAATTTTAGGAAACGTTCAACCGGGAATGCCTGCATTTGACGAAGAAACTTTTGGTCCATTGATTGCCATGATAAAAGCAGAAAGTATTGATCATGCTTTTGCTCTATCTGAAAAGTCTTTTTACGGCCTAGGTGTCACTGTCTGTACGCAAAATATTGAAAAAGCTAAAGCATACGCAAACCGTGTTAGCGACGGCGCATACTTTGTTAATGAACTTGTCAAATCTGATCCAAGGTTACCGTTTGGTGGCACAAAAAAATCGGGACATGGTAGAGAATTAGCCAAAGACGGCATACTAGCATTTGTGAACAGAAAAACAGTATACATAAAGTAATTTAAAGGTCAGATTCATCATTTACCCTTCACTAATTTTTATCTTTGGAACAACAGCTATTTACTACAATACATGAACAAAGAAGACTATAACATTCACATTATCGGTGCAGGAATTAGTGGATTAATTGCCGCTACAGTTTTAGAAAATAATGGTTACAAACCCATTATCCTTGATAATACAGATCGAGCGGGCGGGCGTGTAAAAACGGACATTGTAGAGGGCTATCAGCTAGATCACGGCTTTCAAGTTTTACTAACTGCTTACCCAGCAGCTCAAAAATATTTAAATTATGAAGCCCTTGAACTACAACCATTCTTACCCGGGGCAGCCATTTTCACAAATGGAACTCAAAAAATTATAGGGGATCCATTAAGAAATCTAGGACTACTCTTCCCAACACTTAGGTCTGGAATTGGTAACATAACTGATAAAATAAAGATATTACAACTGAATGCCTATCTAAAGAAAACCAGTATCGCTGCAATCTTTAGTGCCCCTGAAAAAACCACCCATCAGTATTTGGTTGATTTTGGCTTTTCGGAGACTATTATTACAACTTTTTTTAAACCATTTTTTAGTGGCATTTATTTAGAACCCGACCTTAATACATCAAGCAGAATGTTTGAATTTGTATACAAAATGTTTGGTGAGGGAAATGCGGCGTTACCTAAAGCAGGTATAGAAGCTATTCCTCAGCAATTAAAAGCAAATTTAAAATATACTCAGTTTCAATTCAATCAATACGTTATAAAGGTTACTGATAATCAGATATTTTTAAAAAATGGAACAGCATTACCAACTGATTTTACCATTATTGCAACGGAACCATCTCAACTAATTGAAAATTTAAGAAACCAAGAAGCAGCTTGGAAAGGATGTGATACCTTGTATTTTGAAGCAAATAAGAAAGTTATCAAAAAACCATTGATAGGATTGGTAGCTAGCAAAAATGCTCTCATTAATAATATTTTTTTTCATAATAGTCTTAACAGTAATTCTAGCGGTCAAAAAGAATTACTGTCCGTCACTGTCGTAAAAAACCACAACTTGTCAAATGCAGAACTAATAGAAACGGTTAAGGAAGAACTCGCAAAATACTGTGGAATAGATTCAATTCGTTTTTTGAAACATTATGCCATTCCAAAAGCACTACCAAATTTGAGTCATTTAAAGTTTGATGTCCTCCCTTCAGAGACAAGGTTGACGGATACCATATTTTTGGCTGGCGATATTCAATTAAATGGCTCATTAAATGCGGCTATAAATGCTGGAGAGAAAGCCGCTTTAGGTATCATTGAAAAACTGTCGAATACAATGGTGTAAAATAGACAAACTACTAGCAATCTACAGTAGCATCAACAAACTAATCGTTTCAGGATACTTGCTTTCTAAATAAACGAGTTTCGTTGTAACTTGTAATTAATGACGGGTACCGCTATTTTACCTAAACCTATGTGCTTTAATAAAAAATGATTACATTTATACAAAACACCATCACGTAAATACCTGTACTATAACAGTTATTAAAAAGTGAATACCAAAAAAGTCTGCTATGAAATTCTCTATTGTAAGTTTAGTATCTGCCGCAATTTTATTGTCATGTACAGATCAGCAAGATCGTCCAATAGTTGAAAAAGCTCAAGAAATTCAAACGTACTCAATAGAGCAGTTTATGGACAATGAAGCCATTGGTGGTGGTAGCTTTTCGGCAGACAATAGCCAGTTGCTTATTTCAAGTAACCGTTCTG
>JAWWDX010000202.1:0-5328 GCA_033719695.1 Putridiphycobacter sp.
ATCCGGCATTACACTTGGGTTCCAAGCCGAAATAATAATTCGACGATTATTAGGATTGTTTTTTAACTGATCTACCACATTGGCTAACTGATCAATGCCTTCGCCGTTCCAATTACGCCATTGCGCACCGTAAACAGGACCAAGATCACCGTTCTCATCTGCCCAAGCATCCCAAATCTTAACGCCATTATCCTGCAAATACTTAATATTGGTATCGCCTTTTATAAACCACAATAATTCATGAATAATGGACTTTAAATGCAGTTTTTTAGTGGTAACCATAGGAAACCCTTCATTCAAATCGAATCGCATTTGGCGACCAAAAACACTAATGGTACCGGTGCCAGTGCGGTCTCCTTTTTGCGTTCCGTTGTCTAAAATATCTTGTAATAAATCTAAATATGCTCGCATTGTTATTGATTTGCCTTTTGCAAATTTAGCGGGAAAGGGATTATTAGCTTTCAAATAGATAAGGAAAGTATGAAATTGTTATTAACAGGGCTTCGAGTTTCGGAGGAAGCACCTCAATTACTCCACTATAATTTTTTTAACCCGTTCACTTACATCACTGGTAACTTTTAGAAAATAAATGCCTTTTGATAAAGCAGCAACATTCAACATATAAGTAGTGTTATTGGTTGACATGTCAAATATTAATATTTCCTGTCCGTTGGAATTGTACAGGCTTGCACTTACATTATTGGTATGTGCAGCATTACTGTAATAAACAAACAGCTCATTACTGGCAGGATTGGGATAAACTTTTAAACCTATTTCAGGCAAATCTGTTTGGGAAATACTTAAACCATCAAATTGCTCACAACCCGGCACTAAACAACCATGTTTATCTGCTTTTACTAACCAACCTAATTGACCTAAAGGCTCTGGGTTGCTAGCTTCAAAATTTTGCGATTGCCCTACCATTACGAAACCACTGTCTGGAGTTATAGCTACATCATATAAAATGTGGGTTGGGAAATTGTTTGTGTTTTGGTCAGGCAATACTTTTTGATAATACCTTCTCCAAAGCACATCTCCGTTTAAATTAAATTTTAACATTCGACCTGCAGTATTATAAAAATTATACGTAAGAGAATCTATTGTTTTACCGATAGCTACAAAGCTGGTATCGTTTACTTTTAAAATATTTTCAAAATTTACACTTGTTTGCGATTTAGATTGGTCTTCTTCAATTCTCCATTCCTCGATTAAATTTGCGTTTAATTTAACAATTCGTGCTTGGTATCTTCTAGCATTACCATTCTGTACAAAGGTACCATTCTGCCCTCCGTAAATATAGCCCCCATCCATAGTTTGGGTAAGGCCGTTGCATCCATTGGCCAATTGGTCGGCTGGGTAAATTTTGGTTTGAATGATGTTTCCCAAAGTATCTACAATTAAAATTTTTGTATTATCTCGCCAATCTGCATTGGCTACTGGGGTATGTGTTTGTGTACCGCCAATCATTAACCTATCGGGCGCTATTTTTATTAGGCTAGCGGCATTAAAAATTCTAAAGTTTCCCAAAACACCATAATAAGTTTGGTGCCATAGCAATTCTCCTGTTTTGCTTATTTTAAACAGTGCTGTGCCACCAACTAGGTCAGAATAACGGTATACATTAACTGTTCCATAAAAAGCACTGTCAATAGGATCCTGCAAAAAACCACCCGGTTGAACTACTCTATCATCATTATTCTGCTGATACAAATCTAAATAGGTTCTAAAAATTAAAGTGTCACCATTAGGTTTTAGTTTAATAAAACCAAAATATTTATGACTACCTATGGTGTCGGTAGCAAAGGTTTGCGCAAAGTTAACATCTAAAGTTCTAATTAAATTTGAGCTCTCCCAAAAAACATAGTTTGCGGAGTCGTTTTTGTAGTAGGTTGTATCGGCTATAGAACCATCTAAATTAAACTTAATAAAAACGCCTTCTTGTAAACTAAACCCTTGTTGCAATGCTCGCATACCAGTAACATAATAACAAGAATCACTAGCAATTACATTGGCGAAAATTGAAGCACTGCCAATAGTGTATCTTTCATTAATTATAGGTTGTGCAATACTATATAACGCGGAAACGAATAATAAATATAGCAATCCTAGTAATTTCATATTCAATTATTGAATTACATCAAATTTACAGAAATAAATAGTCCTGTACAAAAATGCACAGGAGAAGACTAGCAGCAATGACATCACAAATAAATGTCAGTTCGAGTAGTCCCGACACGAAAGTAGGCGGGATGCGTTGTGCTGAGCTTGTCGAAGCATATCGAGAACAGTTTCAAAGGAAGCACCTCAATTACTCCACAATAATTTTTTCTAACCGTTGACTTTAATTACTGGTAACTTTTAGAAAGTAAAATGTATTTAAAAATTTCATTTTAACTACAAGGTATTTCAAATTAAAAGTCCCACACACTATCTATTTACGCTTCGTAAGTCACTTTGCCAAACCTGCCAATTAAAATCAAAAGATCACTATTACTTCATTAAAGTAGCATCAAAACACCACACGATTTACCGCTCAAACTCCACTTTAAATTCATTATTTAACATCAGCCTCCCATCTCCTTTAGCCCCGGTTTTTGGATTTGTGAAGCCTTTAATTTTGGTAGTTTTACCTTTGGTAACGAGGTCCGATAATTGTCCTGGTGTTAGCTTTTTGCCCAAAAATTCAAATGGAATTAATACTTTACATCCCTTGGTATAATCGGCACAACCGTAGGCAGTTTTACCTTTTACCAAATTGGCTTTTTTGCACTTTGGGCATAGTAATTCTTCAACTACAATTTTCTTTTTAGTCCGCTTGGCCTTTGGTTTTTTTTCTTTAGGGATTTCGGCAGCTGCTATGGTTTTGTTTTTAGCAAATTTGACGTTATTGGTAATCTCCACAATCATTTCTACCAATTCTTGTTTAAAGGCTTTTACGTCGTACTCGCCATTTTCAATTAAACGCAATTTATGCTCCCATTGGCCTGTTAATTCAGCAGATTTTAATAAATCAGACTTAATGGTACCAATCAGGTCAATGCCCATTGGCGTGGCATGAATATTTTTCCTGACCCGTTCAATATATTTTCTTCTAAACAAGGTTTCAATAATGTTAGCGCGAGTAGATGGTCGGCCAATGCCATTTTCTTTCATGGCGTCCCTTAATTCTTCGTCGTCGACATTTTTACCTGCTGTTTCCATGGCTCGTAAAAGTGTAGCTTCCGTGTAATATTTTGGTGGAGTGGTAACTTTTTCTTGCAATTGTGGTTCGTGTGGACCCGATTCTCCTTCTTCAAAAATAGGCATCAAGTTTTCTTCCTCTTTCCCTTTCGACTTTTCTTCAGAATCGTAAACCACACGCCAACCAGGTTCTATTATTTGCTTACCAGTGGCTTTGAACTCCACTTTTTCTACAGCACCAATAACGGTGGTGTTTGACACTTTACAGTCGGGATAGAAAACCGAAATAAACCGTTTGGTAATGGTTTGGTAAATATTCTGTTCGTCGGGACTTATACCAGATGGCGAAATACCAGTAGGAATAATGGCGTGGTGATCGGTTACTTTTTTATCATTAAACACCTTCGACGACTTTCGAATTTTCTTTCCTTTTAAAGGTTCTGTTAGTTTTGAAAAGTACTTTAAGCCGTCTAAAATTTTAGCAATTTTAGGGTACATGTCGTTTGGCAAAAATACGGTATCTACCCTTGGGTAAGTGACTAATTTTTTCTCATATAAATTCTGCACCAACTTTAAGGTATGGTCGGCTGTTAAACCAAATTTATTATTTGCTTCTACTTGCAAAGCTGTTAAGTCAAACAGTTTAGGCGGATGTTCATTTCCTTCCTTTTGTTCGTAATCCATTACGTTGAAAGGTTTATCCTTTACATATTCAATGGCTTTCTGACCTTTTTCAATGGCATTCAACTTGCCGACAGTGGCACTAAACAAAACTTCTCTATACATGGTTTTTAACTCCCAGTAAGTTTCGGGTTTAAAATTTTGAATGGCCAAATGCCGTTCAACAATCATGGCCAAAGTAGGCGTTTGTACGCGACCAATAGACAGAACTTGTTTGTCTCTTCCGTACTTCAGGGTATAGAGTCTGGTTGCATTCATTCCTAATAGCCAGTCGCCAATAGCGCGAGAGCTTCCAGCGGCATATAAATTCAAAAATTCTTTACCATCTTTTAGATTATTGAATCCTTCTTTAATGGCTTCTTCTGTCAGCGAAGAAATCCACAATCGTTTGATTGGCTTTGTATTGTTAGCCTTCAACAATACCCATTGTTGAATTAACTCTCCTTCTTGACCTGCATCACCGCAGTTTATAACCTCTTCGCAACGGCTGACTAAATTTTCAATGATTCGAAACTGCTTTTGCACCCCTTGGTTGTCCATTACTTTGATACTGAACTTTGAAGGAATCATGGGTAAAGTTTCTAGGTTCCACCATTTCCACAAATTGGTGTAGTCGTGGGGTTCCTTCAGCGTGCATAAATGTCCAAAGGTCCAAGATACCCAGTAGCCATTGCCTTCGTAGTACCCATCTTTTTTAGTAGATGCGCCCAGGATAGTAGCAATTTCTTTGGCTACACTTGGCTTTTCAGCAATACAAAGCTTCACTTATTTTAATTATTTTTTGATTATACTTCCACTGTACTTGTCAAACTCATGCTGCATACAATGAGCGCTACTTCATTCCGTTCATTAATTTCTATGCTCGTTGCAATTGGTCGTTTCTTATAATTTACTAAACCCAACTTTTTCTCTCACTCGGTTTAGAACACCCTTGGCAGTTTGGCGAGCTTTGTTGGCACCGGCTTTTAATACTGCATCAATTTCGTGCTTATTTTCCATGTAGTAAGTAAATCTTTCTCGTTCTTGACTAAACTTATCTAAAATCAATTCCAAAATAGCTTTTTTCGCATGGCCATAACCGTAGCCTCCTGCTAAGTAATTTTGCCGCATGATTTCCGTTTCTGCTTCTGTTGCTAGTAAACTATAAATAGCAAAAGCATTACAATTATCAGGGTTTTTTGGATCTTCCAATGGTGTACTATCTGTTTCTATACTGAAAATTTGTTTTTTTAATTGCTTTTCAGGCAAAAATATATTGATGTAATTCCCCTTCGATTTCGACATTTTACTGCCATCAGTACCGGGTACTAACTTCGTTTCTTCTTGCACTTTGCCTTCAGGCAAAATAAAAGTTTCACCCATCTGGTTATTAAATTTAGATGCTACATCTCTTGTGATTTCTAAGTGCTGCATTTGGTCCTTCCCTACGGGTACAATATTCACATCATATAATAAAATATCGGCTGC
>JAWWDX010000203.1:0-5294 GCA_033719695.1 Putridiphycobacter sp.
AATGGCAAGTGTCCGTTATGTGGCTGGCAGAACTTATATGGAAGGTAATTTAAACATTGCCTACAAAAAGTTTAGTGTTAATTTAGGCTACAATTATAATGCCTTTAACATTGGTGTGGGATACGATTTTAAGCGGTTTCGTTTGAATTATAATGTAGGAAAAATGTTTGCGCCAAATTCTAATGGCTTGTATCATGAAGGCGGTATTCAGTTTAAATTGAGTAAAAGTCGGCAACCACAAAAAACGGCATTCAATCACAGGTTATTTTAAGGACAGTTTTTGAAAGTTGGCTTCACCTTGAGGCTTGTTGATAGTTGAAGCTACCGCTGATGGTGCTCAATTGGTGTATGGAGGCTTCGAGTCCACCTCGGGAACTGTCATTCCCAAGGTTAGTGTTAACTCTGGTTTCTAAGCTATAAGTGGAAGCGGATTGAGTCGTAAGACTCAATCCTTAACTTAGTTACGATTAAAAATTTAAAGCATGAATACTTTAATACTTCCACTTATTCGCTAATGCTACTAACGATAACATGACAGGGACTTCAATTAATACACCAACAACGGTGGCTAATGAAGCTCCTGAGTTGAGGCCAAAAATAGAGATGGCCACGGCTACCGCTAATTCAAAAAAGTTTGAGGCACCAATCATGGCTGACGGGGCACAAATATTATGCTTGAGTTTTAGAAATCGACCCGCAAACCAGCTGACAAAGAAAATAAAATAGGTTTGTAAAGTTAAGGGGATGGCAATAAGTAAAATAGCTAAAGGGTTATTGATGATTTTTTCACCTTGGAATGCAAAAATCAAGACCAAAGTCAATAATAAAGCAAAGATGGAAATTGGTTTTAAGCCCTTTAAAAAAATATTTTCAAACCAATCTTGCCCCTTGGCTTTAATTAACACCCTGTTAGTAATGTAGCCTGCCACCAAAGGAATAACCACAAAAACAACAACGGATGTTATGAGGGTAGTGTAGGGGATGCCAATGACTTCGCCGTTGCCGTTTAAAAAACTAATGTCGAACCACGAAAAAAGGACACCGACAATGGGTACAAAAGCCACCAATAATATTAAGTCGTTCACCGAAACTTGTACCAGGGTATAGTTAGGATCACCTTTGGTAAGGTACGACCATACGAATACCATAGCTGTACAAGGGGCCGCTCCCAGTAAAATGGCCCCCGCTAAATATTGTTCAGCGTCTTCGGGCGTTAGCCAGGCATTGTACAATTGGTAAAAGAATACATAGGCAAATAAGGCCATAGTGAACGGTTTAATCAGCCAGTTGACCACAACTGTTAGCCCTAAACCTTGCCAGTTTCTTGAAACGTATTTAAGGGATGAAAAGTCGATTTGAACCATCATTGGGTAAATCATTAACCAAACTAAAATACTCACAGGAACGTTAACGGTACCAATGTTCCAGTCGCTTAAAACGGTGATGTTGTCACCGAACAGGTAACCAGCCCCAATGCCAACTGCAATGCAGAGTAATACCCAAATAGTTAGGTATTTTTCAAAGAATCCAATTTTTAAATCTTCACTCATTTTTTTTCAATTTTTGAGAATACATAAAACATTTCTGTTGCAATTTCAAACGAGCGATAGTCGTAAAAAGTGGTTTCTAAAGGGGTGTCGTCAAAATGCTTTGGGTCTTCGTATCGCACAGCAATTCTTTTTTCACAACCAGCCACAAACGGACAGTTTTCGTCGGCATGAGAGCAGGTCATGATGGCCGCAAAATGACTGGAAGGATTCTTAGCGTCGTCAAATAATTTCGACCACATATTCAGTCCTTCGCCTTCACGCGACCATTTTATATTGTAAACGGGGTTATGGGTACCTTCAGCATTAACTTCAAAGCCGAATCGTTTCAAAGATTCAACTGCTCGCTCGTTAAAGGCTGTTTCTTCAACCCCACCGCTAAAACAATTGGCTTCAATACCGTAGTAATCGGCCGCTACTTGTGCCCAAACTTGTGAAAATTGACTTCGACGAGAATTGTGTGTACAAATAAAATTCAACAGCACAGTAGCTTTTTCGTCTACTTTTTGCTGAATAAAGGCAACGAGTAAATCTAGTTCTGCTTGCCGTTCAGTGGCAATATTATGACGACCCATCAGGTCGACTAACGTGTTTATTTTTGGAAACATAGTCCTTTTTATTTAGCAACAGCCACCGCCTGGTATACAAGTATTATTTGAATCTGAGCCAAGGGCAGCCATTGATACTTTAATTTTCTCCTCAGGCACACCACATTTATCTTTCGCTAGGCAGTCGGTTGTTTTGGCGGTTAATAGAAAGTTACCTCCAGCATATTCTAAACCAAATTTTCCAATGGTTTCCCCTTGGTATTCTACTTCAATTTCTTCGTCGGTAATACCTAGTTTTGATTCTGACAATTCAATGATGTTTACCAATTTTTCGGGATGCAATCTGTGATCGTAATCGTTGGCTTCCCACAATTGGAAATTGACCACGTTTTCGTTTCTTAAGGTTCCGCCACAATCAATAAATCTTTTATTAATTTGGCCTACTTCTGTCACGTGAAAATGAGACGGTACTAGATCACCATTTGGCAGTTCAAAGGCAATGTTAGTTTTTGTTTTTAAGACATTTTTGAATGTTGATAATTTCATTTTTTTTAGTATTAAATTTATTTATTGCAATATTGCGATTGTTAGATCTAAATTTTTTTAGCAACAGTCTTCACCTCCACAACAAATGTGGCGATCGAATAAGTTGTTAAAGGTATTTTTCACATTCAACCAAGTTTCGGGATTAATGCAGTAACTCATTGACGTGCCGTCTATCGTGCCTTTAATAATCCCCAAGTTTTTTAATTCTTTTAAATGCTGACTGATGGTAGCTTGAGCCAAACCTAGTTCAGTTACCAAGTCGGAATTTATGCAGGCATTTGCTTTTAATAAATGCTGCAGAATAGCTACCCGAGCAGGGTGACCAAAGGCTTTGGCAAGCAAGGCAATGTTGTTTTGCTCTTCCGTAAATAAGTCTGTTTTTGTTAATCCCATAATTACATTGCAATATTACGATTAATATTTAAGTGACGAATCATTTTTTTAAAAAAAAGATTTATGATGGTTTATATTAGAGAATGTAACTAAGGATTTCCAAGAACACTTTAGCCTAATATTTGATAGCTACTGTTGTTTCAAATTAATCTACAACAGTAGGGTTTTATTCTGTAACTGTCAGCGGTTTCGCTTTTCGGCTAAAAACTCACATTTGCTGTTTGAGGGATACAAAAATATAGCGATTATGTAAACATTCTTCAATATGAAAACCGAGCAATGACAATTTGTTTAGCAAATGTCAATGCTATTACGAAGCCATTCAGGATTACTTTTGATAGTCAACGCCATTTAAAGTCAATGTTGACCCACTTAAGCTATAGGAAATCGTTTCTGGGTCTGGAGTGTTAGAAGAAACACCACAATAGTCATCAACACCAGTCCAGTTTATTTTGATTTCATTGTTGGTTGCAGTCCAATTGAAGTGAAACTTAACACCATATCCTGGACAAGCATTAGCGCAATCGGCTGAAAATGATGTTCCTGACCCTCCTGATTGAAAATGAAAATAATTTGATTGGCCATTTGCGTTTTCGCAACTATTAACAGCGCTCCATTTACCAATTAAGTCATTTTCTTGATCATTTTTTGTGCTGTTCTTACTGTACTTTTCGCCCGTATCTTCAAAAGTGTCTTCTGTCATATTCCATTCGTAAATGTGTCTTGGTTTAATGACTCCATCAATTTCACCAATTAATTTTGCCTTTTGGAAATATTTTGGGTTTTCATAAATCGAAAAATCAAAATCTGAATAATTACTTGTTTCATGAATTAGTATAAAGCTCAATTCATTTTTAGGGTTTACTTTATTGATTACTTTCTCACCGCTAGAACTGTTGTTCCAGTCAATAGTAAGGGTTAAAGTATGGTTGTCATTATCCATTTCAAAAGGGACTGAGGAACTTGCGCCACTATATCCAGCAGAGGAGGTATTGCCAACATAATAGACGTTTTCATTAAAGGCATCAACAAAGTCAAATTGATAAACTTTATCCCAAAACGTGACGCTACTGCTACTTTTAAGACTTTCGATAACAGATTTTTCGCCAATAATTAAACGCGGATGATATAAATACGTCTCTATGTTGGTAATTCGAATTATTGTAGGCGTAGTTTTGAATCGAGCCTTTCGGCAACCTGATAGAGCCAGTAATAAAGCACAGACCACCATTATTTTCATAGTCAATTTCATCATCTGTTGAGATTTAAAGGGCCAAAAGTAACAAAATATTCAAGCAAGATTATTTTTTTATTATGAATTTAAAGCACTTTACTTCTTGTATAAAGAAATTTTTCAATGCCTTTACACATCAAACTTATAGGTATGAATCTTACGTTCATCCATATACATATCAACTGTATAAGTGCCTTTAGCCCATCCCATCACCTTGAGTGTGAATTTAAAGGTGTAGTCGCCTGCGGCTGGAACTGTCAGGGTCGATTTTCTAGCAGATGTTGAATCGCCGGCTTCATTAAATACTTTGTATGCAAATGTGCGTTGCCCTCGTTCCATGTGAATTTTCAAATCGCTTGCCAAGGATTCGGCATCACTTCGAATGGTACGGTCTTCCTCTACAACCAAGTTTTCTTTCTTATTATACCAGGTGTCTGGTTGGTTAGTTAGTTCACAGATGGCAGTGCGTAATGTTTTAACGCGTGGATCGGTATCGCTGTAAATGGTCGACACATCATAGCGATCAGACACGGCCCAAACCGCATATTGAAGGGTATTGTCGTCGAAGTTTTTATGATTGGTAAGTTCGCAGAGTTTTAATAAGTCGGGCCTATCCATTTTTTCAAATCTAAAGGTTGTGCTTTCGTCAGGTGCGCTATTTTGGCGTTCGCAGCAGTAGCCTTTAATGGGGTAGGTTTCGGACGATCGTCCCATAACATTTAAAGCAATTTCGTCGGGGATGAGCTGGTCTTGCACAGTTGGGTCTTCTGCCCTAAAAACAGAACCCGCTTCAATAATCACTTGACGCGGTCCTAAAAAGCTGCTTTCTAGGTGCAAGTTGACGGTATGGCCGCTATAGTCGCCTGTGCCAGTTGCCGATATTTTAACAATACCTAAAGCTAAGGCTTTATCGAGCGTTATGGTTTCCACGGCGTTATTTTGAAATGATGAAATAATGAACACCAAACAAACGGATGTAAGAATTGCTTTCATAATGGTTGGGTTTTGTAGTATAATGAGAACAGG
>JAWWDX010000204.1:0-5246 GCA_033719695.1 Putridiphycobacter sp.
AAAAACCAACAAGCATACGGTGAACCTCACATTCTGAGTCAAAATGGAAAATTATTTTTTAAGACAACTATAATGTAGTGAACGAAACATTGGCTGAAATAGACAAAACAGAGAAAACGACCATTGTTGTTTTTAATAAAATAGATGCCTACAACCCAAGTCCGGAAGAGGTGAGCTATCACCCTGAAGGCAGAAAATACGCCTTGGAAGAATTAAAAAGCACGTGGATGTCGAAACTAAGCCAAAACCGCTGTGTGTTCATTTCGGCTGAAGAAAAAGAAAATATTGACGAATTTAAACAGGTGCTGTACGACGAGGTAAAAGCAATTTTTGAAGTAAGGTATCCATATCATAATTTCCTGTATTAGATATTAGAATACTAGACAGTAGAAGCTAGATTATTGTTGGTAGATACCATTTGACATTATCTATCATCTTAAGAGCTGATAGAAGTCATAACTTTTTACCATCTCGTTGGATAAAGTCTGCTTAATTTTGTCGAAAAATTACCATGAAAATTGTATCCACAGCTGCCGAAGCAGTTTCAATTATAGAGTCGAACCAAAGGGTTTTTATACATACGGCTGCCGCGGCACCTCAGCAGTTAATTCAAGCCATGACCGACCGTCATGCAGATTTAAAAAACGTTGAAATAGTGTCGGCGCATACCGAAGGCCCTGTTCCCTATGCTGCAGAAGAATTTGCAGATAGTTTTACCATTAATTGCTTTTTTGTGGGTCATAATATCCGTTCAGCGGTACAAAATGGTAGAGCGAATTATATTCCTATTTTCTTAAGTGAAATTCCTAAACTTTTTACAAGTGGTAGAATGCCGCTGGATATAGCTTTAGTCACTGTTTCCAAACCAAATAAAAAAGGCTTTTGTTCATTGGGTTGTTCTGTCGATATTTCGAATGCGGCAGTGGATAATGCACGAATTGTAATTGCACAAATAAACCCCAATATGCCTTTTGTGCATGGGAATGGCATTATATCTGTCGACAAAATTGACATGGCTATTGAGGTGAATGATCCGCTATATGAAATGCACCCACATACATCAACAGAAACCGAAATTGACATTGGACAAAATGTGGCCAGTTTAGTAGAAGATGGTGCTACTTTACAAATGGGTATTGGTGGTATTCCAGATGCGGCTTTAAAGTTTTTAATGGGTCATAAAGACTTAGGAATTCATACGGAAATGTGCTCAGACGGATTGGTAGATTTGGTGAATGCCGGTGTGGTGAATGGCATGAAAAAAACCAGCCATTTTGGAAAAATTGTGGCGGGGTTTGCCTATGGCACACGAAAAATATATGACTTTATCGACGAAAATCCCATTGTAAACATGATGGACGTTGGCTACGTGAATGACACCAGAGTGATTCGTCAAAACCATAAAATGACTGCCATTAACAGTGCCATTGAAATTGACGTTTTTGGGCAAGTTTGCGCCGACTCTATTGGCACTAAACACTACTCGGGCATTGGGGGACAAATGGACTTTATTAGAGGCGCCACCTTATCGGAAGGCGGAAAAGCCATTATTGCCTTGCCGAGTAGAACCAGCAAAGGCATTCCACGCATTGTTTCCATGCTAAAACAAGGTGCACCAGTTGTAACCACGCGAGCCCATGTTCAGTACATTGTAACAGAGCACGGTATTGCTAATTTATATGGTGTGAATTTAAAAGAACGGGCCAAATTAATGGTTAATATAGCGCATCCTGACGACAGGGAAGACATTGCCAAAACAGTATTTGAGAATTTTAAAATGGTGATATAGATAGATGCTAGACATAAGATTGAAGGCTTTGAATTTAGTTGGCGATAAACTTTTTGATGCACAGTGCAAGTCTTAACCACTATGGACACGAAGGAGGAACAAAGAGCACTTGGAGATAGCTAAAAGCCAACGACTAAATTCTAATAACCAAAGACTAATAACTCCTAACTGGAAGCTTATCGCCCTATCTCAATCCTGACCATTTCTCCAGTATACTTAATTGTCTCTTCACTAGTAAACACCATCTGGTCTTTTTTATGTACCTCAACATTATACTTACCCGTCAGGTAATAGGCAAAGTAATCTAAGGTATCTAATAAATTGCCATCTACCTCATCTTTTTGCTGGACGTAACTTAAGTAAAACGACTCACCTTTGTCTTGAAACTGCCATTCAAAAATAGCGTCTTCTAATCCAGTTGTCCATTTGGCACTTGGTACAGAATCATAAATATCAACATCAGTAGTGATTAGCCATTGCCCTTTTGGAGCAAGTGGTTCATTATTTAGTGTAATATTGGTGACGTTCCAAGTTTGGCCTTTCATGAGCTTGCTTGAAAAGCGTTTCTCTTTGTTGCAGGAAGACAAACCAACTAGGCATAAAACTAGTAGGAGTAATCCCATCTGTCCTGCGGACATCTTCCCAAAGGGAAGAACTTTTCCTTTCTTTGGGATCAAAGACTGGTTGCCGTTTGCTACCTCTCCAAAAGGAAAGATTTTTTCTTGCTTGGCTTTCATATACTTTGTCTTCATGTAAATCAATAATTTTCTAATATAATTAAACTATATGGGTTTAGCTAATGCTTTTTCTCATAACTTGTAACTAATAACCCCTAACCATTTAACCCATAACGAATCTACTGTACAATTAAACGTTTAGTGACTTTATTACCATAAGTGCTTCCTGTTACAAAATAGGTGCCTGGCGCTATGTTTGACAAATCAATGGTATACATTCCTGCACCTGTTGATTGGCTTTGTACTTGCACTAACTTACCTGTTACATCATGCACAGTAATTTCAATTGGGCTATCAGTTTCATAGCCTCGAATTAATTGTATGCTCACAATATTTGTGTTTGTTGGGTTTGGGTAGAGGGTGAAGTCTAGGTCATTCAGTTTTGACTCATCATTTTTTTCTGTATTTGTTTTTTCTGGATCTTGTATTAGCTGATGTCTTGGTGTATTGGCTTTGTATAGATTTTCACTCTGACAAAATAATGTAACTTCAGGTTGCGTTGCTTTTGGCATTGGATGAGAATAATCTAAAATAGGCTCTATTCTTAATATGGCTTCCGGCGTTATATCTGCTTCCGGTAATACCTCAATTTCATTTCCCGCAATAAATTCTACGGAATAGCCATTTGCAGTGCTAATGTCTCCATCAATAAGAATTTTATTCCAGGCACTACATGTATAATTATTTCCACTTAATTGGCATCCAACAACGTTTTGACCTGAAAAATGAGTATTCTCAAATGCCAAATTCTTAATACCGATATTTGAACTTGAAGAGGCAAGATTAGGAACTAAAGATGTGCTAGAAGGGTTAACCAAAGGTACGTCATAAGTCAACATCATATCAATTTTATTATTGTTCCCATCAGAATTTATCGTATTAAATTCAACAGTAATTGAGAGTTTAAGTTGAACAGTTAATTCATACTCATAGCCTGAATTTAAAGGATTAGCATCATAAGGTCTAGTTACTCCCGGCGAAAACAAATTAAAACTGTAACAGCTTTCATCCCAGGAAGGAAAAGAAGGCAATTCACCGTGATAACTTGGATCACAAAAATTTTGATTTGTTGAATCCCCTGCATCATCTATTTCCTGTTCAGAATTAAAAGTTCTATTTCTATCATTTAGGCTTCTTGAAATGATTTCATTTTTCAAACCAATTCCCGCAGTAAATTGTTGAAAAGCATTTATTGGCAAAAACGGTGTTTGAAATGATTGTGGAGCCAAGTCAATTGTTGGCAATTGTCCTGTCCAAGAAGTATCTACTCCAAGGCCTCCGTACCTGAGCGTATCCTTAGGCATTGTAGTATCGGATTCAACAGCGTCCCACAAAGACCAAGGATACCAATTTTGAGAATAATAGTTGTAAGGCTTTTGACGATAAACCACACCATCATAACTGTCTATATTTCCAGTATTTGACTCCACATTCACATTGTAATTCTTATCCTGATAGCAATGAATTCTACTTGTACTTGGGTCACCTCCTATTAAAACTGGTTTTGCAGTAATATTAAAAGAAGCTTCAATATCATAATCCTTGATATCTAATACATCATTAAAAGCATACTCTAAATCCTCTTCCAATGTAATCTGATATTCTTTTGTCCAGGTTTGAGTTCTTTGAATTCTTATATATTCTTTTGCCGTTGATATATACCACAGTGGGTGCCTTAACAACATAGATTTTTGAAATAATTCTTCCTCAATTTCTTTGGTAGTCTTTGATATTTTAATTTTCGGCGTTTTGAGTAATGCAAATACCCCCATGGCATCATTGTATACGGGATATTCATAGGGGCTTATAATAGTAGGGCTACCTGTACTAGATGGGCCACTTGTTGAACCATAAGTGCCTGGGGTGAAAAAATTAACCCCAGAAATTGGCAAGGTGTCATTTAATGTCCCTACATAATGCATTTCAGTAAATGTCGCAGTGGGTGGCGTGGGAGCGGTTCCATTACTGCGCAATTCAAAATTATTTTCAATAAAGGTTTCTCCTTTTTCCCCAAAAATTAACTTGACAGCTTTAAATAATTCTTTTTCATCTATTTTTTTTACACCAGATTCAACTTTAACAATCTGTTTTTGGGAGTATTCTACTGCCTTAAACCAGTCAATTCGTTGAATCGTGTCAGTGCTTATATCAAATAAATTGCCTTCAAAAACTTCAAAAAATTCCGACTTATAATCACCATCTGTCAGATTGATAGACTCGGCTGCTGCACTGAGAGAGGCTGTTGTTGCTAAAACTGCCTGGGTTGGAAATGAAATACCACCAGCAACCACTTGACCTGTAGCAATCACATATTTAGCCATTTTTAAAATGGCTAAATTTTGTTTCACTTTGGCATTGTGCTCTTTATTTTCAACTAATTTTTTATTGTATGCTGCATATTTTTCAAGATAATCTGAAATCATTTTTTCTAAGGTTTTATGCATCACCACTCCACCTGTTTCTGTGCTGTTTCCATTAGAATCAAAGCCATTTAAAAATTCAGTTAAATCTGAGCCCAAATTGCCATTTATTAAAGGCTCATCCGTTAAGGTAATAGCTCTACCGTGCAATTCAATATCTGTATGAGCAATTTGAGAAAATTCTAGCCTAAGTTTTGAGGGGTGATAACAAACGCAAGGGTCATAGGCTATTTTAAAATCTGCACTTGCCCAGTTTTGCCCTTCTGCTGGTGCCAAAACCACTGATGTAATGGAAGTGAT
>JAWWDX010000205.1:0-5032 GCA_033719695.1 Putridiphycobacter sp.
ATGGTGGCATCACATTAGCCATCACATAAGCTTGAATATTGGGGGCAGCAGCTTGCGCGTCGGCATAAGTTAAAAAGGAATTTGGTCCAATACCATTCGGGTTGTGGCATGATGTACAGTTTTTATAAATAACTTCAGCTGCCGCACCCGACCAGGTAATTTGCCCATAGGCAGTACTTAGTGACAGTAGTATGGATAAAAGGAATAAAAATAATTTCATAGGTTAATGTTTGAGTAAACTTACAAAATTTTAATCACTTAATAAATTTCAAAGCACCTGACTTTTTAAAGAACTCATCTTGTTCTGTCTTTAAATCTTCGAGCTTAGTGCAATCCGTCAATTCGTCCGACAATTCTTTAAAACGAAGGTCTGCCTTTAAAGCTAGGGCATCAATACTTAGGGCTGTCGCGTTATACCCTAAAAGTTTGAGTTTATCTATGTCTTTCAAACGCGATAACGCCACATAGCCTTGCCCTTTTTCAAAGGTTTTCCTCAGGTCTAATTCAGCACTATCAAGTGTCATACCTTGAGATTTATGAATGGTAATTGCCCAAGCTAATCGCAGTGGAATTTGAACAAAAGAAGCAATTGAATTGCCTTTGTCGTCATCAATCGACCATTCTTCCGTAGTTGCAATTATTTCCTCTCCCCGTGCCGTTTTTACCACTGGGAAACCTAAATTGGAAAATTCAATTACTTTTCCAAGCGTACCATTAATGTATCCTTTTTCATTGTTATTTTTCACAAACATCACTTTGGCACCAATTTTTAAGCATAATTTTTCATTGACAATTACAGACTTCTTTAGGGTTTCAACTAGCTCTTTCTTACCTTTTGTGCTTGCCCAAAAGTTTTTTTCCTTTCCGTCTATTTTTGCTAATTCTTCGGTGTTAATTCTATCAACATCAGCATTGTGAGTGTATAGTCTGATAGGGTTTTTTAAAGATTTGTTTTGCGCTACAATGCGATCTAAAACCCGATAAATTGATGGGTCTATTTGTCCAAGTCGGATACTTTCAAGAATATCTGAAAGGCTATTCTTCGATTGCCGAAACTGCTCAGTGAGGTAACAGATATTAAAGTCTGCTTGTACCCAAGCCTTGCTCATAAAAGCAAATTTATCCCTGCTTTTTTCCATTGGATTACCGATAGGCGGAAGTTGGAAGAAGTCGCCACAAAGGACTATTTGTTTGCCACCAAAAGGTAATACTGAATCGTTGGCATATTGTAAGATTTCATTGACGAGATTAAGTTGGTTTAAGTGGAGCATTGAAATCTCATCAATGATTAAAACTTTAGTTTTTTCTAGTTTGCGTTTTAATGTTTTGTTAAGTGTTAAAAAATGGATGTCGCGCTTGCTCATATGGTCTTTAATTCCCATACCTATCCAGCTATGGATGGTTTGTCCATTGATATGAGTGGCTGCTATGCCTGTAGAAGCGGTAATACCTGCTGAAATTTTATATTTATTAAGGTGTTTGATAAAAGAATTTAGCACGTAGGTTTTACCTGTTCCAGCTGAACCGGTAAGAAAAACATTTCTTCCTGCTTCAAGAAGCGATAATGCCATTTTTTGAGTCATACAGCAAATCTAAAATAGAAAACAATTGTGGAAACAGCGGATAGCAAAAGTCATCAACAAATTACCTTAGCGTACTTAATCACTGATTTTCCGTAAGACCATCAAGCCATCTCGTATTGGCATTAATACATTTTCAACACGCGAGTCGTTTTGAACTTTTGTATTAAAATCAACAATAGCTTTAGTGCTTTCTGTCATCTCATTTGGCTCTTGCAAAACATTACCACTCCATAAAACATTGTCGGCTAAAATAATGCCACCAACAGGCATCTTTTTAAAAACCAAATCATAATAAGCACTGTAATTTTCTTTATCAGCATCAATAAATACCAAATCGTAAGCTTTATTGAGCCTAGGAATGATATCGAGCGCATTTCCTAAATGTAGTTGCACGCTGTCAATTATACCTGCCTTTTCCCAGTATTTAGTAATAATTGGTGTTAGTTCTTCATTGATATCAACTGTGTCTATTACCCCACCTACGGCCAATCCTTCTGACAGACAAATGGCGGAATACCCCGTATAGGTACCTATTTCAAGTATGTTTTTAGGTTTTATCATATGACTGAACATACTGAGTACCCGTCCTTGTAAGTGCCCTGATAGCATGCGAGGAATTAAAACTTTGAGATGTGTTTCTCTATTGAGTTGATGTAAAAGTTCTGATTCTTTACTAGTGTGTTGTTCAATGTAGCTCGCAAGGTCGCTTGAAATAAAGTCCATATTCTTAAAAGTTTGTGTGATACAAATGTACACGAATTTAACTTAGTTGTCCAAAAACAAAGCGGTCCTTATTTTGCAAGTCTTTAATGACGGAAACGTTCCGAAAACCAGCTGCACGCATACAGCGATCAACTGCTGCTCCATAAGATTCATGAATTTCAAAATACAAATAACCATCCGAATTTAGTTGATTTTTAGAGAGTTCTATGATTTTATCGTAAAAAAGCAGTGGTTGCTGATCGGATACAAATAAAGCCAAATGAGGCTCGTAATTTAGGACTGAGTTTGACATCAACGATTTATCTGATTCTAATACATATGGTGGATTAGAAATGATGATATCAGATCGTTCGGCGATCAACTGGTCTGACGCTAAAATGTTTTTAGAAACCCAGGTTATATCAACATTGTGTAACTGCGCATTTTTTCTCGCGACAGCTAGGGCTTGGTCAGAAACGTCAATTCCAGATACATGCCAAGATGGTCTATTTCCTTTTAGCGCAATAGGAATGCAGCCAGAACCAGTACCAATATCAATAATATTAAGTGATGATTCAGTATGTCGGTTTAAAACTAAATCCACTAATTCTGCGGTTTCAGGTCTAGGTATTAAAACAGAAGGGTTAACATTTAATACGAGGTCATAAAATTCAACTTTACCTAAAATGTATTGAATGGGCTCGCCAGTTTGCAGTTGTGAAACAATTTTTCGTTGGGTTAATAATTCAGATTCTGTTAAACGAATTTCTGTAGTTCTAACCTCAATTTTTTCAGCTTTGAACAGAAAAAAAGCCATGAGAAAGAACATCTGTTCTATCTCATGGGCATCATATATTTCCCCTAATTTTTTGTGATAGTAGGGTAGAAGGTCTTTTAGAAGATTAGATTTTGTGAACATACCTGTTGAATGATAAACACAAAGCTAATCTAATATCAATGAAATTAAAATCTATATCCCAAAGAAAGTACGAACTGCTTTCTGTTATTCTCAATGAAAGAAGTACTGCCTTCTAGTTCGGGTAAATAGGCAATGTGCTCAGAGCCAACAGTGCGCATCACTGCAGCAAAATCTAAATAAACTTCACCAAAGTTATAGCCAATACCTCCGGTAAATGTTGAAATAGCTTGGTCATAAACACCCTTTTCGGCTTTGTACGCTGATCCATATAATGCATAGCCACCTCGTACATAAAGCTGTTCGTTTAGACGTGCTTCTGCGCCAAAACGAAGATTTATAGTGCTTCTGTATAAATTTCTAATTTGATTGTTTTCATCAATGTAAGAATAGAAAAACAATGGATTGTCAAAATTCGATTTCATTTTAGCTGTACTATAATCTACTATTTCTAGCTCGGCACCTAAACTACCGAACTTTTTATGAACTAATCCTATCGAAAAGTTTGCCTTTAAAGGTGTTCTTACTATGTACTCGCTGATTAGCGGAGGTTGAGAATCATAGTTATACCTGTCGCTGTCTGTTTCGTTTACAATAGTATTGTCCGATTTTTCTGTTATCACTAACCTTGTAGGTGTTTCTATTGAAGCACCTAAACGTAAAAATTCAACTGGCGTATAAATCATTCCAACTCTGGCATTCACACCTGTTCCATTAGCATCAATATAACCTGTATAATCAAATTCATTAACCCAGGAGATACTGTCTGTAAAAACTTCGTTATGAATAAAGTTTGTATTGTAATTTAAAGTGACAATGTTCAAACTACCGCCAATTAACAGTTTGTTTTGATAGTTTCCACTGAGAGAAAAATTGATTTCTCCCATACCACCTTCAGTGTTAACGGTTCGTGTATGCTTAGAAGCACCAACAGCGCCGGAACTATAGTAATAATCTATACTGTCAGAACTTGTAAAATATGGGTCAATTAGGTAATTGTCATATGCTAAGCCAGACGAATAGGCGTTGTTTTCTTGTATAAATGTTGGTGAGCTGTTTCCAGCCTCAGCAATAAAATAATCTACTAATGAGCCAGTTGATAGGCCAGAATATGTGAAAGACTGGTTAAAAGATTGTTTTCTGTTGTACCCCACTCCCAGTTGTACGCCCGCCCACCCATTAAATTTATTTGGGTTGAGATTGTATGCTTTTAAATACGAAATATTGCCAACTTTTAAATTGGTAATACTCGTCGATAAATTGTTATCCAAAAAGTTAGCATCCGTTACATTGTTTTCAACAAAAGTTGTAAATGAGAAATTGCTTTTTGAAAACCTTCCTGTTGCAGCAGGGTTTTTTAGTGTTGAAGAGTAATCTCCTCCCAATGCTGTCATGGCTCCTGCCATACCCATGTTACGGGCGGTTCCACCAAGTGACTCCTGCGAATAACGTAGGGCGTCTTCTTCGTTTTGAGCCGAAAGGTAGCCTGTTGAGCCTACCAATAGGCTTAATAATATCCATTTCATAATTTTCTAATTTTATCTTTTACCTTCCTCCAGATCGACTTGAACTTGAACCAGATCGACTTGAACTTGAGCCAGAACGACTGGAGCTACCGCCACTAGATCTAGATGGCGTTGTACTCCTTGTTGGTGCTGTTCTTGTTGGCGCTGTTCTTGTTGGTGCAGTCCTTGTCGGCGCCGTTCTCGTTGGTGCAGTCCTTGCAGGTGCCGTTCTTGTTGGTGTTGTTCTTGTAGTAGGCGTTATTCGCGACGGAGCCGTATTTGAAGGTTGTGTTCTACTTGGCGCAGTGTTAGTTGGTGCAGTTCTC
>JAWWDX010000206.1:0-4995 GCA_033719695.1 Putridiphycobacter sp.
ATTTAATGGTGCTGCATAACTCTTTACAACCGTTGCGCCTGTGGCATCTGTTACATTTAAGGTATAGTCAGCATTTGCTAACTCTAAATATCCTGCAAAGTCTCCATATGATGCATTATCTACCAGCTGTCCTGCAGTGACTTCGTTAACGTCAACTGTAGGCGCATCTGTTGACCCGTGAAATACTATAACATCAGTATTTCCGCTTGTCGTAGCTGCTTCTCTTCCCCCAGCAAAAACATCAAGCGAAAAACCTGTTGCAGGCATGTAGCCTGCTGGACTTACAATTCCGTTCGCAATAGCAATGTACGTTTCGTTAGCACTAAAAGTAGCTGGAATTGTTGCAATAGCGTTGGCTACTGATGTACTATTACTTGGTGCTACTGCGATACTGTTTTCTACTTCTGCAGGCACATCTACAAATGGTGTCGCTGTTCTGAAGGCAAAGTCATCCAATAACAATGATCCGTTTAAATAAATATCTACTGTAGCAGCAGCCATATCAGCACTGTTGTGTATAATTTGTAATCTCGATTTACTTTCTGGTAGCGCAATTAAAGGTCCTCCTGTTGGCAGCGCTACCCACAATCCAAATGCTTCTCCGTTACTATTCACAGAGGGATCTAAAAATCCACTTGCTACTACTACCAATGCCTGGTCAGTTAACCCTAAGGTATTCAATGGCGCTGCATAACTTTTTACAACTGTTGTGCCGGTTGCGTCAGTTACATTTATTGTGTAGTCGGCAGTTGGGAGTTCTAGGTACCCGGCAAAATCACCGTAGGCAGCATCATCTACCAAATTACCTGCTGTTACTTCATTAACGTCAACCACAGGGGCATCTGTTGACCCATGGAATACTAAAACATCTGTATTACCACTAGTTGCTGCTGCTTCTCTACCCATAGGGAAAACATCAACAGAAACTGCTGGGGCTGGTGAGTAACCTGTTCCGCTCAAAATACCATTAGCAATGGCTACATACGTTTGTCCATTTGCCACGGTTAAAGGGAATGTTGCTAACACTTGTGCCGACGAGGTAGAGTTTCCAGGTGCAATTCCAATTTGCACGGTTCCTGGAGCCACATCAATAAATGGAGATGCTGTTCTGAACTGAAAATCATCAAGCAATAAAGTTGTGCCTGCATAAATATCAACCGTTTGCGTTGCCGCATCTGGTGAGTTGTGAATGATTTGTACCCTTGCTTGCGACATGGCCATGCTACTCATGAGTAAACCGGCTGTCAAGAAGGTCATTTTCTTTTTAAAGTTTGTAATTGTTTTCATAAAAATTAGTTTGTGTTTTGACAAATGTAATACACCGGTCTAGATTGTT
Organism: Putridiphycobacter sp.; assembly: GCA_033719695.1. GTDB lineage: Bacteria > Bacteroidota > Bacteroidia > Flavobacteriales_D > Crocinitomicaceae > Putridiphycobacter. The sequence continues at coordinate 1,337 of JAWWDX010000206.1, forward strand.
TTGTTTAATCTTTATTAAAAATTGTTAAACAAAATTTAATAAATCACTAAATATTGCATAACAGCATGTTATAAATTTAAAATAGTTTGAAACAAAAAAAAGCGCCTCAAATGAGGCGCTTTCCACAAGTTTTAATGCTTATTAGCATTTCTTTTCTGTGATACTAAAAAGACCTAGACTTGTTATACCAATACCAAATCCTATCAACGTGCCATACAAGCGGCCGTTTAGAGTAAAATAGTGGTTGATGATGAGTGGAATTGCTATCAATAGCGCTCCACCAATTTGCAAAATACGACCATACTTTTTCATCTCCCTTCTATTTTAAATGCATGGCAAAGAAACCCATCATGGTTTCATACAAATCAATACTGTTTTCCTCTTTGTAGAAGCCATGCCCTTCGTCATATTTAACCATATATGGCACTTCAATTCCTCTTGCTCTGAGTTGGCTAACAATTTGATCAGCCTCGTCAATATTTACCCTCGGATCGTTTGCCCCTTGGACCACCATGAGTGGTTTCTGAATTAAATCGGTGTGTAATGCTGGTGAAATCTCATCCATTATTTTCTTTTGTTCCGGATTGTTCGGGTCATACCAAGTTTTGTATAGAAAGTCGCGGTATTTTTCCCAGTACGCTGGTATGGTATTCATAAAGGTATTTAAATTAGATACACCCACATAATCGACACCACAAGCATATAAATCTGGCGTCTTGGTCATGCCTCTTAAAACAGCATAACCGCCATGACTAGCACCAAAAATGGCAATTCTTTCTTCATCAACCCATCCTTGCTCAATGGCATATGCTATACCATCCTCCACGTCATCCATGGCTTTTCTTCCAATTTGATTATAGCCAGCTGCCATAAATGCTTTCCCGTAGCCGCCTGAAATTCTAAAATTGACATTTAGTGTAGCATATCCTCTACTAGCAAATAATTGATTTTCTTTAATAAATCCCCAGCTATCTCTAACACCTTGTGGTCCACCGTGTGGCATAACAATAAGCGGTACTTTTTTACCGTCTATGGCCGCTTTAGGTAAAGTAATATAGCCATGTATGATTAATCCATCTCTACTTTTAAAAGTAATTGGCTGCATACTTGCCATATCTTCTTCTTTTAAATTAGGTAGGACTTTATAAATGAGTTTTAATTTATTGTCTTTCACATTATAAGTGTAGTATTCACCTTGAATTTTATCGCTAGTAACAAGCACCATATATATATCTTCATCTTCTGAGCGATAGGTTGCAAAAAACTGCTTGTCGCCAATAAGTGCCTTTAAATTTTTATGAATCTTCTTAAAAGTTGGACTCATTGGCACCACAACGGCTTTTTCTCCATTATAGCTGACATAATCTATTTCATAGTTTCGTTTTTTTGATAAACGAATATTAGACACATCATAGGTGTCATTTTTATAGATAGTTTTGATAATCTTATTAGCTTTTAAATCGAATAGTTGAATTTCCGTTTTATCACTTTCCAAATTTGAGCTAACATATACATCATGAGGATATTCAGTAGCGTAATTAAATCCAATGATACCAAAACTGCTCCCAAAATCAATTAATTTAACCTTTTCAAATTGTTCAGCCACTTTATAATAAACTTCCATTTCAACACCATTTACCACTTTATATAGTCCTTTCAGCTCGCCCGTCTTATCAAACAAATATCCTGCTATCGGATCTTCCTCTTCTCCAATTGTATATAGCTTGTTGATTTCACCAGTATTAATATTTAATTTGTAAGGCTCCTCTTGTTTTTTATTATCCTTGTTCATGGTGATAATGATATGAGCTTCATCATCTCTTAATACCTCTAAAATATCTACCTTAGTATCTTGATAAGGTGTCAATTCCACTTTATTTGAGCCATCTGTATTAACTCCATAAACATGGAAGTTTTCATTACCACCTTGGTCTTGCAAGTATAACAACCTGCTATTACTTGCCCAAAAGTAGCCTTTAATCACATCATCTACTTCGGTAACCAGTACGAGCTCTTTATCGTTTTCAGTATTCTTAATAATCAACTGACCTTTCCCATTACTGTTTCTTTTGATATAAGACAGGTACTCACCAGTTGGCGATAGCTGAAAATAGGATGCTTCTGGTTTTTGAAAGTAATCTTTCACACTGTATTTGTATGCTCCTTTTTCCATACTGGCTATTTTTGCCAACGCTTCAGCTGAGGAGGGTAAACTTGTATTTCCAGGCAATGTTTTAGTAGTTTTGGTCAAAATCAGTGGATAATCTTTTCCCATCTGACTGTAGGTTCCTGTTATTTCCGAAATAATTAATTCACCTACATAATTTAACTGTAATTTAGCCGATTTTATTTCAATCTCTGAACCGGTTACAGTTGTGTTTTCGAGTGGAAAATCACTTACACCTTGAATAGGTACATCTAATGTTGTTTCATAGCCCTTTTCATTTTCTTTGATATTAAATATTAGCTCTATGGACATTCCTTGGACTGCAATTGCACCTTTCCAGGAACCTTTAAAGTCTTGGCTAAAACTTGAAAAAGACAACGATAATAATCCAGTCAGTAAAATACTTTTTAGCTTGTTTTTCATGATAATGAGTTTTAAAAATTATTTATTAATAGTTTAATTATAAAATAGCCGCCTATGCCTGCTACTATGCCAATCCCAAATTTTACAAAAGCAATTTTCCGATTGGTTTTAGATGGTTGCTGTTTCATACTCTTTAATTTTCGTATTGTGTTTGACGCGCCGTTACAAGACCAAATATCAGCGATAAAAATGATTAAAAAAACAAATTGTGACCTAGTTTTACGAAAAACGGCAATCAAAATTCAAGTTTAAAACAATAACGAACAGCACTTTAAAATGAAATATAGATTTATAAAACATACCACTTTGAATATCCCTAATTTTATAAATTTAGGGTCTTAAAACCTACTCGCTTCTAGCTGCTTAATATAAAATGAAGGATTCAAACCGGTTTCTGCTTTAAAATACTTCACAAAAGAATCAGCGCTTTTATACCCTACTTCTTCGGCTATCGACTGGATGGCAAATGCTCTGAAACTTTTATCATTTTTTAGCCGAAGGATGGCATATTTTATTCTTAAATCATTTATGTAAGTGTTAAAGTTCTTTTGATAATGATGGTTGACAATTTTAGAGAGATAACTAGTGTTTGTTTTAAGTTTTTTTGCAACGTTGTAGGCTGTACAATCTTGCCGTAAAAAGTACAATTCCTCCTCCAACTTCTCTAAGCCTGCAACAATTTCTTTCTTTGTTTCTGCAGAAACGCCTATCTCTTCTAACAAAAATTCAGAAGTCTCTTGAAGATTAGTAGACGTTACTGGCTCCTCTAGCTCCGATAATAAATTTTCGAATCTAATTTCATTCCGTCGTTTAATTTTATAAAAACGCAAGACTATTAGCAGAAGTATGGTAATAGCCAACATACTTACCAATACGATTGTATACATTTTATTGTCGGCCTTTGTTTTTTCTATTTTTTGCTGCTCAATTTCTAACTTAAAATTTTCAATCTCTTTTGCTTTCATAGCAGCCGTTAAGTCACCTTTTAAAGCGTTTAATTTACTTTGTGTGTTGATATATTTTTCAAAAAAGTAGTTTGCCTTTTCAAAATTTCCTGTTGCCTTATATG
>JAWWDX010000207.1:0-4982 GCA_033719695.1 Putridiphycobacter sp.
GAACTGATTATTAATTACCCCTGTTTTGAGCCTTGCCAAGTAAAGTATAAAAAACAATAGGTTAAAACCTTATGCTTTTGCTAGCGCTACACTTATAAACTCTTTGAATAATGGGTGTGGATTTAAAACCGTACTTTTATATTCAGGATGGTATTGAACACCTACAAACCATGGATGTGATGGTATTTCAACAACCTCCACTAAACTTGTTTTAGGGTTTTTACCTGTAGCAATCATTCCTGCTTTTTCAAAATCAGCTAAATAGGCACTGTTGAACTCGTATCGGTGTCGGTGACGCTCACTAATGGCATGTGACTGGTATGCATCAAATAACTTTGAACCTTCAGCTACAGTGCAATCGTAAGCACCCAATCGCATGGTGCCCCCCATATCAGTAATATTCTTTTGCTCAGCCATTAAGTCTATTACCTTATGGGCAGAATTTTCATTCATTTCAGCAGAATGTGCATCAGACCAACCTAATACGTTTCGAGCAAATTCAATAACTGCGCATTGCATGCCCAAACAAATTCCCAAGAATGGGATTCCGTTCTCACGAACATATTTAATAGCGGTAATCTTGCCTTCAATACCTCTGGAACCAAACCCAGGTGCCACTAATAATCCTTGACAGTCTGTTAAGGCACTGGCCACATTTTCGTCACTTAATTCTTCCGAATGAATCCACTTAATATTTACTTTGCAGTCGTTTGCAGCACCAGCATGACCAAATGCTTCAACAATAGACTTGTAAGCGTCCTTTAATTCAATGTATTTCCCTACTAAGGCAATGTTTACGGTATGCTTAGGTTTGTTTACACGGTCTAAAAAAGCGCGCCATTCATTTAAGTTTGGCTCAGCTAATACCGGTAAACTCAATTTTTCCATCACAACTAAATCAAGCTTTTCTTCTAACATTAACAATGGTACTTCATAAATAGAAGAAGCATCAATTGATTGAATTACACTGTTATTACTCACATTACAAAACTTGGCAATTTTTGTACGAATGGAATCGTCTAATTCATGCTCTGTTCTACAAACTAAAATATCTGGCTGTATGCCTTCTTCTCGTAATTCTTTAACAGAATGTTGTGTTGGTTTAGTTTTTAATTCGCCCGCAGCTGCTAAAAATGGGACTAAAGTTAGGTGAATTACCAAACAATCGTTTGGAAGCTCCCACACCAACTGACGAACTGCTTCAATGTACGGCAACGACTCAATATCACCAACAGTTCCACCAATTTCAGTAATTACAATGTCAAAGGTACCTTGCTTGCCTAAAATTTGAATACGCTCTTTAATTTCGTCGGTAATATGCGGTACAACTTGAACTGTCTTTCCTAAGAACTCACCACGTCTTTCTTTTTCAATCACTGATTGGTAAATTCTACCCGTGGTTACATTATTAGCTTGCGAAGTTGAGGAATTTAAAAATCGTTCGTAATGGCCTAAATCTAAGTCTGTTTCTGCGCCATCATCTGTGACAAAACACTCGCCATGCTCATATGGATTCAACGTTCCTGGATCGATATTTATATATGGATCTAATTTTTGGATAGTAACTGAGTAACCTCTGGACTGCAACAATTTGGCAAGTGATGCAGAAATGATCCCTTTTCCTAATGATGATGTAACCCCGCCGGTTACAAAGATATACTTTGTTGAATTTGACATGAAAGTGTTGTTTTGTAACTACGGGAGACAAAGTTAAACACAAATTTGAGACACGAAAAGGGAATAGAGAATTTATTTTTAACAAGTAAAAATTACTGCAACTTATGCTTTTTAAAAAAAGAATCCCAATCCCATAAAAAATGACTTGTAATCTCATCCATTCTTTTTAAGAACAAAGGATTAGGGGAATTCATAGTTTGAAAATATGACTCTTGAAAATCGTTTAGTTGGTACTTATAAAAAATTGCTTTTGAAATACCGTATAAGTAATTTTTTGAAGGGTAATTGACTTGTGAAATAAAGCGGGACATATCGTCAATCAATTTTTGAAAATCGGCCTCTTTTTGGTCGAAAATATTGGCGTACTTAGCAATGATTTTTCGTTCTAAGCCAGCAATATTTTCAATTTCAGAGTTTTGCTGCAAATAATTTAAATTGGCAGTAATGATGATGAGTAAAAATTGATTAAAAGCTTTAGGCTGGATATTCGGTGACTGTGAAAAAGCAGGATCTTCATTGATAGCTGTGGCAACATCTTCAAAACCATTCTCTACAGCCTCCAATAAAGCATTAACAAAAATGTTAGACAGTTGGTCTTCGTCAATTTTTCTTCTAATAGCTAATCCAAACATAAACGGGTTTACTTTCAAACAAATCTAATTGTAATAACCATACAACATCTGCGCGTTAACGCAAGTTGTTAACAGTAAAAAGTGTATCTGTAATTATTTTTCGGCCCAGTAAATAGTAGCAATACCACCAGCAACGGTTTTCATTTTACAGTTTTTATAACCTAGGTCGATTAGAATATCTATAAAGTCTTGCCCTTCTGGAAATGCAGCGATTGACTCTGGTAAATACTCATACGCGCTACTGTCTTTTGAAATAGCTTTGCCAATTTTAGGAATGATATAACGTGAATGAAATTTATAATATTGTTTAATTGGAAATTTTTTTGGTTTCGAAAATTCTAATATGACACCTCTTCCGCCTGGTTTTAATACTCTGTTTAGTTCTTTCAATCCAGCTTTCAGATTTTGAAAATTTCGAACACCAAAAGCAACCGTATAAGCATCAAATGTATTGTCACCAAAACTCAAGTGCTCTGAGTCGCCCAGTTGCATGTCAATTATATCGTCAAATTGTCTTTTTTTCATTTTTTGACGACCAACATCAAGCATGCCTTCAGAAATATCTACACCTATTATTTTTTCCGGGTTTAATTTTAAAGCTTCAATGGCAAAGTCGCCTGTGCCTGTCGCCATATCAAGAATAATTTTTGGATTATTCTCACCTAGAATTTTAACAGCTTTTTTACGCCAGATTTTATCTATACCTAGCGATAAAAAATGGTTTAAGAAATCATATTTTTCAGAAATATTATTGAACATTTCCGCAACTTCTTCTTTTTTTGTTGAATTTGATTTGTAGTATGGTTTAATATGTTCAGACATAGGCTTCGTTTCGTTATGATATGGATTTTATTGCTTCGTTTAATAATTGTTCTTTGTCTACTGATACAACTCCTACTTTTTCACATACCAAACCACCCGCTAAATTAGCTAATTCAGCAGTAAACCGAGGCTCTAGACCGCTAATTAAACATAAGGTTGCAACACTAATTACAGTGTCTCCTGCGCCAGATACATCTGCTATATTTCTGTAGTGTGCCGGTACAAATAAATTACTGAATTCCGATTGTAAATAAACGCCGTGCTCCGACAAAGTAATTAGCGTATATTGCTGATTTAATTGCGCTTTTAAAGCAGATACAGCTTCTAAAAAAGCGGGTTTTTCACTTGGGAATTTAAAATCAACATTTAAACCATTTTTTAATTCTTTTAAATTCGGCTTAAACAATGTGACATTTTTATAGGCTAAAAAATTCTTTATTTTTGGATCGACACTTGTTACTATGTTGTTTTCGTTAGCAAAGGTGATCAGTTGCGAAATTAAGGTTTCAGTTAGAATTCCTTTGTTGTAGTCTTCAAATATAATGGCGTCAATCTTTTCTGAATCTGCAATGGATTTAATTTTTTCAACTAAATTATACTGCATCACAGAGTTTAACTCATCTGTCATTTCTTCATCAACTCGCAATAATTGCTGATTATTTCCAATGACGCGGGTTTTTACAGAGGTCATGCGTTCGTCAGACGTTAATAAGCCTTTTGAAGATAGATGATTTTCAGTCATTAACTTATTGAATAACTTCCCATTTTCGTCCTGCCCAATATAGGAACAGATATAAGCTGTGGCACCAAGTGCTTTTATGTTTAAAGCGACATTTGCTGCGCCACCCAGATGATTCGACCTGGATTCGAAATTAACAACGGGTACTGGTGCCTCAGGAGAAATTCTATTCACTTTTCCATGGATGTATGTGTCAACCATCACATCACCTACAACAATGACTTTTTTGTCTGCAAATTGTTTAAATGCCCGTTTGATTTCTTCCATTATGCAGTTTCTAATGACACTTTGATTCTATCCACTGCTTCTCGTAAGGTTGCCTCATCAGTTGCGTACGAAAGTCTTACACAGTTATCATTTCCAAACGCTTCACCTGTGACAACTGCTACATGTGCTTCTGCTAATAAGTATAATGACAAGTCTGTTGCGTTTTTAATCAGCGTGCCTTTTAATGTTTTTCCAAAGAAGTATGAAATATCAATAAAAAAGTAAAAAGCTCCTTCCGGAAGGTTAACTTTGATATTTGGAATTGTTTTTAACAGATCATACACGATAACACGCCTTGCATTAAACGCATCAATCATATATTTGATGTCTGAAGGATCAGCCATAAGGGCAGCAATGGCAGCTCTTTGGGCTATAGAACAAGTTGCAGAAGTGTACTGACCTTGCAGCTTTGTAGCAGCTGTTGCTATAGCCTCTGGTGCGCCAATATAACCAAGTCTGTAGCCTGTCATGGCAAAAGCCTTTGATAAGCCATTTACGGTTATTGTTCTGTCATAAACCTCAGGAAATTGCGCAAAGCTTTCGTGTTTTCTAACAAAATTTATGTGCTCGTATATTTCGTCAGATATCACATAAAAGTTTGGGGTTGCTACTACAACGCTAGCTATGGCTTGTAGTTCGTCTTTTGTATATGATGCCCCTGTTGGATTACAAGGGTTGCTGAAAATCATCATTTTAGTTTTTGGCGTAATGGCCGCTTGTATTTGTGATGCAGTTACTTTAAAATCATTTTCAATATCAGCAGTCACAATGATGGGGATGCCGCCTGCCATTTTTACTTGCTCAAAATAAGTTACCCAATATGGAGCAGGAACAATTACTTCATC
>JAWWDX010000208.1:0-4968 GCA_033719695.1 Putridiphycobacter sp.
GTCGCCACATTCAATCGACTTTAATTATGATGTAATGGTTGAAGATTTGCATGAGCTTGTATCGGACTTAGGTTTATCAAACTTTCACCTAATAGGTCATTCTATGGGTGGAAAAACAGCAATCGGTTTTGCTGCAGAACATGAAGACCTTTTGCGAAGCCTCGTTGTAGTAGACATTTGCCATAAACAATATGCTAGACATCACGACGAGATACTAGATGGCTTAAACGGTTTAGAACTGGATAAAATTAGTTCAAGAGGACAAGCTGATGAAATGTTAGCACCTGCAATTCCCAACGCTGCCGTTCGTCAATTTCTGCTAAAGAATTTATATTGGATAAAAAAAGGAAAGCTAGATTGGCGGATGAATTTACCCGTATTAGCACATGATATTGATAAAATTATAGAGGAGATTTATTTCAGAAAAATAGACACAAAGACCCTTTTTATCAGAGGAGTTGAATCGAACTACATCTTAGAATCAGACTTCGATCAAATCAACTTAAAGTTCCCTAACGCCAAAATAATTTCGATTGAAAATGCAGGTCACTGGGTGCATGCTGAACAACCAGAAATTTTCTTAAATTCAATTGTAAATTTTATTAGTTCATGTTAAAATAATGTGAAGTATTATTGGGAATACTCCGATACTCGACTAAATTTGTAAAAAAATTGTAGATGCTCAAAATTGGACTGTTTGGTGTAGGACATTTAGGAAAAATACATGCTCGTTTAATCAAAGAATTATCAAGCCATTTTGAATTTGTGGGGTTTTTCGATCCTAATGAAGACAATGCTATAACAGCCGTTAAAGAGTTTAAACTACAGCAATTTCATGATATAGATGGCTTATTGGACTGTGTTGATTGTATTGACATTGTGACACCAACATTGTCTCACTTCAAAATTGCTCAACGTGCTATTGAAAAAGGTATTCATGTGTTTGTAGAAAAACCAATTACACACACAGTTGAAGAAGCAAAGACACTGACCAATTTAGTAAATAGTCAAAATATCATTGTACAAGTTGGTCATGTTGAACGTTTTAACCCTGCATTCTCAAATGCTTTACCATATTTTAAGGAGCCTCGTTTTATTGAAACGCACCGACTGGCTCAGTACAATCCAAGAGGGACAGATGTTCCCGTTGTGCTTGACTTAATGATTCACGATATTGATATTGTTTTAAGTGTTGTCAAATCTAAAGTTAAACGTGTCAGCGCTTCAGGTGTGGCGGTTGTAAGCGAAACACCAGACATTACGAATGCAAGATTAGAATTTGAAAATGGGTGTGTGGCAAACCTGACAGCCTCTCGAATCTCTATGAAAAACATGCGAAAGTCGCGTTTCTTCCAAAAAGATGCGTACATCAGTGTCGACTTTTTAAATAAAAAAACAGAGATTGTAAAACTAACAACACTAGAAACAGAACCAGACCCTTTTGATATAGTGCTTGACTTAGGAACCAACAAGCCCAAAAAGAAAATAGAGATTTTCACACCAAAATTTGATGAAGTAAACGCGATAAAACTGGAATTAGAAACCTTTGCGGAAGCAGTCGTTCATAAGACCTCTCCAATTGTCTCTATTAATGATGGTTATCAAGCCTTAAAAATCGCTCATCAAATCATGGATGACGTTAATCAAAACTTAAGCCTCATTCAAGAAAATAATTAATCTATTTTCACGTTTAATCAATAAATTTCAAATGAAACACCTTTATCTTTTCAGCCTTATATTTGCATTTTTAACAAGCTGTCAGGAAGATTTAACCCCCTCATGGTTGGTGGTTGACAATGTTGTTTTTACCACCAACGAATCTGTTGAAGGTCCTAATACACATGACATTGTTGATGCATGGGTATATATCGATAATCAAAGTATGGGCGTTTGGGAAATTCCATTTAGAATGCCCGTGTTAGATGAAGGTGAGCATACACTTTTAATCATCCCAGGTATAAAGTTAAACGGTCAAACCGGAAATAGAACAACAAATGCTTTTTACGAAACATACACCACTACAATTAACCTCACAAAAGAAGAAGAAACAAAGGTTGTTCCAACATTCAAGTACAAATCAATTATTAAAATTATAGCTCGTGACGATTTTGAAGACACGGGTGTTATTCTGAACCCAGTGACGGGCGAAGACAGTACTAAATTTGAAATAATTTCCAAAAATAACTACCCCGATATTGTTAAGTATGGTAACAACTGTGGCATGTTAAAGCTATCTTCTGCTGATTCGATTGTAAAAGTTGTTACTGACTTGAACCTACCTGTTGTTCAAAGCAAAATGTATTTGGAGCTTGATTATTTATCGACAAATTCGTTTGCTATTGGTATTATTAGTGAAACGAGTGCCAATGTACAAAATGATCAGTTTCCCTTTGTTGGAGCATACAGAACAAAGGAGGATAACTACGAATGGAAGAAAATGTACTTTCCATTATCAGAACAAATAAATTTAGATCCATTCGCGCAGTATTTCGAATTCTATATATATGGGGCATTGGATAACGATAATTCAGAAGCCGTCATTTATATTGACAATCTTAAAATCGTCTATCTTTAATGTCAGCAAAAAAACAAACTTTATCTTATGTCTTCTGCGACTTAGTTTCAGGATTGATAATATGGACTCTTTTTTTTATATACAGAGATAAATATATCGAATCTGATGCTGTTGTTTTTGATAACCGCTTTTTTCTTGGCCTTTTGTTCGTTCCTTTGTTTTGGATGCTTTTATATGGCATGTTAGGGACCTATAGAAATACTTTGAGACAATATAGGGTGCGAATTTTAAAAGAAACAGCCATTGCCTCCTTAATTGGGACAATGGTAGTTTTCTTTGTACTACTTTTAGACGACCAAATATACTCTTATAAGCAATATTATAATTTGTTGTTTATGCTTTTTGGTTTACACTTTATTTTAACAGTTATACCTCGCTTCATTATTACTTCTTCTCTTGTTAGAAGTATACATAAGGGCACATTTGGCTTTAATACATTAATAATTGGTGGTAGCGAAAAGGCCATAGAAATAATTGATGAACTTCATAAGTTGAAACAGTCTTCCGGACATGTATTAAAAGGATTTGTCAATATCAATGGATCAGATTTCAAATTGTCTGAACACCTTCAGTTTTTAGGGCACATTGATGATATACAGCAAATTATTAAAAATGAAAAAATTGAAGAAGTTATTATTGCCCTTGAAAGTAGCGATCACCAGAAGCTTCAAGACATTCTCATTCAGCTAGCAAACTTTAATTTAAAAATTAATATCATTCCCGATACTTATGATATTTTGGCTGGACAAGTAAAAATGAATAGTATTTACGGTGCTTTGCTGCTTGAAGTAAATCTTTTACCAATGCCTAATTGGCAATATGCAACCAAACGCTTTATAGACATTGCCATTTCTATTGTTGCACTTATTTTATTATCGCCCTTACTTATTTTGATTGCAATTCTGGTAAAAATATCCTCTGATGGTCCCATATTTTTCACACAAGAACGAATTGGAATCAACGCGCAACCATTTCAAATTATCAAGTATAGAACCATGGTTCAAAACTCAGAACAAAATGGTCCTCAATTGTCGAGTAAAAATGACGCTCGGATAACGAAAGTCGGGCGATTTTTAAGAAAAACCAGAATAGATGAGTTCCCTCAGTTCTTAAATGTATTGAAAGGTGAAATGTCGATTGTTGGTCCGAGACCTGAAAGGCAATTCTATATTGACAAAATCAAACAAAAAGATCCACAATATTTATACTTACATAAAGTACGCCCAGGCATTACAAGCTGGGGTCAAGTGAAATATGGCTATGCCGAAAATGTAGAAGAAATGATACAACGCATGAAGTATGACTTATTATACATCAGAAATATGTCACTGGCGTTAGATTTCAAAATCATGTTTTACACCTTTGCTATTATTTTGAAAGCAAAAGGTAAATAAAATTATATCGCTTTTCTTAACTCTACCTTCAGCATTTCAATAGCCTGATCTGTCGGTTGAAATTTTAGCTGAGCAGTAATTTCGAATATTTTCTGAGCTAAATCACCAGCTAAAGCGGTTGACTCTAATTTTGTAGCGGCCATATTAATGATTTTCACTACCTCTTCCTTACTTTGCTTGACTACATCCCAAGCCTCAGAAGAAATATAAACTTGTTGCGCTAAATTGTGTTCGAACTCAGAACGAATACTGTCTAGTAGCTTCTGCTGAAATGCTCTTGCCGGCAGTCCAGGATTGAGTTCTCTCATTATAATATTATTAGGGGCAATTCTTTCTAAAAACAATACCAATCGCTGAACAGCATCTATTTGCAACGGAAAGAACTTTTCAGCATTAGATTGTCTTTTTTCAGGAGCAATTTGTGGAGTGCTAGCTTGCTGACTGAGTCGCAACTTCTGTGTTTCAACGTCGTACCAACGTTTAGTAAAATAATACACTGCTCCAAACAAAACTCAATAAAGCACTAAATGAACTTTTAAATAGTGAGGAGTACCGCCTAATTTATCAAAAGTGGTATGGTGCTCCAACTCCATTTTGGACTATAAAACGTATATTAATTCTTGTAGCTTTATTTTTTGTTTTACTAATTACAGCTTTTATTCTGATCCGCCATTATAGTTTAGAAAAGATGCACTTGGAACTACAAAAAGTCAACCTCAAACTCAAATCACATGAAGAAAACCTAGAGCTTTTGATTAAAGAAAGAACCAGTCAACTTACAATTATTGATGATTTTCAAACACAGTTTATTGTTCAGACTGACCCATTTGAAATGTATGATCGCCTACGTGATGATCTTTTAAGCTTAACTGGTTCAAGTATTGGTTTTATTGGAGAGGTACTTGAACAAGAAGATGGGTCACCTATGTTAAAAATCTATTCATTAAGTAATATTGCATGGGACAAAGCTACAAACGAACTCTACAACACTTATCAAAA
>JAWWDX010000209.1:0-4951 GCA_033719695.1 Putridiphycobacter sp.
GCGCCATTCGTGAAATCATAATTTGTCCGTCCGTAGTTTAAATTACCTTCTACATATTTTTTAAAACTAATGGAAAAGCAATCATTCGTAATGGGAGGTGAACTTTCTCTCGGGCAAGGCAAATAGCCATCGCCTTTTGAGTTGAACACGCTCAACATAGGATGCTCTGGTCGAGGCAGCCCTAAATAATCCAAATATGATGATAATGTTTTAAAATGTTGCATACTACAAATTTAGATATTCCATTTTACACCTGTTTCCTTTTCCGAAAGCTCCCATAGTCTTTTAGCAACCGTCTTATCTTTGGCGTGTGGCTCTATTTGATGTGCTCCAACTGGACCTGTCCAATGATTCCTGCCTGTGGGGCCATAAAAACCTTTTTCATCAAGGTTTGGTTCTGTGGCACACATCAATTGAGGATATGCACCATTCTCGGCAGGTTGAGTTAAAGGCGTTAATTTCATAATGCCAAAAATCATTTTCATCATAAGGCTTCCATTGGTAGATATTAATGAGGTTCTGGAAGAACCTGGATGACAAGCATATGCTTTAACATCTGTTTTCCCAGCTTCTTTCAATCTGTCCTGTAGTTCATACATCGACATAATCTGTGCTAGTTTACTTTGACTGTAAGCATTATTAGGTGTGTAATCCTTATCCCAATTCAGATCTTCAAATTTGATGGTTTTAATACCCATGTCATATCCCAGACTTCCTACCGTTACAATTCGTCCTTTTGATTTTTCAATCAGTGGAAACAATAAGCCTTGCAGGGTAAAATGCCCGAAGTAATTTACCCCCATTTGCATTTCCCATCCTTCTATTGTTAAACCACGTTTTGGAGTTTGAGCAATTGCAGCATTACAAAGTAGTGCATCTATTTGTGAAACAGATACTAGAACTTCTTTTGCGGCTTTTTTCACAGAAGCTTGCTCTGCCAAATCCATTGTAATAGCAATTACATCTATGTTATTACCAAGTTCTTGTTTTAAAGCTGCGATGGTAGCTTGTGCTTTTGCAGGGTTACGGTTTAGCATTACCACTTTAGCACCTTTGGATAGTAGAATGCGGGTCGCTTCAAAACCAGTACCGCTGGTGGTCCCGGTTATAACAAAAGTTTTACCCTTTAAATCTTTTATTCTATCGGGTGTCCACCCTTTTTTTCCAAATTGATTTGTTTTCATTTTTGCCTATTTTCTAATGTTTAATAGAATAAGACAAAGGTCGGGTGGAAATAGACTGGACTCCTTATACAGATTTTCGTATGTCGTATACTTTTTGGTTGGTTTTAATTACAAACTATGGTTTTGGCTAGGCTTTGTACGGGGTTGAAAATCGGCAATATTTTCGGTCAAGCACTAAGCTGTAGCCTATTGGCCGCCCGTACCGAAAGGCTACCTGCCCGACTTTGTTATTCAGGCGGTCGTTCGGGGGGCTTTAGTTTTATTTTATGTCAAAAAGCAAAATCAAAAAGGATTCAGCGACTAGGTAAATATTCACAAAACTTTGGATTTAGAACCCAAGCCGCATTACCTATATCCAGTGTTGGCGAGTAGGTTTTGTTTGATTTTTAATTAATTGTATAAAAACTGTCTTCTTGTTTCTTCATATGCGCCATAAGGGCATTTTTAAGTTCGTTTACTTTAGCATTAAATTCTTGCTTATCTATAAGGTTAACCATTTCTTCAGGGTCATCATTAAGATTATACAGTTCAAAATCAGGATGTTTTCTATAACGTTGAACAATTTTGCTTGCGTCTTCATCATATCCTGCTTTGGCAAGCCACGAAAGATACATTTTACGTACATGACGGTCTTCCATTTTATCAACATAACCAAAATCAAAGCCGTTTATAACTCTAATTGCATAAAGATTGTTTTGTGATTTATTCCAAATTAATTTAAACTTTCCATCGGTTACCGCCCTCATTTTGTAATCTGGACCTTCCTTAGTATTGTTATATAAGAAATAGGCATATTCTCTGTGTTTTGTATTATTTTCTTTTAGTAGTGGTATTAAACTTTTCCCATCTAGGTTAGAAGGGACTTCACCACCTGCTGCTTCAATTAGTGTTGGTAAAATATCACAGTACTGCGTTATGGCATTAGTCACAAATTTATTGTTATAAGGTTTTGGCCATTTCATAATGCAAGCAGATCTAACTCCAATATCATAAGTAGTCCATTTTCCACCAGGCATACCAGCACCATTTTCATCTAGGACTATAAGTGCTGTATTAGAATCTAGATTGTTTTTTTTAAGAAGATTTCTGGCGTTCCCTACTTGTTCATCAAAAAGTTTTATTTCAGCTAGGTATTCTGTAAAATACTCACGAGTTTCTTTGGTGTCTACCAAATGTTTTGGAAGTACAATGGTATTTGGATCCCATAAAGAACTGTCTCCTGCATTCCAAGGAGCATGGGCATGTACTGAACAAATAATCAAACAAAAAGGTTGATTTTTATCACGGTTTATAAACTCACTCACTCCATCCCAGTCCTCAGGAGGTGTCCCACTATAATTGGCGTTTTTAGTAAATCCTTCAATAATTTCAAAAGGATAAACAGATTCAGGCCTAAAATGCATTTTTCCTGTTAGTCCAACACGATAACCAAGTTTATTTAAATGCTGGACAATACTAAGTGTGCCTTCTTTTGTAGCAGCATGATTTACATTACATCCATTATTATTAGGAGTTAAACCAGTAAATAATTCAGCTCTTGTTGGAGCACATATAGCTTCTGATACGAACATATTTTTAAATAAAACACCTTCACTAGCTAATTTGTCAATATTTGGTGTAGTATTCTTGTTTTCAGCTCCATAACATCCAATATCCCTAGCATTAATGTCATCTCCAAGAATAATAAGAAAATTAGGTTGCTTTGTCTGTCCAAATATTTTGCAGCTAATGAATAGAAGAATAATTATGCTTAATTTATGTTTTTTCATTGTAAAGATTTATTTTCTTTTGAACAGCTGGCCATCGGTTTAGCTATGGTTTCGTTTAGTTCCCAGCGACCAGACTTGCACGGTTAGTGGAAGAAATTAATGAGGGCAACACGAAGCTGCTGTTGATAGCATTTAACCTAGTTTTCGTTCTAAAAATAGAATAAATAATTGAAGGTAGGTGTAGCCAAAATGAATTATAGCTGTTGTTGTATTGCCTTTTTATTTTTTAGGTATTCCTAGTCTCTTTATCCAGGGGATCCCAGATTCAAAAAATTGGAGTTTAGTTTCAATTAATCGGTCGGTTTTATCGCGTAAAGGTTTAGATATAAATCGGGCTCTGGAATTACTGAAGTCTAATGTGAATTTTTCATCAAGATCTGTTTTCTTATCTGTAGAAAAAGAAACAATTTTTCCGTCTAGGCTCCAATTTCCTTGTCCGTATTTATGTTCTTCCCTAGGAATCCCCCGTTTATGATTGCGATACGAATGAAAATGAAAGGTTCCATTTTGATTTAAAGTTAGTGTATATTCAATGAGGTGTTTTTCTTTATCTCCAGTGCTAAGAAAATACTCGCCCAACAAGATATCCGCTTGGGAGAACAAAGTAAAACTGGACATTAGCAGCAAAATTGAAGTCATTACTTTCATGATCTTGTTTTTAAATGCATTAGAACGGTCTTGGCTATCGTTTGTTGCCCCTGTCTGCCGCCGGCAGGTGTTGGAGCAAATAATTTAGTAAATACAAACCGGACCTGCCTGCCTGCCTGCCTGCCGGCTGGTAGAAAATCCATCCCGCCACACTTTTGGGCATGGGAGGATTTTCGTAAGTAAGCGAGTACTAGCAATGAATTATACATAGTGTTGTGTGCAGTATTTTTTTACTTTCTTACTGTTGAATGTAAAAAGTCCATTTTCCATTTTCCGTCAATCTTTTTAAAAGTAGCACTTTCTAACCAGTCAAATTTAACTTTAGTTGTGTCATTAAAGATAAATTTTGCCTGATTAAAATAATTGATATTACCGGAATTGTTATCCACGTTAATTTTCAGATTTTCAAATTTATATTCAGCTGTATATTTTGGAAAACTCTTCATCATTTTGAAAATACTATCATTGTTAAAAACTACTCCATCTTCATATATAATAAAGTCGTCAGTTGTCAAATCTCGCATTTTTTTAAAATCCATTGTTTCAATTCCGTTAAAATATCCAATTAAAACGGACTTTAATTGTTCAGGATTGTCAGTTTTTTCTTCTTGACAAGAACTAAATAGTAGAATCTGGGTCAGAAGTAAAATTGACAATTGTTTCATAGGATACTTTGTTGGCATTAGTTTTTTATTCCGTTATATACATTCGGGTTATGTTTCTCCATATAAAATTCAGGATTAGGTATTTCAGAAAACCCAAACTTTTTATAAAGCCATTCAGCTGTATCAGTTAATAAAATCCAGCGTCTTAATCCTTGAAGATTTGGATGTTCCATTATTTCATTTATCAGCCATTTACTTAATCCCTTTCCTCTATATTCCTTTAAAACATAAACATCTCCTAAATAAGCAATAGTTGAATAGTCTGAAATTATTCTAGCAAAGCCAATTTGCTTGTTTTCGTAATAAAGCCCAAAATTCAAAGAGTTTTCAATTGATGTTTTCAAAGTATTGATTGGAATTCCGTTAGCCCAATCAGTTTCGTTTGCAAGGAATTTGTGAATGCTCAAAATATCTAATTTATCCTTGTCAGTTGAAATGGTATATCCATTTCTATGAGCTTCTCTAATTTTCATTTCAGTTTTCTTAATTAATGCCAACGCAGCGCTATGTACGACATCCGCGATAGCAGTTGGCGGGTTGTAGCGTTGGTGTGCAATTTTATGGAAATATAGTGAAAACCTTTTTTGGTTTTCGACGGTAGTGGGAATAATATGTGGTGGTCCTTCCGAGCGCAGCGAACACATGAATACATTAAACAATGGATATGACATGAATAAATTACATA
>JAWWDX010000210.1:0-4920 GCA_033719695.1 Putridiphycobacter sp.
GACGATTTCTACGAAATTGGTAAAATGGATTCGAAAACAGATCCTAAGGCTAGAGGGAAGCATATAGAAAATTATATCCATAAGGTCAATAAAATCAAAATGCGCTATATTAAATTGAAGGCTAAAAATATAGGGAAGGTGCCCGGTTGGCATGAAGCGGCTGGTTCTGATGCATGGTTATTTATTGACGAAATTATAGTAAAATGACAATAGAAATTTGTGCCGATTCTTATGAAACAGCTTTAATAGCTAGAAAATACAATGCTAAAAGAATTGAGCTTTGCTCTGCGCTCACGGTTGGTGGGTTAACACCTAGTTATGGACTAATGCAGCAGTGTGCTGACATTAGTGATATAGAAGTGCACGCAATGATTCGCCATTGCCAAGGTGGGTTTGTGCTCCAGAATGCAGATGTATCCATAATGCTAAAAGACATAGAAGCAGCCGCTGAAGCAGGTGTTAATGGAGTAGTTTTAGGTTGTATTACCGATAGTAAAAAGGTGGATAGACAGAACTTAAAAACATTGGTTCAAATGGCTCAAAACAATGGTTTAGAAGTGACTTTTCACCGAGCTTTCGATTTGATTGACCAACCACTCGAGGCTATTGATGTTTTGGTTGATTTGGGGGTTCACCGCATCTTAACATCTGGCCAAAAGCCCACGGCCATTGAAGGACGGGCTATAATTAAGGAAATGGTAGCATATAGTGCACAACGCATTCAATTGATGGCTGGCAGTGGCGTTAGCGCAAAAAATGCCCTGGAATTGGCAAAAACAGGTGTGGATGCCTTACATTTTACAGCACATAAGCCTAGCGACGAGTCTGTTGAATTTGAAATGGGAATTAGAAATGTGCCCGATATCCAAAAAATTGAAGCCATTACTGCTTTGTTTGCATGAAATACGTGGTCGTTATATTAGTGAGTGTTTTGTTGGTTGCATGCAAAAATCAATCTAAACAAAATCAGTCTATTTCTTTGCCGCAAAACTGGGAATTTAAGGAGGTAGGTAAAGACACTTGGTATCCAGCTAAAGTACCAGGAGAAGTACATCTTGATTTATTAAAAAATAACTTAATTGATGACCCCTTTTTTGAGAACAATGAATTAAAACTTCAATGGGTCGGTGCATCAAACTGGCAGTACAGAAACAATTTTACACTGAGTGCTGAGCAACTACAAAACGAGTTTATCGAATTAGATTGTAGGGGGTTAGATACTTATAGCGAGGTGAAGGTTAATGGATATGTTGTGCTGAAAACCGACAATATGTTTCGGTCGTGGCAAACAAATCTTAAAAAGCACCTTAAAGTGGGCGTTAATAGGATAGAAATTCTATTCCAATCGCCCTTAACATACAACGATTCTATAGTCAAGGCATACCCATACCAGTTACCTTCTGGCTCTGAATCGGTTCCTTTAAAAGTGGGTTCATTCACACGAAAAGCTGCATATCATTTTGGTTGGGACTGGGCGCCAAGGTATTTAACGGCCGGAATTTGGCGACCAATTTATCTTAATTTCTGGAATGAAGTTAGGCTAAAGCATATCAACTGTCAAACAGTTTCTATTTCTGATACATTGGCTAAGGTGTTGGTTGAAATAGCGTTGGAAGCCAGTCAATCGTCAAACAATAAATTCACACTAAGTATAAATGATGAAAAAAATGGTCTTGATGTGGTAAAAGGAGTCAATATCATCAGAGATACTCTGTTAATATTGAACCCAAAAGTATGGTGGACCAATGGTTTGGGAGATCCGAACCTATATACTGTATCAGTGCGGATTCATGACAAAGAATTAGTAATTGACAGCTTATCGCAAAGGTTTGGCGTCAGAACAATTGAGCTTGTCAATGAACCAGATAGCATAGGTACTTCATTTTATTTTCTGTTAAATGGTAAACCGGTTTTTATGAAAGGAGCCAATTACATTCCACAAGATGTGTTTTTGCCCAGGGTTGGAGATAGGCATTACAAACGCTTAATTTCACAGGTGAAGTCCTCCAATATGAATATGTTACGTGTTTGGGGAGGTGGTATTTATGAAAATGACATATTTTACGATTTATGTGACGAGAATGGTATTTTGGTTTGGCAAGACTTTATGTTCGCCGGAAGTTTGTACCCAAATCATCCAGCATTTATGGAAACGGTCAAGGCAGAGATTTCTGAAAATATCAAACGACTAAGGACGCATCCATGCATAGCTGTTTGGTGCGGAAACAATGAAATTGAAGTGGCTTGGAAAAATTGGGGTTGGCAACAGCAGTATGGTTATACGGCTACAGATTCTGTTGAATTATGGCATGATTACTTAGCTATTTTCCACGACCTTATTCCGAGCATAGTGCATCAGTACCATCCTTCAGGCAATTATACAAGTACTTCGCCTTTGAGTAATTGGGGAACAGCAGAAAACTTTAATCATGAATCAATGCATTATTGGGGTGTTTGGCATGGTAAAGACAATTTTGAAGCTTTTGAAGACAATGTTGGACGATTTATGGTAGAATATGGCTTTCAGTCTTTCCCTTCGCTTAAAACGCTTAAAAACACTATGCATGATTCAAGTTTATACCTTACTTCTGACGTAATAACGAATCGACAAAAGAGCTATATTGGTAATCAGGAGATTACTAGACAAATTGAAAAGTACTTTGGTCAGGTCAGTAGTTTTGAAGCGTATATTGAAAGCAGTCAAAAAATACAAGCTTTAGCATACCAAATAGCCATACAAGCACACTTAAACAACAGACCACATTGTATGGGAACATTGTTTTGGCAGCTAAACGATTGTTGGCCAGGGCCAAGTTGGAGTGTGATTACATACGACGGTTCAGAGAAGGTGGCCTATCAAACAGTTAGTGACTTGTATCAAGAGTAAAAAAAACTTTATTAGGGGTAGGAATATCACTAATTTGGTATGTGTTTTTACATTCGTCGAAGAAATAGCACATTTTTGAAAAAAAAGATCGGACAGTTTTTCAGGTTTAAAATGTTGTATTGTAGTATTTTAATGCTGTGATAGAAAAATTATTAAATTCCATTCGTCGAAAAAATAATTTAACATAAAATATTACTTGTATTTTTACAACGTCATCATACAGATCTGTTAACTATGTACTGTTGATTTTGAATACTTTTAAGCATTCAAGTGAGTATTATTTAACAACTTATTCGATCAACGGCTGAATAGTTAACAGATTTTTTTCTTTGACACGACAAATACTTGGTTGTAAATCACTTTCTATTCTGTTTAATTATCATATTAACATGTTTTTGCCATGTTGAACTGTTGTGTTTAGTTTCCTATTTCTGATTTCAATTAATTACAATTTCATCTACAAACACCCAGGCCTTACCGCCAGCTCCTAAATGCCATGTTGGACAATCACCAGGATAGGTTAGCTTTACTTTTATAAATCGAATGTCACGTGACTGATTGGCAGTGAAGTCTTTGGTAAAAGCACCATACGCATCTTTTTCAAAGTCATTTTCTATATTACCATATAACTCAAATTTGTTACCATCAACGGCAGTCCAAATTTCAACACTTTTCGGAAACCAAATCCAAGATTTTATATCCTGTAAACATCCTATATAAATAGAGTTCACGGTTTGAATCGAACCTAAATCCACGGTAGCTATAACATCTTGTCCTTGATAACCCTGCCAATAGCCTGTTCTAAAATTGGGTGAGCCCCTCAAATAATCAATTAAAGCATTGGGTCCACTCGCAGCATATTGGTTACTGTATTCTGATGCTATGCTAATACTTCTGCCTGATTGTATTTTTTGATAACTAGCCTGTACTGCCTTGCTTTTTTGATTATTACATTTTGAAAATGCCGATATAACGGCGTCTTTTCTCACAGTAATAGGCGAAGTATATACTTGAAAATCATCACTAAACGAGTAAAGAATTTCGCAAGTTTCACAAGTACTTTTCAAAACTATTTTCAGTGAGTCTGAAAAAGTTTGAGAAACTGCTTCAAAGTATGGTACTGGACAAGACTGGTCTGTTTTAGGGATACTAGAAACTGGTATGTCAAGACCCCAATTTGGATTTGGTGTCGGCCCCATTTCAAATATCAACTTACCGCCGTTTACAATGTCTGCATGTTTTATATAAGATTGATTAAAATCTTTCCCATTTAACGTTGCTGACTGTATGTAGTAGTGATCATCTGTCAGTGCGTTGGCTTGAATGACAAAAGATTTGCCATTTTCCAAATTGATAGTGACTGCTTTTAAATGCGGTGTGCCAATCGTGTAGTAATCGAGACCTGGTGTAACAGAATAAAAGCCCATGGCGCTTAATACGTACCAGGCCGACATTTGTCCACAATCTTCATTGCCTGATAAGCCAACTGGTGTGTTTTGGTATTGTTCAACTAGTATTTGATGAACTTTCTCCTGTGTTTTATAGGGTTTAGCAATGAAGTTGTACAAATAAGCCATATGGTGACTGGGTTCGTTGCCATGGGCGTATTGGCCGATTAAACCAGTGATATCAACTTGATGTCTCCCACTTAATGCCATTTCGGTACTAAATAATTCATCTAAATGTTTTTCAAAATGATTTGCACCGCCGTGCAAATTAACCATGCCTTCAATGTCATGCAGCACAAATAAGCTGTACTGCCAAGCATTGGCCTCTGTAAAGTTAAAATTGACCTCTGCAGGATCAAAATGAGGTGCAAAAGCACCATTCATCTTGGCTTGCATAAAACCATTCTGAGGATTGAATAGATTTTTATAATATTGTGCCCTTTCAATGTAGACATGGTAAATGGAGTCTTTCCCGAGGGCTTTTGCGTACTGAGCTATACACCAATCGTCAAAGGCATATTCTAAGGTTTTTGAAACGGATTCTGCTTCGTCCCCTGCCGCAATGAACCCCTGTTTCTTGTATGC
>JAWWDX010000211.1:0-4841 GCA_033719695.1 Putridiphycobacter sp.
ACTTGAAAATATCCCGTAACATTAGAAAAGCGATACAGCAGATTAATAATTTTAAAGTAGCTACCATAGATACAGGTATATGTAACAACAAACCCTTTATTGGCGTTTGTGGCTTTGGCTTTGATGCGCATATTGCTAAAAAGTTTGAACACTATCACAGGAGAGGACTTCGTAGCTACGCCAAACTCGTAACAAGTTCTTTTAATAATTATAAACCACCCTTTTTCACCATTACGGCCAATCAATTTTCTATTAAACAAGAAGCTTTACTAGCTTGCATTTCAAATTCCTCTGAATACGGAAATGGTTTTGCGATCTCTCCTCACTCTGAAATGCAAGATGGTCAATTTGAATTAATTTTAATTGAAAAGTTCAGTCTATGGTCGGTACCTATCATGCTAAGTCGTTTTTTTACAAAAAACATAGACCGATCGAAACATCATACAGCCATACAATTTAGTGACTCTATTCAACTTAAGGTAGATGACAGTTTACCTGTATCTTATCATCTAGATGGAGAGCATTTAGAAAGTCATACATCAGAATTTAAAATTTCTGTCAAACCTAAATCTCTGAAGGTATTGATTTGAGAACGACTAATGCTGTAACTTTTAGTTAAGCCAAATTGTTTTACTTGTAGACCAATAATTATTTGCATGAAAAATCTATGCTTAATGCTCTTCGTTGGAATCACTATTAGTGTAAATGCTCAACACCAATATAATCGCTTTAATATTGGAAGTAGTCCGCTAATCGCAAACCCTGCTTTGACAGGAACAGCAGAACATGGGATGTTTCATGCTAACCTACAGAGAATCCTATCTATATTCACCATTAGCGACTTAAGCTATCAAACGTATTTACCAAAAATAAAAAGTGGTATTGGAGCCACGCTGTATCATTTTCAAGCTTACGAGAACAGAAATACGGCTTTTGGTCTAAGCTACAGCTATCAAGCTAAAGTTTCGAGTCGGTTTAATTTGAGCGCTGGTGTCAGTTCACAATTTCATCATTCAAATGCCTTTAATTGGAACCCCACGATTGACAGAAATTATATTGGTTTTAATGCAGGACTTCTGCTTTACAGCGACAAATTGTTTGTTTCAGCAAGTGTTAACGACATTTATCTATTTACCAGCAACCCAAGTCTTACTGGTTTAGTAGGCCGAAAATTCTCTTGGCATAAAATTGAAATAACACCAAGTTTTGGCTATTCAATTTGGGAAAAGTACCATAATCTAACGTTAAGATTAAACATTGCATACAAACAGATTTTACTGATGGCCGGTAGCGAAGCAAAGCAGTATATTTTTGGCGTTGGCTATTTTAATAGTTATGTTGGTCTAAACTACATGTTTGATTTCAGCACATCTCCGCTATCAAACGACATCCTACCAAATCACCGCTTTTCAATTCAGGTGAAACTGCCAAAATCAATTGAGCGTAAAACAAAAACTTTTGATTTTAGCTTATTCTAGTTATTTTTCCATATTTTAACTGCTGTGAAATACAATATATTACTACTGTGGCTTTTTTCAGCAGCTATTGGCTTTAGTCAATACCCATACCGCAATACAATTGGAACCAATGCCATAGAGACAAATCCCGCATTGACAGGATTTATGGGAAAAGGTGAACTAAATTTTAATAGAAAAAGAACGTGGCACCAATTTCTAGATTGGTACAATATCAATTATCACTCTCACCTTAAGAAGCTTAATAGCGGTATAGGCTTCAGCTACACCAATCAAACACGTGGGGAAACAAAACTGTACATTACAACAGTTTCATATGCTTACCAGACCAATTTGAGCAAAAAAATGGTATTAAGTGCAGGTGTAAGTGGTACAATTCAAGACTTTAGAAATCTAAATATTTTTGATGGTTTCCAACCAAAGCAAACAGATACCGTGAAGTTCTATACTATTAACTCAGGTGTCGTCTTAAGTCATCACAAGTTTTTTCTATCCCTTGGCCTAAATAGTATTTTGATACGCCATAAAAGAGCGCCAATTTTTAGAACTATTTTTGGGTATCGTTTTAAATTAGGAGCTGAAAAAAATATAGCACTAATACCTACCCTAACATACCTTCGAGAAGGATTTAATGCGAAAATGGGCATTAGAATGCATACTAATTACAAAAAATTAAAAACTTTGGTTGGTTATAGTAATCAACAAATTGCTGAAGTTGGCATAGGCTTTGAATTTAAACGAATTATTCTGCGCTATCAAGTGAATTATGATTTTTATGGTTATTATCAATCGTTCAAACCCAATGCTTTTACACATCTGTTTAATCTTCAATTAAAACTACCAAAACACATTGACAGATCAAGCAAAGCCTTCGACTTTAGTCTGTTTTAGTTTTTTGCAACTGAATGGTTTTAATGCCTTTCAGCACCAAATAGACACCTATAGCTACTAGTGGGATACTAAGGTACTGCCCCATATTCAAACCTTCTAATTTTTGATCTATACCATCTTGATTTTCTTTAATGAATTCAATAAAGAATCGCGCGCCAAATAGCGTGATAAAAAACAGCCCCAGTAAAAACCCTTTTATTTGTCCAGCATTTGTTTTCCAGTAAAACCACATCAACATACCAAAAATAGCTAGGTAACAGATAGCCTCAATCAATTGCGCAGGATAACGGGCAGGAATAGCTGCAAATACCTCTGTATACTTCGACGGATTCGCGGCAATTATATTATAGGCCTCGTTCAACTTATCACTATAATTAGCGTTTGTTATGCCGGTTGTATTGGTAGCTTCAAAAATAACATTGGTAGCCTCTCCACTCCGCAAGAACTTAAATCCCAAGACCGATTCCGTTTTTTTTCCAAGGATTTCATGATTGAATAAATTTCCCAAGCGAATTAAAAATGCTGCCAAAGCTGTTGGCACCACTAACCTATCCAAAATCCAAAGAATGCCCTTATGAATCACATTTCTATTCAACAAAACAGTCGCAATAATAATCCCTATGGCACCGCCATGACTGGCTAGACCACCTTCCCAAATATACAATATTTCTATCGGATTTTTTAGATAAATATCTGGCTGATAAAATAAACAATGTCCCAACCGTGCGCCTAACACACCGCCTACCAAAACATAAATAAATGTCTTATCCATCCACGCTTCAGGCGCTTTTTCTTGCTTGTAAATACGATTTAGGATTAAGAACCCTAAATAAAAACCTAAACCCCACATTAAACCATACCAGCGAGGTGTATTCCAACTTGAGATAACGCGCGGATCCATGGTCCAATTGATGAATAAAAAATCAGTCATAAGTTTTGAATTTTGACGAAATTAATCATTCCCAGTAAAAGAAAAAAATGTTGATAACGTATTCATCAAAATACCTTGAAAAATAACAGTTCATCTCATAATTTTTGTCATCTTTGCAAACCGAATTTTAATTGTAAAAAATCGGTATGTCAAAACAACACAACTTTGGTGCAGGTCCTTGCATCTTACCCCAAGAAGTTTTTGAAGAAGCGTCAAAAGCAGTTCTCAATTTTAACGGATTATCAATCCTTGAAGTATCGCACCGAAGCCCTGACTTTGTTGCCGTAATGGATGAAGCCATTGCTTTGGTAAAAAAAGCACTCAATGTACCTGATGGATATGCTGTTATGTTTTTACAAGGTGGTGCCAGTCTTGGTTTCTTAATTTCAGCCATGAACATGGCAGGGAAACATAAAAAAGCGGCATACATAGATACAGGTGTTTGGTCGACCAAAGCCATCAAAGAAGGCATAAATGCAGGGCTAGAAGTTGATACAATAGCTAGTTCAAAAGCTGACAACTATAAAAGTATCCCGAACCTTGGAACAATTGAGGGTGATTACGACTATGTACATTACACCTCAAACAATACCATTTATGGGACACAATTTAAAAAAGGCCTTGATTCAAAGATACCAGTTGTTTGTGACATGTCATCCGACATTTTTTCTAGAACCATTAATGTTTCTGATTACGATATTATTTATGCAGGAGCACAAAAGAATTTAGGTCCAGCTGGTGCAACATTGTTTATCGTTAAAGAATCGATTTTAGGAAAATCTTCTCTTCATATACCTACCTATCTGAATTTGAAAACACATTTTGAAAAAGAGAGTATGTTTAATACACCTCCAGTTTTTTCAGTTTATGTTTCAATGTTAAATTTAAGATGGTTGATAAAAAACGGCGGTGTTGAGGCGATTGAGAAAGTTAACCAAGCGAAAGCAGATTTGCTGTACAACGAAATAGATAGAAATCCTTTATTTTTAGGTAATGTTAAATTGGAAGACCGTTCTAATATGAATGTAACCTTCGTTTTAACAGACGAAAATTTGACAGACGCGTTTAATGACGCTTGGAAAAACGCAGGTATAGTTGGCTTAAAAGGACACCGTTCAGCTGGCGGTTATAGAGCATCCATGTACAATGCTTTACCGTTATCATCAGTTCAACATTTAGTGAACGTTATGAAAGAATTCACTGTAAAACATATCAGATAAAAAAACACTTAAAAAAAAGATGAAAATTTTAGCAAACGACGGCATATCTGCTGAGGGCATTAGCGCTCTAGAAAAAGGTGGTTTTACTGTACTAACCAATAATATTCCTCAAAATGAACTCATTTCAGCTATCAATGACCAAAACATTGTTGGGTTGTTAGTAAGGAGTGCTACTACTGTTCGAAAGGAATTAATTGATGCTTGTCCGGGCTTAAAGCTTATAGGACGTGGTGGCGTTGGTATGGATAATATTGATGTAGACTATGCCAGATCAAAAGGCTTGCATGTAATCAATACACCTGGTGCCTCTTCACAGTCTGTAGC
>JAWWDX010000212.1:0-4834 GCA_033719695.1 Putridiphycobacter sp.
GACTAGGGTAGCAATAGCAGCGCCTTCCGCTTTGAGAATAGGAATTAAGATAACATTGAGTCCGATATTGAGAACCACCCCAAATAGAGCCATATAATTTAAAGCTTTTAAATTACCGTTTGCTGTCAGTAAAGTTCCAAAAATATAGGTAAGTGATATAGGTATAAATGATAGGATTAAAAAAGAAAATGATGTAGCAGAAGCATCTGTTTCAGCAATGTACCGCCAATTCATGATTGTATTGCTGAAGTAAAAGCCAATTGTGCCAATTAAGATAGCCCCGGGAATAAGCAATTTAAAGGGTGTAACCACCATGCTGTACACACTTTTTTTTTCTTTAATTAGCCTTGCAAATATGGGTAGTAGCAAACCTGCAAAAAGTAGAGCGATCATGTTGACAGCATCTAAATATCTGAATCCTTGTGCGTAGATTCCCGCCTGTAAAGTTCCGTCTGGCAACATGCGCTCTAACATGATGGCATCTATTCTATTGTAAATAAACATTAAGAATATTAATAACGCATATGGGGCACTACTTTTTAACAAGGTAAAAGTATATAGCTTATTAAATTTCAGTTTTACAGGTTTAATATTTTTAATAATTAAAAAAAAGCTGATAATAGCAGTAGTGCTATAGGCCACAAGTTGAGCCAAGACGAAAGTGAAAATGGTGAAATGTTCAGATAAAAAATCGGACCATAGTAAAAAACTACAAATAACAATTAATAGCGTTCTGTCTAAAATTGACAAAAAGGCTTCAGCTTTAAACCGGTGAAGTCCTGTTAAATTAGCTCTAATAAACTGTATAATAGCTACTATGAATTGGTTAAAAATTAAAATGCTAAGCATTTTTAAACTCAAGCCTTCATAGCCTAATGTGTAGGCTACCAATACGATAGCGAGAACATATAAGCCAAATAGCATGATTTTTATAGACAATAGTTTTGAAAAATAACTAGAAACAAGTGTCGGGTGTTGGGCAATGGTTTTTGACGTGTAATTGGCTATGCCAAAATCTAAAATTATATTGAATAAAAAAGTAAGATTGAGCAAGGAAAAGTATAGGCCATAGTCGGCCGTTCCCACTTGGTTTTGTACTTCAGCATCTATGCCAAAAATATAAAAGGGCTTAATGATGAGGTTAAGCAAAATAATCAAGGCTAAATTCAACACGAAGGTTTTTTGCATCTAATTATTTTTTGCAGTAAAAATAAAGTTTTGTTTTAAGTGTTTATCAGGATTGTATTCAACAAGCTTATTGCTTTCTACAACATAGGCACTATACCCAAGTTCTGCTAACAACTCAAAACAACGGTCACGATTTTCGTTGGGCCATAGTTCCAAATATATGACTGGTAGGTTTTGTTCAATAAGTTTTCGCCCACCCTCAAGGGCAAAAAACTCAAAGTTTTCAATATCCATTTTTATGCCTGCAATTGCCATATTGCTGAAAGCGTCGTCTAATTTTACGGCAGTTACTTTAAATTTATCGCCATGGTTCCATTCCGAAATAGAATCATGAACCACATGTGCTAAGCCTTGCATTTTCACATTACCGTTTACAGGTAATACCATCATTAGTTCTGTGTTTTCATTTCCTACAGCAAGTGGCTTGACGGTCACATTTCTCAATTTGTAGTGCGCAATGACTTTATGCAATACTTTTAAGTTATCGGGCATTGGTTCAATTGCATAAATCGATCGGTTTTTAAACTTTGAGGCCAAATGGTAGGTCATAATACCAATGTTTGCCCCTACATCTAAAATGGCACCTTGGCTTTTAATTCGGTTCATGAAGTAAAAAAAATCACCTTCTTTTTTATCGTATTTCAACGTAAAAATTTTGAATTTAGCGAACACATAGAGATAGGTTTGATAACCTAATATTTTTTGCAATATAAGTTTAATGGCATTTTTCATAGCAACAGACAGCAAATGTAAACTTTTATTCCAATTTCATACTAAATCTCACCTAATCCGTTAAAAGCTCTAAATAGTAGTTTTTGCCATAAATTATTATAATTTCGCAATGTGCGTATAGGTATCAATACACGATTTTTGCTTTCCCATAAAATGGAGGGATTTGGGCGCTTTACATTTGAAATATGTAGTCGACTTGTAAAATTATATCCGCAACATACCTTCTATTTTTTTTTCGACAGGCCCTATGATAAAAAATTCATTTTTGCAGAGAATGTAGTGCCAATTGTACTTTATCCACCAGCCCGGCACCCCATTTTATTTAAAATATGGTTTAATTGGTCTATCACAAGAGCGCTAAAAAAACATGCAATTGACATATTTTTTTCACCTGATGGCTATTTATCCTTGAAAACGGATGTGCCGCAAGTAGGGGTGATCCACGATTTGAATTTTGAACATTTTCCTGAAGATATACCTGCCGTACCAAGGCGGTATTTAAAAACACATTTTCCTTTATTTGCGCAAAAGGCCAAACACATCATTACGGTGTCAGAGTTTTCGAAACAAGATATTGTTGATTTATATGGAATTAATGCTCACAACATTACTGTTGCCTTCAACGCAGCCAATGCAGTATTTAAACCACAGAACGAGGCAGTAAAGCGAGAAGTCAGGGCTGAATTTTCTGGTGGAGCTTCTTTTTTTGTATATGTAGGCGCCATTCATGCGCGAAAAAATATTTCACGACTTTTAGAAGCGTTTAAAGCATTCAAAGTCAAGACAAGTTCAGACACTAGGTTGTTAATTGTCGGCGAAGCTTTGTGGAATGATGAAGAGATAGGCGATAGGCATCCGCATGTTTTGTTTACCGGCCATGTTAACATTGAAAAATTAGCAATTATAGTAGGCAGTGCTAAGGCACTTTGTTTAGTATCGTACTTTGAAGGTTTTGGTATTCCCATAGTAGAGGCCATGCAGAGCGGCGTACCTGTATTAGCAGGAAATTTAACTGCTTTGCCCGAGGTTTGTGGCGACGCTGGTATGACAGTAGATCCTTTTGATATTAACGAAATTTCTGAGGCCATGACTATGATTGATCAAGATAGCGATAAGCGACAGAAAATGATTGCAGCAGGCTTTGATCAAGTGAAGAAATTTTCTTGGGAAAAAAGTGCTGAGATTATTGGAGGGGTGCTTGAAAATAATATTTAAGGTGGTTAGCGTTTGATATCAAGAATTTATTAAAGTAACTAATGCTACTGACTAAGCTACTTTTTTCTGTAATTTTGAAGAAAATTAGTGAGATATGAAACACCAAACAAGTACAGAATGGACCGGTAACATGGCTTTTGAAGCGCAAATACCTGGTGGTTCGGTAATTTATGATGCTGATTCGGAAGTTGGAGGAAAGGGACAAGGTGTAAGACCAAAACCAACAATGTTGGGTGCGCTGGCTGGTTGCACAGGAATGGATGTGGTATCGCTTTTAAAAAAGATGCGTGCGGAAGTGAAATCTTTTAGAATTGAAGTGGACGGTGATTTGACGGAGGAGCACCCAAAGAAGTATCACACAGTGGAAGTAAGGTATTATTTTTCGGGAGCGGATTTAAAAAAAGACAAAATTGAAAAAGCCGTTGACCTTTCAGTAAATCGTTATTGTGGTGTTTTTGAAATGTTTAGAAGTTTTGCCAAAGTTTCACATCAGATAGTGTATGAATAATACAATAGCCTATATTTTTTTTGGAATTATCATGGCTCACATTATTCTGGGTGTGTTATGGTTAGCTCATAAAATGCGAAACAAAAAATAGCTAGCGGAGCTATTGTATTTTATCTATAATTTCAAAATTTTTAGTATTTTAGATTAAAATCTATGTTAATGCTGTATGTGAAAAGGTTTGGCTTTGTATTGGGAATACTCGTTATTAGTATGCAATATGCTTGTTTACCATATGGTTCTAGAGCATTTCATGTCCCGTTATTAAATGAGAAAGGCGATTTACAAGTTGGCGCATCTATTTCGCCATTAACTGGTTTAGAAATTCAAGCAGATTATGCTTGGTCTCATCATTTTTATTCCCCTGTCGATTTTAGTTATTCCTACCTTAAAAGCGGCCAAACAAGTCAACAATCTAACGCCTATAGCGTAGGTATAGGTTATTATACCAAAATAAAAGAGAATACAAGATTCAATTGCTATTTTACACCAATGTATGGTAATTATGGTAGTGCAAATAGTAGTTTTCAGTCCAATTTTTTCGCTCAATCTTTAGGTGCCGATATTGGGCATAGGTTCAAACATTTTGAGTCTGCTTTTTCACTAAAATTTGAAACGTTTCAACTGTTAGATAATAACTTTCGGTTTGAGGGAGGTTCGCCTAATCTTACTCCAGGTTTAACTATGCGGTTTGGTGGTGAACGTTATAAGTTTCATATGCAATTGGGTTTATCTTACCCATTGACAAATAATGATGACTTTGTTTTTTATACCATGGGTATGGGACTAACATACCGTATAAATGTGTTTAATCGGACACATTAACTTGTCATTTTATAATTCTGTAATTCTTGAGAGTTAAGATAAACTTTCAAAACAAAATTACTCTAATTTGCAATCAAATATTTGCAATTCATCAAGGCTTTGTATTAGTTGTTTATTAATATTAACTTTTAAATTCCTTGAAGGCATTTTTAAACTGGTTTTGGATTTGTGGTCGCGTAGGATGAACTTGAGCTGACAATTTCCAGAATGATCGGCTATAACAGCATATAAGTCATCAATTATCATATCTGTTAAGTCGGACTGTTCAACTGATAAAACTAGGCTTTTTGTTCGTTTCTCTTTTACATCAGCTAATAACTCCATGGTATTTATGCCAAATTCGAGTCCTTCGCCCCATTTACGTGGTCC
>JAWWDX010000213.1:0-4809 GCA_033719695.1 Putridiphycobacter sp.
AAATAACCGCCTGGAATTTTTCCGTTCGAATAAAATTTCTCACGGTAATCAACAGTTAATGGTAAGAAATCTACACCTTCTTTTGCTTCTTTGCTTGAAACAACGGTTGCTAAAATCATTGTTCCACCAGCTCTTAGGACAATTGAACCATCAGCTTGTTTCGCTAATTTACCTGTTTCAATTGAAATTTCGGTACCATTACCGAGGTCGATTGTTTTTGTTATTACATTCATAATTTGTGTTTTGTGAGCTAAGGGCTTCTTTTATCTCAGCTCTGCTTTATATTTGTTTATTGTTTACTTTATCAATAAAAAAGGCAATTGAATACGATTCAATTGCCCTCTCCTTAATGTTATGTTGTCAAGATTAACGTCTTAAACCTAATTCCTTAACAATCGCTCTATATCTTTCGATATCTTTATTCTTTAAATAGTCAAGTAGACTTCTTCTTTTACCTACCATTAATTGCAGTGCTCTTTGTGTGCCAAAATCTTTTCGATTCTTTTTTAAGTGCTCTGTTAAGTGTGCTATTCTGTATGAGAATAGAGCAATTTGACCTTCAGCAGAACCAGTGTTTTTTTCGGATTTACCGTGCTTTTTGAAGATTTCTTGTTTTATTTCGTTAGTTAAATACATGCCAATATTAATTTAATGATTCTTATGTAATTTATTTAATTGGGTGCAAAGATAGATTTTTATTTTGTTTTTATTTCTTAAAATACTAAAATCTTATAAAAAAATTAGTTCTTAAACATTTTTAAAACTTGACCAATTTTTTCTTTTAAGTTCTTACGCTCTACAATAAAGTCTAAAAAGCCATGTTCTTTTACAAATTCAGCCCGTTGGAATCCAGCTGGTAAATCTCTACCTATCGTTTCTTTAACCACACGAGGTCCAGCAAAGGCTATCAATGCGTTTGGTTCGGAAATGTTAATATCTCCTAACATAGCAAATGAAGCCGTAACGCCACCAGTAGTAGGATCTGTTAAAAAAGAAATATATGGTAATTTGGCATCACTCAGTTGCGAAAGTTTTGCTGAAACTTTAGCCATTTGCATCAATGATAATCCTGCTTCCATCATTCTTGCACCACCAGACTTCGAAATAACCATCACAGGACATTCCAAAGAAATAGCCTTATCAATAGCTCTTGCAATTTTTTCTCCCATCACACTACCAAGAGAACCACCAATAAATTTAAAATCCATTGCCGCAATTACAATGGTTTCCCCATTCAACTTTCCATAAGCTATTTTAATGGCATCATTTAAGCCTGTTTTTTCTATGGTAGCCTTTACCCTGTCTGGGTATTTTTTAGTATCCTCAAATTTTAAAGGATCAGCCGAGGTTAACCCTTTTGCAAATTCAGTGTATTTACCTTCGTCATATAAAATGTTAAAATATTCATCTGCCGATAATTTTTCGTGGTGATTACAATTAGGGCAAACCATTAAGTTTTCCTCGTGATCATCTCTAGAAATAACCGTTTTACAAGTAGGACATTTATACCACAGTCCTTCTGGTGTTTCCTTTTTTTCAGCGGTTGATGTTGTAATTCCGTCTTTCGATCTTTTAAACCAAACCATAATTTTGTTTTTGTGTTTTAGGCAATTGTGATTGCCTCGTCAGCATATACTTCTTGTACAGCCTTTATAATTTCAATGCCTTCTTTCATTGGTTTTTGGAAAGCTTTTCTACCAAGAATAAGTCCTTGTCCACCTGCTCTTTTATTTACAATAGCCGTTTTAACAGCTTCCTGTAAGTCTGATTCGCCATTACCTGTAGAAGCACCGCCTGAATTAATCAGTCCGTTTCTTCCCATATAGCAGTTTGCTACTTGGTAACGACATAAATCAATCAAATTATCGGATGACAATTCACTGTACATTTTTGGATGAGATTTTCCAAATCCAATAGCTGGGTACGCTCCATTTAAAGTTGGCAGTTTTTGCTTAATAATATCTGCTTGAATTGTGACACCTAAGTGATTCGCTTGTGCCGTAATATCAGTAGAAGTGTGGTAATCTACACCATCTTTTTTAAAGCCATTATTTCTAACATAGCACCAAAGAATGGTTGCCATGCCTAATTCATGCGCTCTTTCAAATGCTTGTGCTATTTCTACAATTTGTCTTTCACTTTCTTCTGATCCAAAATAGATGGTTGCCCCAACGGCAGTTGCCCCCATGTTCCATGCATCATCAACAGAGCCAAACTCAATCTGATTGAATGTGTTCGGATAAGATAGAAATTCATTGTGATTCAACTTTACAATAAAAGGAATTTTATGTGCATATTTTCTTGCACATGAGGCTAAAACCCCAAAGGTTGAAGCTACACCATTACAGCCTGCTTCGATAGCTAATTTTACTATATTTTCAGGATCGAAATAAATTGGATTTGGTGCAAATGATGCTCCAGCTGAATGTTCAATGCCTTGATCAACTGGTAGGATGGATAAATATCCTGTATCACCTAATGAACCAGCAGAGTATAAAGCTTGCAGACTTTTAAGCACCTGTGGACTTCTGTTGGTTTGAGCAAAACATCTATCTACAAAGTCTGCACCTGTAAGGTGTATCATTGATTTTGGAATGGTATTACATTCGTGATTTAACAATTCTTCTCCTTCTTTACCTAATAGGTCGATAATAGTGTTTACACTCATTTTTTTACTGTTTATATTTGGCGCAAAATTAATAAAACTTTTTTTTAAACGGTCTTTTTAGAGGCCAATTCTATAAAGGCTTCTCAATTAATTGTTTTGACACCAATTCCATAACCAGTTCAAGTTGTTCGTCTTGGTTTAAATGAGAATTATCGATTACTATGGCGTCATCAGCTTGTTTTAAAGGGCTGATATCTCTATTTTTATCTATATGGTCTCTATTTAACAAATTAGCTTTCACTTCATCAAAATTATTTTTTTGCCCTTTACTAACTAATTCTTTTAGTCTTCTTTCTGCACGAATTTCAGGATCTGCAGTCATAAATAATTTTAATTCCGCATTGGGGAAAACCACTGTCCCAATATCTCTTCCGTCCATGACTACACCACCTTGTTCTCCTATTTTTTGCTGAATGGCAACTAATTTTTCACGCACACTTTTAATCGTGCTGATTTGACTGACCATCTTTGACACAGCTAAGGTTCGTATATCACTTTCAACGTTCTTATTGTTCAAATAGGTATTACTTTGGCCTTGACTATCTGTTTCAAAATGAATGTGGATATTAGGTAAGGCTGCTTCAACTTGCGACTCTAAAAAACGCTTGTCTTTAATAATACCCTCATTCATCAAATATAAACATACAGCCCTGTACATTGCGCCGCTGTCAACATAAACATAGTTCAATTGCTTTGCTATTGCCTTTGCAATTGTGCTTTTGCCACACGAGGAATAACCATCAATTGCGATAGTAATTTTTTTGTTCATTATAAATCACTGTTTTGGAAACAGGAAGTGATAACGCGTACCATTTTCTGTTTCTCTTTCATATGTACCTTCCAATTGTTCTGTCAAGGTATCAATCAATTCAAGGCCAAATGAAAACTTTTTTTCTGTTAAATTCCATTTGCCATTGTCTAAATATATCAATTCAATTTTATCATTCACTTCTTTGATATGAATTTCTATTTTCCCCAATGTTTTTTGTGCAAATCCGTGTTTTAAAGAATTTGATGTTAGTTCGTTAAGTAGTAATGCAAAAGGTACCATATGGTCAGGTGTTATGGCTTTAATAGTCGCCGTAATTTTGGTTTCAATAGGGATGCCGAGAGTATACGAACGAATTAGTTCTTTTGTTAAAGTTTCAAAATAAGATGAAATATCTATGTCTGATAGATTGTCTGTTTGATATATCTTTTCGTGTATAAGTGACATAGCAATGACACGATTTGTTGCTTCACTAAATTGCTTAATCACTTCAGGGTCATCAATGTCTTTAGATTGCAATCGAAGCAGACTGGTTATCACTTGCAAGTTGTTTTTTACCCTGTGATGAATTTCTTTTAACATGACAGTTTTTTCCTGGTTCTGCTGCTGTACAATTCTGTTCTTTTGTCTAAGGTTTTTGTTTGCTACTTTATACTTAATTGTGGTAATGTTCTGTGTCTTATTGTACAGTATCAGCAAATAGCATATCATTAATCCCCCGAAAATAGCTGATAAATAATAATCTATTATTGAACCTGTTGTATGTTCTGAAAATGCTATTAAAGTATCGCCACCAATGATTTGTTGATGAAATGTGATGCCTAAAAAGTTAATGGCTAGCAATAGAATACCCCAATTCCTGCTTATGGCAAAAAATGAATACAATACAATAATAATGATCCATAACATGTCTATGAACCGATCGATATTGAGGAGGTTATATACATTATATTGCACAAAAATTGTCCCAAAAAGTACAGTTGCTTTCGCTACTAGAAAATGATTGCCTGACTGACGCATATACCAAAGTGAAAATAAACTAACGGCTAAAACAGCTAGGCATAAAAAGAAATCCTTATCGAAATCAGAGACATGTACAAGTGCCAAAATGCTAAATAAAAAAGCATTCAGTAAACTAATTCTATAAGATAGAATAAACATTGACTGACTATGGTAGTCTTCAAGGGTAGATGGGGGGATTTTCAATATGTTTTGCATCTAGTCCAAATATAAAGGTTAAATGTATATTTTTGTTGTTTGCACTAAGAAATTTGAAAATGAATTCGAATAAAATTGTTTGGGTAACTGGGGCGTCTTCTGGAATAGGAAAAGCGTTTGCTTCACATTACAGTCAATTAGGTTACATCATTGT
>JAWWDX010000214.1:0-4776 GCA_033719695.1 Putridiphycobacter sp.
CCAAGAGGTACAGTTGCTATGGATAAGATGTCGCACGACTACGACGGCTTTTTTGCTGGAATTGCTGTGCATAATGGCGATCCAATGGCAGTGCCGGTATATGATGATGGTTTAAACTTGTCATCTTTCCCTGGGTCCGTAACCGATAGGGGAAATGTTGGAGACCCTTCTGGCATTGAAGCTGAATTTTTACAACGAATAACACAAGATCCCGTGGCTTTTCTCACAAATGGGGCAGAATATGATGCAACTAACCGCATATTATACGTGTCGGTGAAAGTTGATTTTCAAACAAATGTTTCGGGAGACTATCGGATAGCTTGTGCTATTACGGAGGATAGCGTAACAGGTACAACCAGTGGCTATAATCAAGTAAACTACTACGCAGGCGGTGGAAGTGGTGTGATGGGAGGTTACGAATCATTACCTAATCCCGTTCCAGCCACTCAAATGGTGTACGATCATGTGGCACGAAATATTCTACCGTCATTCGCTGGTCAGGCAAATAGCTTTCCGGCCACAGTGAATGCTGGCGACTCTCATATTTTGATATTTATTTTTAACCTCGACCCAACTTGGAATCCTGACCATATCAATATTGTTTCAATGCTCGTTGAACCGTCTGGAAGAATTGATAACGCTGGTAGCGCTACCATAGCCGAAGGGACCGCAAATGGATATTTGGCAATTGAAAATGTTGAACCAGTTTTACAAATAGCAATTTACCCCAATCCGGCAGCAAATCAAGCCTTCTTAGAAGTTTCAGGAAACGGACAAGATGCTGTACAGGTAATGATAACAGACTTAATGGGTAAAGTAGTAAGTACCGAAAACTATCCGGCGATTAATGGCCTTACCACACTGTCAATGAATTTGACCAGTCTCTCTGCGGGAATGTACAATGTACAGGTGCAAATAGGAGCCCGCATTGAAAATCAAAAATTAACTGTCAAATAAAATGACAAGAATTGCCAATAAAAAAGCCATCTCGATCTGTCGAAATGGCTTTTTTATTATTTAAGTGTTTACTTAATGTCCTTTAGCAGCTAAATAACGCTCAGCATCCAAAGCTGCCATGCAACCTGTGCCTGCAGCTGTAATCGCCTGGCGGTAAGTTTTGTCAGCGGCATCACCTGAAACAAATACACCCGGAATGTTTGTTAATGATGTTCCTGGTTTTTCATATTTAATATAACCAGTTTCATCAAGGTTTATTTGACCTTTAAAAATATCAGTGTTTGGTTTATGCCCAATAGCAACAAAAAAGCCAGTAGCAGGAATATCTTTCACTTCGCCTGTCACATTATTTTTAACTTTAGCACCTGTCACACCATTGCCATCACCCAATACTTCTACTGTTTCTGTATTGAATAAAATTTCAATGTTTTCCGTATTCTTAACACGCTCAGCCATAATTTTAGAGGCTCTAAACTCGTCTCTTCTCACCAGCATAGTCACTTTAGTACATAACTTCGATAAGTAATGTGCTTCTTCGCAAGCTGAATCACCAGCGCCTACAATTATTGTTTCTTGTCCTCTGTAAAAAAATCCGTCACAAACCGCACAAGCCGATACTCCACCACCAATTTTTAAGTAATGCTGTTCCGACTCTAAGCCTAGGTATTTTGCTGAAGCCCCAGTTGAAATAATCACGGTTTCTGCATGAATCTCGGTTGTTTCATTGGCCCACACTTTTTTAATGTCGCCCGTTAAATCAACTTTGGTGATGAAGCCACTTCTGACATCTGTATCAAATCGCTCAGCTTGTTGCTTTAATTGTACCATCATTTCAGGACCAGTTACGCCTTCTGGGTAACCAGGAAAGTTTTCTACTTCATTAGTGGTTGTTAATTGTCCGCCAGGTTGCATGCCTTCATATAATACCGGTGCCATATTGGCACGTGCCGCATAAATAGCAGCTGTATAGCCAGCCGGGCCCGATCCAATAATTAAACATTTGACTTTTTCTATATCGCTCATTGTATTTGTAATTTTATAATCCTACAAAGATAGTTGATTTTTATAATTTTTTTCGCCGTTTTTTTTATCAAAAATTGGATTTAATAAGTTAGAGAATAATGGCCTTAATTAATTTGCTTCTTCAATATAAAGGTGGTATTTTTGCAAAAATATTTCATTTCCTTGCATGATTGACCAAAGCTTATTCGATAAAAAGAAATTGTACCCCTTTCAAAAAGAAGTTGTTGATGTAATAATCGACAAACTGAATACCAAAGGTGAAAACTCAAATCTTTTGTATCAGTTACCAACAGGAGGGGGAAAAACCGTTATATTTTCTAATATAGCAAAGGAATATATTAAATTAAGAAAGAAAAAAGTCTTGATTTTAACCCATAGAATTGAGCTCTGTGTACAAACGTCTAAACAATTAACAGCGTTAAATATTCAAAATAAGGTAATTAATTCGTCAGTGAAGGTCATTGAAAACCACGACGAATATGAATCTTACACAGCTATGGTTGAAACGCTTAATAACCGTTTGCAAGAAGATAGCGATTTTGTGAAAAATATTGGATTAGTAATTGTTGATGAAGCGCACAATAACTCGTTTCGAAAAATATTTCAGTACTTTAACGATATTAATATATTAGGCGTAACAGCTACGCCATTGAGTTCTAATAGGGCCTTACCACTCAACGATAATTATGATGAATTAATAGTAGGTCACAGTATCAAATCATTGATTGAAAAACAATATTTGGCAGATGCTGAAACATTTACCTATGACGTTAATTTACATGGTTTAAAAATTGGGTCGAATGGCGATTTTACAGTGTCATCTTCGGATAAGGTTTACAGCAATTATTTCATGCAAGAAAAATTGCTTTTTGCCTACGAAGAAGTTGCCGTAGGAAAGAAAACCTTGATTTTTAATAGTGGAATAGATTCGTCCAGAGCTGTTTATACCTTATTTAAAAAACATAATTACCCAGTTAGACATTTAGACAGTACCTATAGTGATGCCGATAGAAAAGAAATATTAAGATGGTTTAAGGTGACCCCTGGCGCTATTTTAACGTCGGTAGGTATTCTTACAACAGGTTTTGATGAACCAACAGTTGAAAGTATAATTTTGAACAGAGCTACACGATCGTTAACCTTATACCACCAAATGATTGGTAGGGGGTCAAGGGTGCTAAAACACAAAAAACACTTTCAAGTAATTGATTTGGGTAACAACGTCCGTCGTTTTGGCTACTGGCAAGAATATATCGATTGGCAAGATGCTTTCAAATTTCCCGATCGTTTCTTAGAGTCTCGTCTCAGTGAAGAAGACGACATGATGTTCGAAGCGGAATATGAATTGTCGCGCGGCATCAAATCAAAGCTAAAAAACCCTGATAAAATTGAAAATTTTTCAATGAAAAAGGTTTACGACGCTTGTATAGAGGCGGGTAAAAAAGGTAAAGAAGCCGTTGAAGTCTCAATGGAAAATCATTTTGAAGTGATTGCTGAAAATTCAGAAGATGTTTATGATGGCCTGAATTTATTGGCTGAATTACAAGATGATATTGAACGGCGATTAAAACACTATTCTAAGTGTATTACCAAAGCAACAGACAGTTATTTGGCTTGGTTACAAGAAACCTACAACCGCCAATTAACGCAAAAATTGAGAGCCGAATTACCAGCAGAATAGGGCTTGCCTTATTTTTGTTCTCCTGAGCTAAATTGAGATTTTTCTGATTGAAAAGTGTGCCTGGCCTGAGCGGATAAACCAATTTTTGCTTCGTACAATTCTTAATGCGTAGAAAACAAAATTTGCTGTATATTTACCAGCATGATGCAAAAGCTTTTACTTTCTTTAGCTGTATTTTTTTCACTTTTAAAAATGCATGCAGCAGAGCTTGACGATTCATACACCACCTTAAATGACTCTATTGAAAAATATTTATTAAGTCAGCCAGACAAAAGCCTGATTTATGCTAAACAACTCCTGACAAAAGCCATTCAGGAAGATAATGACAATCAAATTGCAAAAGGACTAGCAAGCGTTTCAAGAAGTTATTTCTTACTCAAAGATTACGAAAATGCTCAGCTTGAGGCAAAAAACCATTTGAGACACGTTAAGAATCTTGATGATATTGAGCTGTTAATCGGCTCCTTGTTGCTTAATTCAGAAGTTGAAATTATGCTAACAAACATAGATTTGTCGCACGAGCTATTACTAGATGCATTGCAAATTGCTGACAGCCTCAATAGCGACCTGTACCGTGAAACAATCTTATCGAAGCTCTCTGGCTTTTACGATTTGTCAGGTCAGCTAGAAAAGGCGGTTGAAATGCGTAAACAGTCGCTTTATATTTTAGAAAATAGATCTATCGATAGCAATTATACAGCAGTTACGAAATTTCAGACTGTGGTTTATAGTTATGCAGTATTGGCAGCGTCTTTTCTAAAAATAGATCAAATTGACTCTGCAAAAAGCTATAATGAAAAAGTGAAATTGTTGGCAGAAGAAAAAGATACATGCAAATTAATTTATTATTATAATATTAAGGGAGATATCTTACTGAAAGAAGGGCAGTATGAAAAAGCGGAAGCGGCCTATCAAAAAAGTCTGTATTACTGCCCGCCTGACTACCCACTGTTTGATTTAAATATGGCTTTCCGTTTCGGAAAAGTAGCCTATGGCTTAAGAAACTATGAACGAACCATAGAAATTTTAGATAACGGCTTAGAAAACTATACTGTTTCCGAGGCTGAAGAAGCCTATATGGATGAGTACTATAAATTACTGGCAGACTCATATAA
>JAWWDX010000215.1:0-4751 GCA_033719695.1 Putridiphycobacter sp.
GGGTGGTTTTGTACGCAATTTATCTGCCGGAGAGATCGTTGAGCAGGTTCGTATGCTTTGAAAAAACTTACCAGATGATGGGTGTGGATTTTGATAAATTATACTATGAATCAAATACTTATCTAACGGGAAAGAGTTTAGTGGAAAGGGGTTTGAGCAGTGGTGTTTTTTATAAAAAGGAAGATGGGTCGGTATGGATTGATTTATCTGACGAGGGTTTAGATGAAAAACTGGTACTGAGAGGAGATGGAACTGCTGTCTATATGACGCAAGATTTAGGTACAGCAAGTTTGAGATTTGCAGATTATCCGAACTTGAGTGGTATTACATATACAGTAGGAAATGAGCAAGATTACCACTTTAAGGTGTTGTTTACAATCCTGAAAAAGTTAGGCTATGATTGGGCTGAAAATTGTCATCACTTATCATATGGCATGGTAGAGCTGCGGAATAGTGAAGGGGAAGTTGGTAAAATGAAATCGCGTGAGGGCACTGTTGTAGACGCGGATGACCTAATGGCTGAAATTGTTGAAAAGGCTAAAGTTGGATCTCAAGAACGCGGACATCTAGAGGGCTTAACAAAAGCAGAGCGTGAAGCATTGTACCACATGATTGGTATGGGGGGATTGAAATATTTTCTTTTAAAAGTAGATCCTACTAAAAAAATGGCTTTCAATCCTGAAGAATCAGTTGATTTGAACGGCAATACAGGTCCTTTTATTCAGTATACACATGCCAGAATCGCCTCCATTTTAAAAGCAGGAGGTAAACGAGGTGAATTGTTACATACAACAGATTTGCATGCCTCTGAGCGTGAATTGATAAAAATGATTATAGATTTTCCGCTTGTGATTAAAGAAGCAGGTGAAGCTTTGAGTCCGGCCCTTATTGCAAATTACACATATGATTTAGTGAAGCAGTATAATGCTTTTTATCAAAGTGTTAGTATTTTAAAGGAAGCCGATCAAAATAAAGTAAATTTACGTTTACAAATTAGTTCGGTAATAGGTGAAATTATTCGCAAGTCCATGCGTTTACTAGGTATAGATGTGCCAAATCAAATGTAGCATATGAAAAAGGGTTTTATAGTATTTACAGTATTATTTATTTGTTTTTCAGTACAGAGCTGTAAGAAAAGAGGCTGCACAATCAGCTATGCGGCCAATTTTGATGCAACAGCTATCAAAGACGATAAATCTTGTACCTTTTACTATAAAACACACATTAATGGAATTAAAGTCTTAGATTTTCCCGAATTTGATCCAAATGGTGCCTTTTGGGATGCTGGTGGCCTCCCTGACTTGTATGTGCGGATTACTGACAAAGAAGATGCCATTAAGTATCAAACACCAGTTATTACCGAGGTAGCACCAGAGGATACAGTCGAATGGAGTATTCCAGTGTCCGTAACCTTAGATACTATATCCGCTAATTCACAATTCAAATTATATGAAGTTGATGAAACTTCAGCTGAATTAATAGAAAAATTTCCTATAAACTTTGTTGATTACATGCATGAATCAACATCTGGTTTAGATAAGTACCCCGATTCCATATTATTTTCGGGTAATTCAGCCACTGTGGTCATTTATTTAAACTGGGTAGAATAAAAAATAGATTAGAAAACATGACAAAAATTAAATTCGGAACTGACGGTTGGAGAGCAATTATTGCCGACACATATACTGTTGAAAATGTAGCAAGGGTATCAATAGGCGTTTCAAAATGGCTTAAAAATAAATCAGATCATCCAAAAATTGTTATTGGACATGATTGCCGTTTTGGTGGTCCACTCTTTGTAGATGCAGCAATAAAAGTTTTTCTCAGTCAAGGTATCAAAGTGATTACAACAAACAAAGGGTTTGTATCA
This sequence comes from Putridiphycobacter sp., assembly GCA_033719695.1. Lineage (GTDB taxonomy): Bacteria > Bacteroidota > Bacteroidia > Flavobacteriales_D > Crocinitomicaceae > Putridiphycobacter. The sequence continues at coordinate 1,871 of JAWWDX010000215.1, forward strand.
ACTCCTATGGTTTCTTTAAGCACTCTGCAGCACAAAGCAGACCTTGGTGTAGTTATCACGGCCAGTCATAATCCACCAGAATACAATGGTTATAAATTAAAAGGCAGTTTTGGTGGACCATTATTGCCAGATGATGTCGCAGAAATTGAAGGGATGATTCCGGATGTTAGTAATGTAAATTTGACTGGTATTCAATTAGAAACAGCCCTAAAAGAACGTCAATTAATCTACGACGATTTTGAACAAGCCTATATATCAGCAGTAAAAGATACATTTGATCTTGATGCTATCAAGCAATCCGGTTTGAAATTAGCTTATGACGCTATGTACGGTGCAGGCCAGAATGTATTAAAAAGAATTTTGCCTGATATGGATTTCTTACATTGTGAAAATAATCCATCATTTATGGGGCAAGCGCCAGAGCCAATTGCCAAAAACCTCACAGAATTATCAAATTTCATTAAAACTAATGGCCAAATTGATTGTGCGCTGGCTACAGATGGTGATGCAGACAGGATTGGACTGTACAACGGTGAAGGTGAGTTTGTAGATTCTCATCACATCATTTTACTATTGATTCATTATCTGGTAAAATATAAAGGTATGTCAGGAAAGGTAGTAACTGGATTTAGTTCTACTCCTAGAATCAAAAAAATGTGTGCACATTACGGGTTGGTTCACGAAGAAGTACCAATTGGATTCAAGTACATTGCTGGAATTATGGCAAATCCAGATGAGGATGTCTTGCTTGGAGGTGAAGAAAGTGGAGGAATAGCCATTAAAACACATATCCCAGAAAGAGATGGTATTTGGATTGGCTTAACGATCTGGGAATTTATGGCCAAATCAGGCAAATCACTAAATCAATTAATAGAAGAGGTGTATGAAATTGTTGGAGCCTTTGCCTTTGAAAGATCTGACCTGCACATTAACAATACTTTAAAAGAAAATATCATTGACAAATGTAAAACAGGTAAATTCAATTTCTTTGGTAAATACAAAGTTGAGGCTGTAGAGGATTTAGATGGGTTTAAATATCATTTTGATGATAGTAGATGGCTGATGATTCGCCCTTCAGGAACCGAGCCTGTATTGAGAACTTATGCTGAAGCCCCAACCTTACAGGAGGTACGACATATTCTTGAAAATTGTAAATTAACAATAGGCGCATAGTTATGAGCAATTCCTTTGGTAATATTTTGAAGTTCACATCTTTTGGAGAATCTCATGGTATTGCAATTGGAGGAGTGTTAGATGGCTGCCCAGCAGGGGTAGATATCAGTGTTATTGACATACAAGCACAACTTGATCGTCGGAAACCTGGCCAATCTAAGTTGGTTAGTCAAAGAAAAGAATCTGATACGGTTCAAATTCTTTCGGGCTTATTTGAAGGTAAAACAACTGGCATGCCAATTGGTTTTGTTATACAAAATGAAGATCATAAAAGTAAAGACTATCAACATCTTAAAGATAAGTTTCGGCCGTCACATGCCGACTATACCTATTATACAAAATATGGCCTTCATGACTACCGAGGAGGTGGCCGTAGTAGTGCGCGTGAAACCGCAACACGGGTTGTGGCTGGCGCCATAGCTGCACAAATATTAGAGGAACTTGGTATTTCAATCAAAGCATATGTATCATCAATTGGTCAGTTGGCAGTTTCAAAAACTTATGAATCACTAAACTTAAGTCAAATAGATGATAGTTTAGTGCGTTGCCCTGATAAAACTTTATCAGAAAAAATGATAGATTATGTTGCCCGTTTAAAAAAAGAGGGTGACACTGTAGGTGGGGTAATTACAGCGGTTGTCAATGGTGTTCCTGTAGGACTTGGTGAACCTATTTACGAGAAGTTAAATGCGAACCTAGCTAAAGCTATGTTTTCTATTAATGCTGTCAAAGGTTTTGAATTAGGCAGTGGTTTTGAAGGCGCTGGTATGAGGGGTAGTGCACATAACGATTTGTTTGAACTTAATGACAGCAAGATTCGAACAACTTCGAATTTTTCAGGAGGTATTCAAGGTGGTATTTCTAATGGAGAGGACATTTATTTTAAGGTTGCTTTTAAACCCGTTGCTACTTTATTGCAGAAGCAAAAAAGCATTAACCTTAAAGGTGAAAGTGTAGAACTAGAAGGTAGAGGACGCCATGATGCCTGTGTGGTGCCACGTGCCGTACCTATTGTTGAGGCAATGGCTTCACTGGTGATATTAGACCATTATTTATTAGCCAAAACAAATAAATTGTAGACAATTTGGTATATTTCATCCAAATGGGTGAAGAGGACAAACAGAAAATTTAATACTTTGGTTCTGTTAAAACATATTTGTTTGTGCTGAAGACTAAAAGGGGATGTTTAGTTTAAACATTTTGGCATTGAACAAAAGTTGACAAGAAAACACTTCTTTTTAAGGAAGTGTTTTTTTATTCCTCTGAATAGGGGAATTTAAGGTGTTTAACAGATGTACCGTTTGACTTAATCTCAAGTAAGGCCTCCACACCGATCGAAATATGGTCTTCAACAAAATTTGCTGATACTTTTTGATCACTCGCCTCGGTTTTAACGCCCTCTGCAATCATAGGTTGATCTGAGACCAAAAGCAGTGCGCCCGTAGGAATTCTATTTGCAAATCCTGTAATGAACAACGTAGCGGTTTCCATGTCAATAGCCATTGCACGTGTTCCGCGCAAGTAGTTTTTGAAGACCTCGTCATGTTCCCATACTCGTCGATTAGTGGTGTATACTGTACCTGTCCAATAATCTTTTTTGTGCTCTCTTATAGCGGTAGATACGGCTCTTTGCAAAGTAAATGCTGGTAGGGCTGGAATTTCCGGTGGAAAATAATCATTCGAAGTACCTTCTCCTCTGATTGCTGCA
>JAWWDX010000216.1:0-4737 GCA_033719695.1 Putridiphycobacter sp.
CAAGTGGGTGACAGTTGGTTGGCAATGATTTATACAAATAATACAGGAAATCTCGATAGCCTAGTGGTTTCAGTAGTAGAAATTGGTACCCTTGATATAAATAATGTAACTTTTCGATATGTCGATTTACAATCTAATTCATGCGGAAACTATGGTTATGGCGGCAGATTTGTGGAGCGATTTGGATTTTACGGTAGTACCAATTTCAGTGGTTTGTCTAATTTTCCTTATGTGTCTGATTGTTCATCTATTGTAGAGACATTTGGTGTTGGTTTATTTTGTTTTAATGATGCATCCTTTCATTTAAATGGTATGGAGGGGCGGGAATGCGAATATCCTTACATGAATTTTCTTGCCAGCTCAGAAATTGACAAAGAAGTCTTTGCAGTTTTTCCTAACCCTGCTTCTGAGCAAGTTCACATTGTGTGTCCAAACATTATTCATAAAGAATTGGCTATTTTTGATATTTTAGGACAGCTTGTTGCCAAAGTGACCATGACTTCAAATCAATTCAATTTAGTTTTGAGTGGTTTTGAATCTGGTATCTACTTTTTAAAATTGGAAGATTCTCACTATATTCAAGAATTAGTGATAGAATAAATCTTGCAATCTACAAAGTAAAACTTACGCCACTAAATTTTTTTAAAATGTGTATTGCTACGTGTTAGTTTTTATCCAATCAATACAGTCTTTATAACGAGCAAAAAAGTGCGACTGGATATCTTCAGATTGGTATTTTTCGGCCGTAACAGACATGGATAGTTTTGAAATCACTTCTTCACCTAAACAGTATAGGTGTGTTTGAATGCCATGCTTAATAAAAAATGGAAATAATACTGAATGTACATATTCCTGCGTTTGACGTTCAATAGTGGGTCCACCATCTAGTGTGTTGATAATAAGTATTTGATAATTATGATTTTTGTCTATTTCTTTTTGAAAAGCAATCATGGAGTTGTTGATAACTGTTTTGGCATCTTCTATTTTGAATAAATTGAAGGCATTGGGCGTATACCTAATCTCATAAAATTGATACTGATCGTCTCTATAAAGAACCATAAAAGCATCTTTATAAACTTCATGAAAATAATTTTTAGAAACCTTGTTGCCTGTCTTTTCTAATGTTTTTTTAGCCATGGGGGGATTTTTTGTCGGCACACTAAGATACGTAATATTAGTTAAATAAAGCAAAAAAATGCATTTAATAAGGCAAAAGTAATTCTGCTACTTATTAATCTTTATGTTTTGCAGATGACTTCAGTTTGTTTCTTTTAGATTTTTAATTTAATTAAGTCCGTACATAGCTGGAATTCTCATATTTTGTTTGAGAGGTTTATAGAGTTTAAGCAATTATATTTCACACAGAAAGTAAAATTCTTAGCTAGAATAATTAAATGATCTTTGCAAATTCTTTTTTGAAAGATGTTTTATTTACTACTTTTATGCTACTATTTGTACAATGAAAACATTACTGAGTCAGGTATTTATTTTAACCATTATAGCAATAAGTCATGCACAAACAGGTCCAGGAGGAGTTGGGAATACTTCTAGTAATGGATTGTGGTTAAGAGCAGATAATATTAACCAAGTTAATAATACTGATGTAGCAACATGGTTAGATGGGTCAGGCAATAGTAATGACGCGAACCAAATAACGGTTTCACTACAACCAAATTATTTTTCAACAAGCGCATTAAATGGCATGCCAATAGTGCGTTTAGATGGTGTTGATGATGAAATGGCAGTAGATGATTCACCAATTTTGGATAATTCTGTGGGTATTACATTCTATACTGTTTTGAGGCCAAATAACTTAAATGGCAGTCCACGAGGTATCTTGGGTAAAAGAATTACATTTACTGATCCAGCTGAATATGCTTATACTTGGTTTTTTCACACTAGCAATCGATTAAATTTGGATGTCAATACTCAAAATAACCGGTTTGATACAGGTGGCACAACCTTTAGTAATGGCGTAAATTATATTTTAAGTTGGGACTTTGACGGTACTTTACCAGCTGCACAAAGAAGTAGAATTCGATCTGGAAGCACAGATATTGTGCGTTCAACTGAGAGTGGCACTGCAGTGTCTTCGAGCAATCAACAAGTGGCAATTGGTGCACTTAATGTTGGGTACGGGACATACTTAGGCGCCGATTATGCAGAAATTATTCATTTTAATTATGCCCTAGATACTGTTGACCATATATTGGTGCAAAATTACCTGTCCGCTAAATATAATATTAGCATTGCTTCAAACGATATTTATACGCAAGATGACGCAGGTAATGGTAACTACGATTTTGATGTGGCTGGCATTGGCCAAGTTGCGGGCGGCTTTGTGAATGATGATGCGCAAGGCTCTGGCATTGTGAGAATTCTAAATCCTTCAAATTTAAACAATAATGAATTCCTTATCTGGGGGCATGACGGTGGTATACAACAAGCTACAGAATTTGGAGATGTGCCAGGAACTGTACAAGCAAGGTTTGACAGAGTTTGGCGCGTAAATGAAGTCAATGGCGCCGGTGTAGGGGTTGATGTAGGTAGTGTTGATGTAAGGTTCGACTTAACCGGGTTAGGGCCTGTAACTGCCGCTGATTTGAGGTTGTTGGTAGATACCGATAATGATGGCGTTTTTTCAGATGAAACCACAGGGACAGGTGGGATTATTTCAGGTGCGACTGCACTGGGAGGAAGTATATTTGAATTTACAAATGTGTCGAGCATTACCAATAACGCTAGGTTTACACTGGGGACCATTAACAGCGGTCAAACGCCACTACCAATTGAATTGATATCTTTTTCAGCTACGGCTGTCAATAATAGTATAGTACAGTTGGATTGGCAAACAGCTTCAGAGCATAACAACGATTATTTTACCGTTGAACGTTCGGCAGATAATAACCATTGGGAATCAATTAAAAAAGTGCCGGGAGCAAAAAATGCTTCCACCGTGTTAAGTTACAAAGTGGTTGATTATACACCTTTATTTGGCATTTCGTATTACCGACTGAAGCAAACAGATTTTGATGGACAATTTTCATATTCTCAGACAAAAAGTGTCGTAGTGAAAAAGCTGAATGATGCGCAAATATTGCTTTTTCCAAACCCGGCAAAAGACCAACTGACTGTTTCTGCTAGCCGGCAAGATTTAGCAAATATGCAAGTTTATGATGTGATTGGTCAAAATGTTACCAAACAAGTTCGGTTTATCATTGACGGTTTAACTCAAACCACAATTGACTTAAATTCCTTAAGTGCTGGTGTGTATTTTTTAAAAACATCAACCACCACATTAAAATTTATAAAAGAAAACTAAAATTTATGAATCTCCCTCGTAACGTTCGTTGTAAATAGCTTCTACCTTTTGCGGATGTTTAACCACTTTTTTTGCCCAGTTTAATAAAATTTCATGTTTTTCCGCTTCCGATAATTGCCACTGAATAGTAGGGTCCTTCCGCATGCGCTCTGTTACGCTAAACAATGCCAATGCCACACAAACTGAAATATTATAGCTTTCAGTAAACCCATACATGGGTAGTTTAACATAGGCGTCTGCATGTTCCAAGGCAACATCAGTTAACCCTTCCAGTTCTGTGCCAAACATTAAGGCAATTGGCTGATCGATTGGTAGTTCATCAATCATGCAATCGTTAGTGTGTGGGGTAGTAGCTACAATTTTATAGCCCTTGGCTTTTAAGTGGTTAATTGCTTCAAGGGTATTGTGCTCAGCTTTTTTATACTTGTAGGTGTTTAGCCATTTAGAAGCCCCCATATCAATCTCCCGATTGACTTCGTACTTATTGTAATTCTCAATGATATGTGTGTCCTGTATACCAAAACAATCACACGACCGCAATACGGCACTAGCATTGTGGGGCTGAAATAAATTCTCTAAAACAACTGTTACATGTCTTGTGCGATTTTCAATCAACTCTGCGAAACGTTCTTTCTTATTATCGGTTATATGCTGATAAAACTGATCAAGCAGCCATTTGGTTTTAGTCATGACGCCAAAATTAATAATTTTTGGTTAGTACTTGAAAGGTATAAAGTAGAAAGACAAAAGTATAAAGTAGGGTTTACTTGTGTGGATAATTTGAATCAAAAAAGTCTTTATACTTAATACTTTATACTCGATACTTTTTTGAAAAACCACTATCTTTGCCAAAAACGCTACAACATGATCACGCGCATTGTAAAAATGACCTTTAAACCAGAACACTCAGCCGATTTTGAAGTCTATTTCTTATCCATTAAAGATAAAGTAGCTGGACAACCAGGTTGCTTCGGAGTAAAATTATTGAAGGAAAAAGGGGCCAGCGGGGTGTTTTTTACCTACAGTCAATGGGAGTCTGAACTAGAACTGAATAATTATAGAAATACGGAAACCTTTGGGCAAATTTGGCCTACGGTAAAGAATTGGTTTGCTGAAAAGGCTGAGGCTTGGACGGTGGATGAATTGTGATAAAATTCCCTTAAACAAAGTCTTAAACTAGCAATGCTAGTCTCCAAAAAATCCCTAAATTTGTGGTCAATTTTTAAGACCGAAAATAATTACATGGAGATTCCAAAAGCCTATAGTTCAAAAGAAGCCGAAGCAAAATGGTATGCACACTGGTTAGATAAGCGCTACTTTCACTCTGAACCTGATGAAAGAGAACCTTATACAGTCATGATTCCACCACCAAATGTTACCGGTGTTTTGCACATGGGGCATATGTTGAACAATAC
>JAWWDX010000217.1:0-4713 GCA_033719695.1 Putridiphycobacter sp.
CCCAATTGCATAGCCGTTTTCAAAAAAACATCAAACTTAATTTCTCTGTTGCATAATACGTCTGGATTTGGTGTTCTACCCGACTCATACTCAGCAAACATATAATCCACTATTTTCTCGCGGTACTGCTCACTTAAATCAATGGTTTGGAATGGTATACCTAGCTTATTAGCCACAAGTAAAGCATCTTGACTGTCGTCAATCCACGGACATTCATCTGATATGGTAACCGACTCGTCGTGCCAATTTTTCATAAAAATACCAATCACATTATACCCTTCCTTTTTTAAAAGGTATGCTGCAACGCTGGAATCTACACCACCCGATAAACCTACAACAACTGTTTTCATGTTCTAAAAATCATTGCAAAATTAAGCTTTAATTTGCACTTTTGCTTTAGCAAAGCCGCTTTTTGACTTTTGTTAATAAATACAAAATATAATCTGTTTGGCTGCATTTTTGATACTTTAGTCCTGTGAAGCTATTATTTACCCTTACTCTCTTATTTTTGTCGGCTGCTTTATATGGGCAAACTGAACAAGACACCATTAATTATAACGACTCTTTAATTACGATTACAGGTAAGGTTATTGACACGACAAAAAGATTAAGTTTTTATGATGTTATGGTTATCAACAAAACCGTTGGAAAGGGTATTTTCGGATCATATGATGGCTCTTTTTCTATTACCGTGAAAAAAGGCGACCAAATAGCTGTTTCAACAGAAGGTTATAAAACACAATACTTCTCTTTCAAAAACAGTACCTACAAAAAAACGTATGTTATTACTGTTTATCTCGAGATGCTTTCTGTAACTGGAAAAGTAGTTGAAGTAAAGCCGCTTAAAACCTTGCAAGAATTACAAGAGGAACGCGCAGCTATTCAAAAACGAGAAGTACCTCAAGTTACAGGCGTTGAAATTTTCCAAAGTCCGATTACAGCCTTATATATGCAATTTAGTAAGCGTGAAAAAACTAAACGCATGATTGCCGAACTAGAATTTAAAGACGAACAAAAAGCAGTGGTAAAAGAAATATTACGTGTATATGTAAATAACGATATTATTGATTTGGAAGACGAGCAGTTCGACGCTTTTATCACCTTTCTAAATTTAAATGATAATTTTTTGAAAGTAGCGACAGACTATGAACTCATAGTGTATATCAAATACAAATATGAGCATTTCACTAGTTTAAACAGAGATGGTTTTTAAATAACTGAACCTTTTATAATGATGGTTGTATACAGAAAAAACCATTAACATGAAATCAATTTTATTTGCCATCACAATTTTACTGCTTAGCAGTGGTATGGCCAAGGAACGCCTATATTATAGTATTGTTAAGACAGAAAAAGATAGTGCAATTCACAAAGACAGCCTCTATATTTCTGGCAAAATTAACTATGACAAAGTTCCTGCTATTAACAGTTTTGGCAAAGTAGCTTCACTCGATTTTAAAGTTGCTGAAATTGTGGCACGTTCAGGTAGTTTTCAAATAAAAATTCACCGTCAATCCAAAGGCTTTTATTTTTTTCAAGAAGGCTATAAGGAGGTGGTTGTTGATTTAAGCAATTATTCTAAAACAAATCGATTTGAAGTACATATTGTAGGCGAAGAATATTTGCAATTAATTCAAGCAGAAAAACCCGTTGTGTATTTATACAGTGCCAAGCCAACAAAAACAACTATTACCTTGAGTCCAGTTGGCCAACTAGCCTTCACTTATCCTACATATCAAAACAATTGGCAAGTAGAAACAGTTTTAAATGGCCATATAAAAGATTTAAAAACAGGAAAACTTCATCCCTATTTGTTTTGGGAAGCTAATCAACCGCAAATGAATTTCGATAAAAAGAACGGAATCATTGAAGGTTTTACGGTTAAAACCGACACCATTATCCCATTTTTAGAAAATCAATTAGCACTACTTGGTTTAAATAGCACAGAAAGTACTGATTTTATAACGTATTGGGCACCTCGACTACAAAAAAAAGATTTTGCAATCATCCAATTTAGAGTAAACCAACAATACGACTCCGTTTTTGGTCATATTCAAAGTTCAACACAACTCAACTATCAATTAAGAGTAGGCATGTTATTTGAGGTATTTAATCATCAACCCACCGTTGATATTCTTCCACCTAAATATGCTCTAGAAGTCGATCGGATTGGGTTTGGATTGGTTGAATGGGGAGGAATTGAACTAAGTCAATCATTGGTTGCGCAATAGCAAAAAAAATGCCCCAACAATAAATGCTGGGGCATTTTTACTATAAAAATTGATAAATAATTATACGATTTCGGCTGCCGAAAAATGGAATTTTCCTTCAATTTCAGCGTTGTCATCAGAATCAGAACCGTGCACTGCATTTTCTGCTTTTGATTTTGCAAAGTTTTTTCTGATGGTTCCTTCAGCAGCTTCAGCTGGATCAGTTGCACCAATTAATGCTCTAAAATCTGCAACAGCATTCTCTTTTTCTAAAATAGCAGCAACAATTGGTCCGCTCGACATGTAATCAACAAGTTCTCCGTAAAAAGGACGCTCTTTGTGAACTTCATAAAATTCACCTGCACGTTCTTTCGAAAGCGTTGTTAATTTTAAAGCTTTGATTTTAAATCCTGCTTCAATAATCATATCAAGAATTTTCCCTGTGTGACCTGCTGCAACTGCCTCAGGCTTAATCATTGTAAATGTTCTGTTTGTTGCCATTTTTTTAATATTTTCGGCAAAGATAGTTATCCCTTTTGTTTTTGACAATTATATGCAACAATAATCCTGTTAAATAGTGCAAAAACTAATTCCTATTTTTTTTGTTTTATAAAGTATAAGAACTAATTTTACACACTCAAAACTAAAAAGCACCTAAATGAATTTACACGAATATCAAGGGAAATCGATTTTAGAAAGCTACGGCGTTGCCATACAAAGAGGCGTTGTTGTAGAAAATGTTAGCGAAGCAGTAGCTAAAGCTAAAGAATTAAATGCTAGTACAGGCACTGAGTGGTTTGTTGTTAAGGCTCAAATACATGCAGGAGGTAGAGGTAAAGGAATAGTTGCTGAAACAGGGTCGCATGGTGTTGTTTTAGCGAAGGGAATTGACAAAGTTGAAGATACTGTAAAAGGCATTTTAGGAGGCCATTTAGAAACCGCGCAAACAAATGGCGTTGGTAAAAAAGTCAACAAAGTATTAATTGCGGAAGACGTATACTACCCAGGTGAATCAGAACCATCTGAATTTTACATGTCGGTTTTATTAGATAGAGCAAACGAAAGAAATACAATTATTTATTCTACTGAAGGTGGTATGGACATTGAAGCAGTTGCTGAACACACACCACACTTAATATTCAAAGAAGAGGTTGATCCACGCGTTGGCTTACAAGGTTTTCAAGCGAGAAAAATCGCTTTTAACTTAGGTTTAAGCGGTCAAGCATTCAAAGAAATGACAAAATTTGTATTTGCACTATACGCTGCATACGAAGGCGCAGATTCTTCAATGTTTGAAATTAACCCTGTATTAAAAACATCTGACAATAGAATTATTGCAGTTGATGCAAAGGTGACTTTAGATGACAATGCATTATACCGACATAAAGAATACGCTGCCATGCGTGATAAAACGGAAGAAGATCCAATGGAAGTTGAAGCTGATGAAGCTGGCTTAAACTATGTAAACTTAGATGGAAACGTTGGGTGTATGGTCAACGGTGCTGGTTTAGCCATGGCAACCATGGATATCATTAAATTATCGGGCGGAAATCCTGCTAACTTTTTAGATGTAGGTGGTACTGCTGATGCTGAAAGAGTAGAAAAAGCATTTCGTTTAATTTTAAAAGACGAAAATGTTGAAGCTATTTTAGTGAATATTTTTGGTGGTATTGTGAGATGCGACCGTGTAGCACAAGGTGTTGTAGATGCTTATAAAAATATGGGATCTATTCCAGTGCCTATTATTGTAAGATTACAAGGCACCAACGCTGAAGAAGCAAAAGTTTTAATTGATGAATCAGGATTAAATGTGCACTCAGCAGTATTATTACAAGAAGCTGCCGATTTAGTAAAAAGTGTTTTATCATAAAACGATATAATTTTTTATTAAAAACCTCATCAATTGAATTTGATGAGGTTTTATTATTTTTAGGAAAGTCATGATTATTTATAAGACCGAAGAAGAGATTGAATTGATGCGCCAAGCGGCACAAGTTGTGTCGCGTACACTAGGTGAAATTGCCAAGGTAATTGGTCCGGGTGTGACAGGTTTACAATTAGATAAGTTAGCAGAAGAGTACATTCGCGACCAAGGGGCTGAACCTGGTTTTTTAGGATTGTATGATTTTCCTAATACCTTGTGTATTTCTCCAAACGAACAAGTAGTTCATGGTTTTCCAAGTGACAAACCGTATGAAGAAGGCGATATTGTTTCAGTTGATTGCGGAGCTATTTTAAATGGCTTTTATGGCGATCATGCTTATACGTTTGAAATTGGAGAAGTAGCACCAGAAATTAAGGAATTACTAAAGGTAACCAAAGAATGTTTGAATTTAGGGATTGAAGCTACAAAGGTAGGTAATCGGATCGGTGACATAGGTTTTGCCATTCAACAACACGCCGAAAAGCATGGCTATGGGGTGGTTCGAGAATTGGTTGGACATGGCATTGGCAGAACCATGCATGAAGATCCCCAAGTAGCGAATTACGGTAAACGAGGTCG
>JAWWDX010000218.1:0-4710 GCA_033719695.1 Putridiphycobacter sp.
CCCTACCAAATGTTTCATTTCAGTAACTTCTCGCAAAATGGTTTTTGCTTTCGAAATAATAGCAGCCCCTGCTGTGGTTGTTTGCAAAGGATGTTTTTTTCTATCAAAAAGAACCACGCCTATTTCTTCTTCTAGTTTTTTTACTTGGATGGTGAGTGTTGGCTGTGTTACAAAGCAATGCTCAGCTGCTGTTACAAAGTGTTTATGTTTATCTAATGCTACAATATATTCTAGTTGTTGCAAAGTCATATAGATTTTTTCTATAAATATATAAATAATATTGATTTGATTAACTTATAATGATGCCTTAAATTTGCAATGCAAACATTATTAGAAAGACGCCAACACCACTTCAAAAACATTTTTCTGCAATAGCTAACGACAATTTTTGGCGTCTTTTTTTAAACTAGTTGTTGGATTTGACAAAGTGAATAATAGTAGCCACCCTTGTCAATGAGCGCACTATGATTACCAACTTCGACAATTTCCCCTTTTTTTAGCACAATAATTTTATCTGCATTTCGAATAGTACTGAGTCTGTGGGCAATCACTAATGATGTTCTGTTTTTCATCAAATTGTCAAGTGCAGCTTGTACAACTTTCTCCGATTCTGTGTCGAGTGCAGATGTTGCCTCATCTAAAATCATAATTGGGGTGTTGGCTAAAACGGCTCTGGCTATACTAATTCTTTGTTTTTGTCCGCCCGATAGTTTACCGCCCCTATCACCTATATTTGTTTGGTAACCGTTTTCTAAGTTCTGAATAAATTCATGTGCATTGGCAATTTTTGCGGCCGCCTCAATTTCATCACTTGTTGCATCTGGTTTTCCAAATGAAATATTGTATGCAACTGTATCGTTAAACAAAACAGACTCTTGCGAAACAATACTAATGAGACCTCTTAACGATTTTAAAGAAAGCAGTTGGATATTGGTGCCATCTATTTTAATAGTCCCACCTTTTACATCATAAAATCTTGGGATTAAATCTGAAATGGTGGATTTACCGCTGCCAGATTCTCCTACCAATGCAATGGTTTCGCCTTTTTTTATTTGAAATGAAATATGGTCTAATACCGTTACATTTTTGTAGGCAAAACTGACATTGTCAAATGTCAGGTCTTTTTCTAAGTCTAATTTAACGATTGGGTCAGTTGGCTCTAAGATGGAATCTTCAATTTCTAAAATTTCATCAATTCTTTCAAGTGAGGCTTCTGCCTTTTTAAAACTTGTAATGCCGTTTGCAACTCCCCCAATAGGTCGTAATAATTGAGAAAAAATAATGATAAAGCCCATAAACTCACCGCCACTAAGCTCACCTTTATTCGCTAGAATAAGCTGGCCACCAAACCACACTATACATACCATAATAACCGCGCCCAAAAATTCATTCAAGGGCGACGCCAAATCTTTTTTTCTGAAAGCTTGTGTAGACAGTGCTTGATGGCGATAGTTCTCCTTTGAAAAACGTTTCTGAATAGTTTGTTCAGCGCCAAATCCTTTAATAATTCTTACACCGCCAATCGCTTCCTCTATCAAAGAGACAACATATCCCATCTTCTCTTGTCCCTGAGCCGAAGTGCGTTTCAAACTTTTTCCAATCCGCGAAATTAAAAATCCACTTACAGGCAGTAAAATCAAAGAAAATAGCGTAAGTGAAACACTAATATTGAATAAAACAATTAAACTGATAATAATAGCTAGGGGTTCTCTGAAAATGATTTCGAGTAAGTACACCACAGCTACTTCAATTTCACTTAAGTCACTCGTCATTCTAGCTAATAAATTTCCCTTTCGTTCGTCGGTATGATACGCAATTGGTAAACTAATAGACTTTTTAAATAATTTTTCTCTCAAATCTCGCACTACGGCCATTCGCATATATGATTGATGAAAAATTGCACCATATCTAAAAACGTTTTTTAAAAAAAAGGCAACAACTACTGAAATACAAACAAAAGCCAATGCAGCTTTTACGTCATTTTGTAAAATAAATTGTCCCATTTGGTAATCGTATAGGTCGCCAAAATATGTTAGAATGCTGGTTTTATTTTCCCAACTTGGCGCTGCCATTTTTTCGATATTCATACGCTCCTCAGGCTTAAAAATAAGATTCAAAAAAGGGATAAATAAAACCAGTGAAATGAGGTTGAAAATAACATAGAATAAATTACTAATAATCGTTAAATAGGCTGAGCGCCTCTGACTAAAAGCCAATTTAAAAATTTGAATAAATCCTTTCACAGCTGTAAAGGTAAGTAATCTGCAAATATTTTAACGCTTTAAGAAGCCTTCAATGTAAATTTTGTACTTTTGTTATATGAGTACGTTAAGGCAACAAAAAATAAATGCTGTTTTAGAGCAAGAATTAAGCACGGTATTCCGGGAAGAAAGTCGTACTTTTTGTCTTGGTGCTATGGTGACGGTTACGCAAGTGAATATTTCACCTGACATGACTTATGCAAAGGTCTTTATCAGCATTTTCGGTGGTTCAGAACCAGTAGATGTTGTTTATAAGCATATCAAAGAACACGGGGGATACATTAGGAAAATTGTGGGAAATCGGTTAGCTAAATCATTGCGAAGAATCCCTGATTTTGATTATAAAATTGACAATTCGCTTGACTATGCTAACGAAATTGATCAATTGCTAAAAAAATAGTGAATACCTCGTTTTTTATAGCTAGGCGCTATCTTTTTTCCAAGAAGTCGCAAAATGTAATTAATATCATTTCTGGGATTTCCATTTTTGGCATTACCATTGCCACGGCGGCTATGGTAATCGTAATTTCAGCTTTCAACGGGGTTGAAGGGCTAGTTGTTTCACTCTTTAATGCCTTTGAGCCTGATTTAAAAATAGAATCGGCCGTTTCAAAAACATTTCCCTCAACTATTATTCCTCACAGCGTTTTTTCTGATTCGAGCTTGACATACAATACAAGGGTTATTGAGGAAACAGTGATCTTTAAACACTATGATCAGTTTGCTTTTGGCACCGTAAAAGGTGTTGAACCTGAGTATTTAAAAATGGTCAACATGCCAGATCAAATACTGGAGGCTAGCGTGGGCTTTGATGGTAATTCACTTGTTAAAGAAGGGGCCGCTTTCGGATTTGCAGGGTATATTTTATTTCAGAATCTCGGTGGTTATATATACGATATCCCTAATGAATATGAATCGTTAACCGTATACGCACCTAAAAGAAATCAGAGAATTACAAGGCAAAATACAAAGGCATTCAATACAACTTTACTCCCGATTGCAGGTGTGTTTTCGTTTAATAATAAGGTGAACGAAAATTATGTTATTATTCCATTTGAACTGGCAAAAGAAATGCTCGATTACGAATTTGATATTTCTGCAATTGAACTACAGTATGAGCCATCTACCGATATTAATGCTAAGAAGGTTGAATTACAAAATCTTCTTGGAAAAGACTTTGAGGTGAAAACAGCTTTCGAACAAAATGAACTCATATACAAAACAAGTAGAAGTGAAAAGTGGATGGTAGTTGTGTTATTGGGCTTTATATTTTTTTTAGGAACGTTTACAATGGTGGCCTCTATTACTATGTTGATACTTGAGAAAAAAGACAATATATTCACAATGAGAGCAATGGGCGCTACAAATAAACAGTTGCGCACCATATTCTTCGGCGAAGGCCTGTTAATTAACGGTATTGGCATCAGTTTGGGCGTTTTGATTGGCTTATTAGTATCATATTCTCAAATACACTGGGGTTGGCTAAAGATGGATGGAGGAATGGTAGAAAATTTTCCTGTTGCTGTCAGATTTTCAGACATATTCTTAATTTTGGTCATCACAACTATTATCGGAACGGTAACAGCTTATTTGCCAAGTAAAATTTTAATTCAAAAAGCAATACATTCATAAGATGAAAAACATATTTATATTAATCACATTAGTGTTGACTGCAAGTTCAATTGCACAAAATAGAATGACACCTGAATTACTGTGGGACTTAAAACGCGTGAGCGGAATTCAAGTGTCACCGGATTATAAAAAAGTCCTGTTCTCTCAAAAAACATATGATTTATCTACCAATGAGAGCAAAAGCAGTTTTTACCTTGTAAATGTTTCCACAAAGCTGACATCTGTAATACCAAATATTGACGGAAAGGCATGGAATGCACAATGGCGACCTGATGGTAAGAAAATTGGGTTCTTAATGCGTGATGATATTGGCATTAATGTCTATGAAATAAATGTAGATGGAACAGGATTAAAAAGAATTTCAAATTTAGACTTTAAAGTGTCAGAATTTAAATACGCTCCTGATGGAAAAAGGCTGATGTTTACCAAAGATGTAAAACTGGAAAAACATACATCAAGAGAGTTTGAGACCGATTTAGTAAGGTCTAATGCACGTGTATACGACGATTTGATGTACCGCCATTGGTCGGATTACAACGAAGGGTACTTTACTCATATATTCTTTTCTGTGATTGATAATGGTAGCTTAGCGGGAACAGGTATTGATATTATGAAGGATGAAAAGTATGATGCCCCTATGAAGCCATTTGGTGGACTTGAACAGGCTACTTTTTCGCCTGATGGTGCAGAAATAGCTTATACATCTAAGAAATTAT
This sequence comes from Putridiphycobacter sp., assembly GCA_033719695.1. Lineage (GTDB taxonomy): Bacteria > Bacteroidota > Bacteroidia > Flavobacteriales_D > Crocinitomicaceae > Putridiphycobacter. The sequence goes on from JAWWDX010000218.1 coordinate 4,610, forward strand.
CCGGTAAAAAGTATGCCATCAGTACAAATTCCGATATTTATGTGTACAATACGAATACTCTGCAAACAGTCAATGTGTCGAAAGGTATGATGGGATACGAC
>JAWWDX010000219.1:0-4708 GCA_033719695.1 Putridiphycobacter sp.
ATTTAAACTTTAAGTTTTATTGACATTTAGCTAACATAAAACCTCGTAAAAAACACCATCTTTGTATTGATTTTATTTCAAAAAAGAAAATTTCACGCGTCTTGTGGAGAATTTGAATTAAGTTAGTTAGTTATTTAAATGAAATCGATTCTACTTGAATCGATTTTTTTTAAGCGTAAACTTGCCCGTTTTTCTATTCAATTTCAGATATTAAACTCATTGTAAATCATCAGGAAAAAATGCGTTTTTAGTTAAAAAAGCCTTGATAACGACCTAAAGATTACACAAAAAAAATGTACAAATCAAAGAACCTCATAAATAAACTTTTGAACAATAGGAACATAGAAACCGAATTAGGTCGCTAAGCTAGATCTCATCGAAATTCAATTTGAATCTGGAGATAGGTGTCATCACAACAATTAAACAAACCCCAATATTTAAATTGTCGTTTATGTTACCAATACAACAAATGTTTCTAAATCCCTTTAATATTCTTGTGAGTTTTAAACAAAACATTAAATTCTCCACGCAAAATCCACAAAACATTCACTGTCTTCAAATCTAAAATCAAACAGTTTATTTTTATTTGGATTAATTATAAATAAAAAATACCTTTGCGCCGTTTTTACATCAAAACTCAATTAAATGGTTCGCATACTCACTTGTTTTTTCTGTTTTATTTCATTGCTTGCCTACTCCCAAAACGGCACAATATCCGGTTCGCTGACTTTAAAAAACGGTATGCCAGTTTTAAATGCCCATGTGTATATAAAACAACTCAATAAATTTAGCGTTACCAATGAAAATGGAAGTTTTGAACTGAAAAATATTCCTTACGGCACTCATAAAATAGAAGTCACTTCCATAGAGATTTTAGACACTGCTTTTACGGTAGAAGTCAATAACAAACAAAAGACCATTACGTTAACTGTAAATCCTAGTGAAGATGTAGAGCTTACAGAAGTTCTTGTTCTAGGAAAATCCAAAGAAAAAATTATTGAAACACAAGGTTTTGCCGTAGATGTCATAAAAACTAAGGAAGCTAGCCTAAGAAACGTGCAAACCAACGAACTTTTAAACCAAACTGTTGGAGTAAGGATACGTCAAAATGGTGGTTTGGGTTCGGATGTGAATTACAACATTAACGGCATGTCGGGTAATGCCATCCGTATTTTTATAGATGGCATACCCATTTCAACTTATGGCTCTTCATTTGATTTAAATAGCATTCCGCCTTCCATGATTGAACGTATTGAGGTTTACAAAGGTGTGGTTCCCGGACACTTATCAGACGATTCTTTAGGTGGCGCCATTAATGTCGTGCTGAAAAAAGATGCCAAAAACAACTTAAATGTTTCGGCATCTTATGGCTCTTTCAATACTTCACAACTTTACTTTAACGGGTTCTATCGCTTTAAGGAATCGGGATTTACTGTAAAAGCTTCAGGGTTTTTCAACTATTCAGATAATGATTATGAAGTTTGGGGCTCCAACGTTTACAATATTTTGCCTAATGGCCGTTTGGATTACGTTCGTGCCAAACGCTTTAACGATGCTTACCGCTCATTAGGTGGTGTTATTGAAGCTGGCTTTACTGATGTAAAATGGGCCGATAATTTTTTCATTGGGTTCACTGGTACCGATTCTTATAAAGAAATTCAACACGGTGCTTTTATGACCATTCCTTATAAAGGGCGTTTTGCTGAATCGGATGCGAGCTTGGTAAGCTTAACATATTCCAAGAAAGATATCCTCACTAAAGGTTTGGAATTCAACCTACAAGGACTTTATGGTGAACGAAACCGCGTGATAAACGACACTGTTAAGTGGAACTACAATTGGTATGGTGAAAAAAGCTTGGACTTAAATGGACAACCTATTTTAAGGCCTCAAGGTGCGCAACAAGGTGCGCCAACCATTGCCAATATAAACAGAAAAGTAGCTTCGGTTAGAACAGGTCTAGCCTATACACTTAATCCTAACCATAAGTTTTTGCTCAACCATTTGTTTACTGTTGTAAACAGAAAAGACGACGACGAAATACGTTCTGTACTTGAAAGAATGTTTATGGGCACAAGATACCTAAGAAAAAACATCACGTCTTTAAGTTATGAACTCACAGCCTTTAATAGCAAATTAAAAACTTCGGTTTTCGGAAAGAATTACCACCAGTATATTGAGCGCATAAACCCTACCGTAGAAACCATAGACGGTGAACAAGTGCGCGTAGAAGATGTAGTAAACAACAACTCTAGCATTCAAGGTTATGGCATTGCTTCGTCTTATCAAGTATGGCAAAAGATGGCGATTTTGGCTTCGGCGGAAAAAGCCGTAAGATTACCTAACGAAAATGAAGTGTTTGGCGATGCTGGCGATAACATTGTTGAAAACCCCAATATTAAACCGGAAACCAGCAACAACATTAACCTGGGCTTTAAATTTGGGACTTTCACATTCAAGAAACACGATTTCATGCTGTCTACAAATCTGTTTTTCAGAAACATAAAAGATAGAATAGGGACACAAGTACAAACCTCACTGAACAGTAATCTACAAGTGTTGCCCTTTGAAAACCAAGGCGATGTTATCTCAAAAGGGATTGATGCCGAACTGAACTATACCTTCAACAACAACCTGAATATTGCACTGAATGCTTCTAAGCTGGACATAACCTATAAAAACCAGTTTAACGAACGAAAAGTCCCTAACGAACCAACGTTTACAGTGAACGCCAGTGCCCAATATTTCATTAGACACATCATTCAAAAAGATGCCCAATTGAACTTCTTCTACAACTTTATGTTTGTAGATACTTTTAATTATTTATTGGAACCTTACGGAAACAATGCCGGTACAGACTTTTTTGATGTGCCGCAACAGTTTATCCACGATGCAGGGTTGAGCTATGCGTTCCCAAGTAGAAAACTGGTTGTGAGTTTTGATGTCAAAAATATTTTCAATAAAAGAGCCTTCGACAATTTTGCGGTTCAAAAACCGGGAAGAGCCTTTTATCTAAAGTTAAATTATACAATCAATAACCTTTAATATATTTACAATGAAAAAAAATAATTTCAAATTTTTAGCTTTTACTACAATTCTAGGAGTCTTATTATTAACCACAGGCTGCAGTAGTGACGATGACAACGGCGGTGGTTCTGGTGGCCCAGGAGAGACCAATGAAAGATGGATTACCATTGCAGGTGCCATTATGGGAACCGATGACGGTACTCCCGGTGATGGTAACGGTGGTACACTGGTTTACGCTATTAGTAAAGAAGACGCTCAAGACCCTACCAAAACTTTTGACGTGTTTGAAAACGGTTACTTGGTACAATCTGCAAGAACTGCACGCTTACAATCATCGGTTGATGGTTCTACATTTTTTAATATTGCTTATGGTGGTAGCAATGGTGGTGAATTTCAAAAATACACAGTAGGTGGAGGTCAAAATTTTACTCCTTTTGGAGGTACTGTGAATATTTCTCAATATGCTGGCTCAAGCCCAAGATGGGCAAAACTTTTTGATGGTGACAAAACTGGAGTTGCTGTAAGCGTAACTTCTCCACAGGTAAACTCCGATGGTGCAGGAAACTATCATTACACAAGAGGAACAGCTACTGTTTTAGCCTTAGATCTTCAAAACGCTTTGATTTCTGAAACAAAATCTTATGAAATCCCTTTAACAACAGAAGAAGAAGCTTCTGGGCACCATATATTTAGGTTAGATTCACCTGTATTAAATGCTGCCGGAAACAAACTGATCATTGGTACTTGGATGCGTAAAACCAATCCTGCTACAGGTAACAACGAGTCTGATTTTGTACGCTTAGGTTCTAAATCCATAGTGGTTGATTATCCTTCCCTAGAAAACCCAACTGTTATTACTTCTACCGTTGGTTACGGAGACACAAGTGGTTACCGAAGCTTTAATGCGTTTGCTACCGAAGATGGCAACATTTATCAAGCAACACAAAGAGATTCTGGAGGTTCTCACATTTTAAAAATTAACCAAAATAACGAATACGACAACTCTTTTGTATTTAGCCTTGATACCGCTTTAGGTGTAACTGGTTCTTACATTCAAAACTGGAGATATGTGGGCAATGGTATCGCTTTTGTGCACTATACGCACAATGGTGCACAAACCTCTACACTCTCCAACCAGCAGCAAAGCTATTTGGCACGTATAGATTTAAACACTAAAACAGCACAACAAGTAGATTTACCTTATCATATTGACTTATATGCATTTCAATATCAAGGATTTGTTGTAGATAATAATGATGTTTATGTTACTGTTGCTCCTGTTGGTCAGGATGGAAACATCTATATTATTAATAGTTTAACTGGCGAGGTTACCAAAGGAGCTAAACTTATCAATAAGACAGGAAATCATTTTATTGGTGCATTCTAAGCAATTAAACAATAAATCATTAAAAAAAAAAAATCGATTCATGTAGAATCGATTTTTTTTATTAACAAAACACAAAATTAACACAATGTTAACTTGCTGATTTCTAAAATTTTAAATATATTTATTATTCAAAGGTGTGAGCAATGGAAAATTTAAACAAAATCAAACAAAACCAAATCAAGTTACAGAATCGTTACAAACAACTAATTGAGCAGGCATACAACCTACGCGAAACGGATTGTGCCTTGAGCGACATTTCGGAATTTAAAGCCATCAAGTTGTTAAACAAACTGA
>JAWWDX010000220.1:0-4676 GCA_033719695.1 Putridiphycobacter sp.
AGGGACATTAAACAATTTCGCCTTATCGGGTACAAGTTCTAATTGGACGACAGGACCTGTTTTAGGTACTGGTTTAACAAACAGCACACTTGTTGTAAATTCATGTAACAATTATACGGGTCCATCTGGTACAGTATATACAGCTTCCGGACTGTATACAGAAACTGTTACTAATTCTGTAGGATGCGATAGTATTATTCAATTAGATTTAACCATTGCCCCCTTAACTAGCTCCATCAATGAAACCGTATGTAATAGCTATGTATCGCCAAGCGGAACATATACTTGGACCGCAAGTGGACTGTATGCAGACACCTTAGTGACAGCTGGTGGGTGCGATAGTGTCATTTCAATTAATTTGACAGTAGATAGTTACCAAACAACAGTCATTGCCTCAGGATGTGATTCGTATACCAGTTTTTCTGGAAATAATACATGGACTACAAGTGGTTTGTACTCAGAAACTTTTTCAACAGTTTTTGGCTGTGATAGCGTCATTAACTATGATGTTACAATTTATGGTGGTTCAACGGGTAACGTAACCGAGACAATTTGTGCTGGTGAAACATATACCTCTCCAACAGGAATGACCTATACAACCTCAGGGACCTATTTTGACACCTTAACGGATATGAATGGTTGTGATAGTGTGGTAACAATTAACTTAACCGTTAATAATGTCATCAACACGGTATCCACCTCAGGTGCCACTTTGACTGCCGATCAAACGGGTGCTGCATATCAGTGGTATAGATGTACAAATGGTGTTTTCACAAGCATGGTTGTAGGTGAAACAAGTATCAGCTATACACCTGTAGCTTCTGGAAATTATGGTGTAGAATTGTTGTATAATGGATGTTTAGAACGGTCATCATGTTATTTGATTGACTATTCAGGTATAGAGGATGCTAATGCAATATCGGCAACCATTTTTCCTAACCCTACAACTGGTAATTTCTCAATTACTTTAGGTAATAATTACAGCAATGTTTCTATTCAAGTTATCGACGTTCAAGGTAAAGTTGTTGCTTCAAAAAATGTCAGTCATACGACTGAAGTTATGGTTAATGAAGGACTATCTTCGGGCGTATATTTTGTACAATTAAAAGCAAATCAGAAAACATCAACCTACAAGGTAGTGGTATTATAAACATAGATTTTTAAAAATAAAAAAGGCTCAAACAATAAGTTTGAGCCTTTTTTTGTACTTTAATTTTAAGAATCTATTTATTAATAGCGTCTGAGAAGCAGTATTCGTTTTTCTCAATGGCTAATGATGCTATATTTCTGCGAGCAGCAATGGTATTATAGGCAGGTACTTTTGTAAAGCGTTTTAAGCCCATCATCATCATAGTCAATTCGTCTGCTTCCACAAACGACATTAAGGCTGTTTTACCTGCCTTATTAATCAGGTCTGCAGAATCAAAAATGAGGGTTCTAACCATGTCAATATAGACAGAAGCGGCTTCTTCACCTTTAGCTTTTGCCATTTTTTCAACGCGTAATAAAGTCGATTCGCATAAATAAATAGCGTTGGCAATATCAGCAACATTCATCAATACTTCTTGCTCCTTAGATAATTCCATCATTAATTTTTGAGCGGCTGTGCCGGCAGTCATTAATAAGGCTTTTTTGAAGTTTTTAATATATTTTTTTTCTTCGCCAAATAATTCTTCTGAAGGATCTTCAAAGTCGGGAATACTCATTAATTCATTAGAAATAGCCATGGCTGGTCCCATTAAATCTAATTTTCCTTTCATGGCTTTTTTCAAAATCATATCTACCGTTAATAGTCGGTTGATTTCATTGGTACCTTCAAAAATGCGATTAATTCTAGCATCTCTATAGGCGCGTTCAATTTGTGACTCAGCTGAAAAGCCCATCCCACCATGAATTTGAACGCCTTCATCTACACAATAATCTAATGCTTCGGATCCAATAACTTTAAGCATAGCACATTCGGCAGCAAATTCTTCAATACCTTTTAAAACCGCTTTTCCTTTTTCCATGCCACCTTCTTGCAATGCGTGAATAGCCATATCGATATCGTGTGCTAATCTGTAGCAAGCCGATTCTAATGCAAAGGTTTTAATGACTTGTTCTCCAATTTTTGAACGAATGGCCCCATATTTCGAAATTGGTCTACCGAATTGTTCGCGTTCATTAGCGTATTTAACCGAATGATTGATGGATTCTTTACAACCGCCCAAAACACCACCTGCTAATTTAATTCTACCAATGTTTAGAATATTTAAAGCTATTTTAAAGCCACCTTCTCTTTCACCTAGTAAATTCTCAGCTGGAATCACCACATTGTTAAAAAATACCTGACGGGTAGAGGAGCCTTTGATCCCCATTTTCTTTTCTTCAGGGTTGAGTGTAATGCCTTCAGCATGTGCATCAACAATAAAGCCAGTTAAATTTTTATCGTCACCAATTTTAGCAAATACTGTAAACACATCTGCAAAACCACCGTTTGTAATCCACATTTTCTGACCTGTAATGCTGTACGTTTTTCCATCTTCCGATAAAACCGCTTTTGTTTTACCTGAATTCGCGTCCGAACCTGAACCAGGTTCTGTCAAACAGTAGGCGGCTTTCCATTCTCCTGAAGCTAACTTGGGAATATATTTTGCTTTTTGCGCTTCAGTACCATAATATAAAATTGGCAAAGTACCAATGCCAGTGTGAGCACCGTAGGCTACCGAAAAGGAATGACCTCTACCAGTATATTCTGTTGCTAACAATGATGTTGGAAAGTCCATTCCCATGCCGCCTAAGTCTTGTGGTACTGACATGCCTAATAAGCCTAACTCACCAGCTTTATCTAGGAGCGAAGGCATTAAACCTTCCTCCATAGCATCAATTCGCTCTAAATTAGGGGTTACTTCTTGTTTGATAAAATCGAGGCACATCTGGGCAATCATGCCTTGCTCCTCGGTGTAATCTTCTGGGGTAAATACATCTTTATAATCTGTTTCTCTGATGATGAATTCTCCTCCTTTAATTGCTTCTTTTGCCATAATGTTTTTTTTTGTGAATGGGTTACTAAATACAAGTCAGTAGATTTTAATAAATCTACATTTTCAATCCGTAGTCCATTCTTGATTCTTCAATTTTTATTTTTTCTTTATTCCGAGAAAGTCACCTCCCTCGATCCCTCCTCAAGAAGGGAAGTCTTTTTTCAATCATCTAATAGTGTAGTGGGCTATTATTTATCATCTATCCTATAATACATTAATTTATGAGGCCCAATATCCGGTACGTCATATGTTTCGCCAACGGTTTGAAATCCCATTTTTTTATAAAATTCTGCAGCTTCAATTCTTGCATCACACCAAACAATATCAACCTTTTTCTGTTTGAGTTTGTCAAGGCCTTTTTCAATCATTTTTTTTCCTAAGCCTTTTCCTCTCGCGGAAGGGTGGGTGGCCATGGCTCGTAATCGATATTGTACAGTATCATTAAAATTATCGTTGGTTTGATTGATATAAGTAGAAGTACCAAGAACATTGTCGTCTTCATCAACAGCTCCGATATGAAATGTACTTCGCTTTAAGTCCGCTTCAATACCACAGTCTAATAGTATTTTATGCCGCCAGAGCACTAGGTTCCTTAAAGGCCACAATTTTTTGCTATTTTTTATTTCTGTTATTTTCATGGTTTAGATTCTAGATTGCTAGACACTAGATGTTAGATTTTGTTTCTTCCTTTTATTTATTATTTTCTAACTACTCACTTTTTTTAATTTATAAATTGGTTTATCAAATTTCTTTTTTCTTTCAACACAGCACTCTAAAATCTGACATCTAGCAGTGAAGCGTTCTAAAGTCTAGCATCTAACTTACATCATCTCAATCACACCTGCTGCTCCCTGTCCTGTGCCCACACACATAGTGACGACGCCATATTTTTGGTTTCTTCTTTTTAATTCATTCATGATTTGAACCGACAGTTTTGCGCCTGTACAACCCAGTGGATGACCCAATGCAATGGCCCCCCCGTTCACATTCACTATGTCTGGATTCAATCCAACTTCTTTAATTACAGCCAACGATTGTGACGCGAAAGCCTCGTTCAATTCAAACAAATCTATGTCGTTCATTTTTAATCCTGCCATTTCAATGGCTCCCGGAATAGCATCTACCGGACCAATTCCCATGATTCTAGGTGGTACACCCACTACTTTGTAGGATACTAATCTTGCGATAGGCTCTAGGTTCATCTTTTTAACCATCTCTTCCGACATCATTAAAACAAATGCTGCGCCGTCGGACATTTGTGATGAATTACCTGCAGTTACTGAACCACCATTTTGAAATACTGGTCTTAATTTCGCTAGTGCTTCAATGGAAGTGCCTAATCGCGGGCCTTCGTCGGTGTCTACTATGTTCACACGTTCTGCGCGTTTACCATTTTTATCGAGGTAGACTTCATTGACAGAAATTGGTACAATATCGTCTTTGAATTTACCTTCTTTAATCGCTTTCAAGGCCTTCATATGAGAATTAAAAGCAAATTCATCCTGTTGGTCTCTTGTAACATGGTACTTTGCTGCCACCTCTTCGGCGGTATTTCCCATCCCCCAATAGTAGTCGGCATGCGCTTTCGCCACTTTTGCATTTGGCACCACGCGCCAGCCGCCCATGGCTATAGCCGACATGGATTCTGTTCCC
>JAWWDX010000221.1:0-4649 GCA_033719695.1 Putridiphycobacter sp.
CAAAAACATTAACTATAAAAATTAAGAAAATGAAAAACATAATTTTAATAATAGCAGCTATGTTTAGTTTAAATGTACTTGCACAAGAAGGAACCGAAACAAAAAAAACTGAGCCTGAAGACACAACTAGGTTTAAAGTTGGAGGATTAGAATTTATAATCATTGATCATGGAGATGAGGTTGATACCGTATTAGCAGAAGGGCAAGATATTGGGAAGGATGTAAAAGTTGACAAAGACAAAAAGAAGAAAGTTGATGATAATTTAACGTATTGGTCAGGGTTTGAATTCGGCCCTTCTATTTTATTTGATAAAAATGGAGGAAACAATATTGTGAGCCCATATCTGGAACTGGATCCTGCACAATCGTTTGCATACAGCTTGAATTTATTTGAAAAGCGGATTCCATTTGGAACGGACCATGTTGGTTTGGTGACTGGATTGGGATTTACGCAAGCTAGATATGGTTTTAAAGATAGTTATACTTTAACAGCCAATTCTGATAGCACTTGGGGTGTTCTTGATACTACAAGAGCTTTCAACAAAAATCAGTTAAGAGCAACATACCTTAATGTCCCATTATTACTTCAGTTCAACACATCTAAATACGATTCAAAAAACTTTCATGTTGCAGTTGGTGTGATAGGAGGTGTTAGAATTAATTCAAAAACTATCCAAAAATTTGATGTTATTGGAAAAGAGGCTAAAAATAAAGAAAAAGGCATTTATAATCTAAATCCTTTCCAAGCTTCTGCCACTGCAAGAGTGGGGTATAACGATATTGGTCTGTTTATGAATTATAATTTATTATCACTTTTCGAAAGTGGTACGGCAGAAGAGGTATATCCACTTACTATGGGAATCTCACTTCATTTTTAAAACCGACTATAATTATGATGAAAAAACATTCGTTTTTTCATAGGTCGAAAGGGTTGCTTCAGTAGGCAGCCCTTTTATTTTAAATCAGATAATTTAGATTTTAAACTTGAAATGACATTAACCTCAATTGGGTCAATTGCTTTCAAGTCTGCTAAATAAAAGCTAACCCAGTCTGTGAGATGAATGAGATATAAGGCCTGTTCAAGTAAACTATTCCCCACAGAATCAATTTCAATTACATTGCTAGTTTTTTGTTGTATAACAGGTTTGCAAAATTCCCAACGTTTTGTATTTCTATAAAATTCTAACCCATTATTTAACTTAATCACTGTAATGGCATTACTGCCACCTGCCCAACCAACTAATTCATTATGGTTCATTTCAGGAATGACAGCATTCCATCCCAGCATCTTACTGTTTTCGTTAATTTGTTGTTTAAATCTAACCGCTACCCCTTCCAGCAAAGGATTAGAATAAATAACAGGAATTTTTCCGTGGCAGGCTTGCGCTACTAATAATGCTTCTTCTTTAATTTTTGATTCTTGTTCATCAATTGTTTTAATTGCCGCTGAAATTTGACTTTCAAAGTCATAATTAATTAAATTAAACCCTTTTAAAATGTAAAAATGTTGCACTAAAGAGTACGCTAACATGGCACGTGGTTGTTCACCTCCTGGTAAAACATAATGTAGCCAATTATTGTTTTTTGCCATCTCAAGTAAGATACCATCTGAAGCAATTACAGCAATGGTTGCTCCTCTAGTAATACAAGCCTCAACTGCCATAATAGTCTCTTCAGTATTGCCTGAATACGAAGCCGCAATTACCAATGTTTTTTCTGATACAAAAGCTGGTATATTATAATCGTTTATACTATCGAAAGGGACAGATAAATAATCGCGATTTAGCAATTTAGCGATCTTGGCGCCAATTCCAGAACCGCCTAATCCACAAGCAAGTATGTTTTCAATTTTATTAGAATTTGTTACCTCAACATGTTGACCAATATTTAGTGCTTCAGCCAATTGGTTTGTAAAACCCGCAATTAATTTATCCATAGTAACATTGTATAAGGCGGTAAATTTACAATTTTTACTTTTAATAGCACTTTGTTACAGAGTGAAAAAAGAAAAATGAATTATCTTTGCCAAAAAGTTTTACATGAGTTTTGCAAACCTATCCGAACAAGAAATTCAAAGAAGAGAGGCGCTTGATAAATTAAGAGCGCATGGTGTTAACCCTTTTCCCGCTGAATTATTCCCCGTAAACACCTTATCTAAAGATATTAAGGAGAATTATAAAGAAGGGGAGTCTGTTATTATTGCAGGTCGATTAATGGCGCGACGAATTCAGGGAAAAGCCTCTTTTGGTGAATTACAAGATAGTGCCGGCAGAATTCAAGTGTATTTCAACAGAGATGAAATTTGTCCAGATGAAGACAAATGGAAGTACAATGAGTTGTATAAAAAATTATTGAATCTAGGAGATTTTATAGGTATTGAAGGTTACTTATTTAAAACTCAAGTTGGCGAGATTTCGGTATGGGTAAAGGATTTTAAATTGCTATCTAAAGCACTGAAACCATTGCCACAGCCAAAAACTGACGACGAAGGTAAAGTGCATGATGCTTTTACAGATGCTGAGATGAGATACCGTCAGCGATATGTTGATTTAGTCGTTAATCCACATGTGAAGGATGTTTTTGTAAAACGGACTAAATTATTTGCGGCCATGCGTCAGTTTTTCAATGATGCTGGTTATTTTGAGGTTGAAACACCAATTTTACAGCCTATTCCAGGAGGGGCAGCTGCAAGGCCATTCATGACACATCATAATGCCTTAGATATTCCTTTGTATCTCAGAATTGCTAACGAACTTTATTTAAAGCGATTAATTGTAGGTGGCTTTGATGGTGTATTTGAGTTTTCAAAGAACTTTAGAAACGAAGGAATGGATAGAACTCATAATCCGGAGTTCACTGCCATGGAAATTTATGTGGCATACAAAGATTATAATTGGATGATGGAATTTACCGAAAAACTGTTGGAGCATTGTGCTAAAGCAGTAAACGGGTCTTCTAAAGCAACATTTGGAAAGCATGAAATTGAATTCAAAGCGCCATATAAGCGTGTTACTATGCGTCAGTCAATTATAGACTTTACTGGTTTTGATATTGACGGAAAATCTGAACAAGAATTATTTGATGCTGCCAAAGACATGGGAATTGAAGTAGATGATACCATGGGTAAAGGAAAGTTGATTGATGAAATATTCGGTGAAAAATGTGAAGGTAACTATATCCAGCCGACTTTCATTATTGATTATCCTAAAGAAATGTCGCCATTGTGCAAAGAACATAGAGATAACCCAGAATTAACGGAGCGTTTTGAACTAATGGTTTGCGGTAAAGAGGTAGCCAATGCTTATTCCGAGTTAAACGATCCAATCGACCAGCGCGAGCGATTTGAAGCCCAGTTAAAACTAGCCGCTAAAGGTGACGACGAAGCGGGTGAATTTATAGACCAAGATTTTTTACGTGCCTTAGAATATGGGATGCCACCGACTTCTGGTTTAGGTATTGGAATGGATAGATTGGTAATGTATTTAACAAACAACCCATCCATTCAAGAGGTGTTGTTTTTCCCGCAAATGAAACCTGAGAAAAAGACGAAAGCCAATGTAGAGTTGAATGATGAAGAGAAGTTGGTGTTAGATTTACTAAAAGCTAATTCACCACAATCACTCAGTACGCTTAAAGAAGCAGCTGGTTTAAGTAATAAAAAATGGGATAAATCTATAAAACACTTAACCAAAAACAAATTAGCTACTGTTACGAAAACGGATGATGATTTAGTGGTTGAGGTTGTAGGGTGATAAGTAAAAGCTATTGTAAGGTGATATTCAGACTTTGATGCCTTTGGTAGACTTAAGTTAAATATTGATTTGTTTAGGTTCAGTGAAAATTTGTGCCTAGCTTTCCTTACAAGAGAAATGAATATTTCTCGCCATGACATATTATTCTAGTACTTCTCAGAAGCGCAGTTTACTATTAAACTAATTAATACATCATTCCTACAATTGCTGCTGTCATGAGGCAAGCCATTGTTCCGCCAATCAATGCTTTTACCCCCAATTGAGAAAGTAAACCTTTTCGAGTAGGCACAAGTGCACCAATTCCACCAATTTGAATGCCAATTGAGGCAAAATTAGCAAAGCCACATAAAATATAGGTGCTGATAATGGTCGACTTTTCAGAGAGCATACCAGCTGATTTCATTTCACCTAAACGCATATAACCCACAAATTCGTTTAATACAGTTTTGGTGCCAAGTAGTTCTCCAACATAAATAGATTCAGTCCAATTAACACCAATTAACCAAACGATAGGCCGTCCTATATAACCCAATATAAATTCAAAAGATAATGCTTGATATGGTGTGTTTTCAGCTATCCACGAATTTAGACCAGTTAAGCCACCAGTATACCCTAATATATAATTGCCAAGTGCCATAATAGAAATAAACACAAGTAACATAGCGCCGACATTAATCGCTAATTTCAAACCATCTGTGGTACCGTTCGAAAGAGCCTCAAGGGCATTGGTTCCTAGTTTAGTTTTATCAACACTCAAATCCTTGTTAAAGGTTTCAGTTTCAGGCACCAACATTTTAGCGGCAATAATAGCAGCAGGGGCTGAAATAATTGATGCAGTCAGCAAGTGTTTGGCAAAAAAGGCTTGTTGTATCGGATCATCACCTCCAAGAAATCCGA
>JAWWDX010000222.1:0-4636 GCA_033719695.1 Putridiphycobacter sp.
CAATGTTTCGTTCACTACATTATAGTGGTCTTCAAAATTGGGGTGAGCCATGTCTAATACATGCACCAGCACATCAGCTTCTCTTACTTCGTCGAGTGTAGATTTAAAGGATTCTACCAATTGATGAGGTAGTTTACGGATAAATCCAACAGTATCTGGCAGTAAAAAAGGCAAGTTTTCAATCACTACTTTTCTAACTGTTGTGTCTAAGGTGGCAAACAACTTATTTTCAGCAAACACTTCCGATTTACTCAATAGGTTCATAATGGTCGATTTACCCACATTGGTATAACCCACTAAAGCAACCCTTACCAATTGACCTCGGTTACCGCGTTGCACTGTTTTCTGCTTGTCAATATCGATCAACTTAGCTTTTAACAAGGCAATTTTTTGGGTAATAATTCGTCTATCCGACTCAATTTGTGTTTCACCAGGACCACGCATCCCAATACCACCTTTCATCCTGTCTAAGTGAGTCCACATTCGTGTTAAGCGTGGTAATAAATACTGGTACTGAGCCAGCTCAACCTGTGTTTTGGAGTGCGACGTTCTGGCTCGGCTGGCAAAAATATCAAGGATTAAATTATTTCTATCCAGAATTTTGATCTCTAGGGTCCGTTCTATATTTCGCAATTGAGAAGGCGATAGCTCATCATCAAAAATGGCTACATCAATATCGTGTTCAACCACATACTGCCGAATTTCTTCCATTTTTCCCTTGCGGATATAGGTTTTAGGATGCGGTTTATCAACGCGTTGAAGGAATTTATGTTTGGTTTCGGCACCTGCCGTTTCAGCCAAAAATTCTAACTCATCAATATATTCCTTGGTCATTTCCTCGGTTTGATCCGACGTTATTACCCCCACTAAAATGGCTGTTTCAGCCTTGTTATCGCTGGTTATAAATCCTTTCTCCATTCAATATATTAAAACCAATTTGCGCCTAAAGCTTCTCTAAAGGGCCAAGGAATAGTTGCTAGCACTATAATTAAACCAATAATGTAAAAAGTTTTAATGGTTTTTCTTTTGGCAGCATCTTCAGTTTTTCTTTTGGCTTTTGAGTAACCAATTGTAATTAACAAGATACCGATTAGCATTCCAGTGATATGCTCTACATTGTAGAATCTGAACATAGCATTTTTCATAAAGCCTTCCACTGCAAAATTTACTTTCGGACTAACGAAATAGAGGTATAAACCAATTAAAAGCTGAATGTGGAATGAAATTAAAGTGAAAAGTGCCAGTTTTTTTTCGGTGGCAGAATAAGGTTTGCTTTTAGATGTGAAACTCACAATGATTGTAGCAAGAATTAGAAATAAAGCAATCCATCTTAAGCCAGAATGTGCATGAAGTAATCCGTTAATCATATTTTCTTATTTTTACACAAAATTAACCAATATCGGCAAGTAAAGTAGTATGTTGAAATATATTTTATGTTTTTTAGGAAGTCTTTTTATCTCGCTGATTAGCTTAGCACAGGATTTAGAGCCGTCGAACGGCGTTAAGGAATCAAAAAACACCCTTTATGCTATCACAAACGCTACGGTGTTTGTGAGTGCTGACGAGGTTATTAATAATGCGACCATTTTATTTAGGAACGGCAAAATTGAAAAAGTTGGTAAATTGATTGTTATTCCAAAGGAAGCCGTCAAAATCGATCGTGAAGGTTATACTGTGTACCCATCTTTTATTGACCCTTATTCAGATTTAGGCATGCCCAAAGCGGTTTCACTGAAAAAAGGATTCATGCCTCAATTGTCTTCATTAATTGCAGGGCCCTATTACTGGAATGAAACGATTCAGCCAGAAAGGCAAGGGTTTGTGCTGTATGATAGTAAGCTGGCCAAGGCAAAATCGGAATGGGTAAAAGCAGGGTATGGCACTATTTCAACCCATCAATCGGACGGGTTGATGAGGGGAACAGCTATGGTAACAACATTAGGCAATCAGCCAGTAAAGGAAGAGATCGTAAAAACGGTTGCAGCGAATCATTATTCGTTTAAAAAAGGCGTATCGAAACAAACATATCCCAGTTCCCAGATGGGTGCTATTGCCTTGATGCGTCAATATTTTTACGACTATCAATGGTATATGCAATTGCCAAAAACTGACCAAACCAATGCCGCATTCGACGCCACCAAAGCACAAAAGGATTTACCGCATATTTTTGAAGTAACTGATAAATTAGAAATTTACCGTGTACTGAAAATAGGGGAAGAGTTTGATTTACCATTTATTTTGTTTGGAGACGGTGACACCTATCAACGGATTAATGAGTTAAAAGATAAATTATCGCAAATTATTTTGCCATTGAATTATCCTGATGCCTACGATTTAACCGATCCATTTATTGCCAGGTACATCAAATTGTCGGATTTAAAACATTGGGAATTGGCGCCTTATAATCCTTACATTTTAAAGAAAAACGGCGTGGAGATTAGCTTCTCTTTGTATAAAACAAAGAAAAAAGCAACTTTCCAATCTCAGTTATCTAAAACCATTAAGCATGGTTTGTCTAAAGAAGAGGCGCTAAAGGCACTGACCGTAAATCCCGCAAAAATATTGGGAATAGATGGGCTTGTTGGAACACTTGAAACAGGAAAATTGGCCAATTTTATTGTGGTGAAAGGAGATGTGTTTAATGGTGGTGTCATCCATGAAAATTGGATTCGTGGTCAGAAAGAATCACTCAAACCGATTAACAGTTTGAATATTGATGGAAAGTATAGCATCAATATCGACGGCAAAGCATATCAGGCTCTATTTAAAGGAAGTGATCAGAAGTTGAGCGGAGAAATTACAAGCATTACTCAAAAAACGGATAGTATTTCGAAGGTGGTTAAAAATGACACGATAAAATCGCCAATGATATCTTCAATTAGCGGGAATCAAATTAGTTGTGTTTTCTATCTATTTGAAAAAGAAGACAGTGTTTTGGTTCAGTTAAATGGCGTTGTACATCCCAAAATAGGCATTATAGAAGGGAATGCACTTTTAAATAACGGTGAGTGGGTTAAATGGAGTGCGATTAAAAATAAGTCTGAAGACAAAAAGAATAACACGAAAGAAATTATAGTAGACACTTCAGCGCTTCATAAATTGACATATCCTGCTATGGCCTTTGGTTTTGATTCATTGCCTGAAGCAAAAATGTATTTTATCAAAAATGCCACTTTGTGGACCAATGAAAAGCAAGGGATTGTTAAAAATGCCAATTTATTGATTAAGGATGGTAAAATTCAGGCCATCAATAAAAAAATAAATAGCTTTCCCAATAACACCATCATTATTGATGCTAAAGGAAAACACGTTACTAGCGGAATTATTGATGAGCATTCACATATAGCCATCAGTAAAGGTGTGAATGAGGGCGGACAGGCTATTTCGGCTGAAGTGTCCATAGCGGATGTGGTTCGTTCCAACGACATTAATATTTACAGACAATTGGCTGGTGGTGTCACTTGCTCGCAACTTTTACATGGTTCGGCTAATCCAATTGGCGGACAGTCGGCGCTCATTAAATTGAAATGGGGAGAATCACCACAACATATGTTAGTGGCTAATGCCGCACCATTTATCAAATTTGCTTTAGGAGAAAATGTAAAGCAGTCGAATTGGGGCGATTTTAATCGTGTGCGTTTCCCACAAACAAGAATGGGTGTGGAACAAGTTTTTTATGATGCTTTTTTGAGAGCCAAAGCCTACAAGCAAGAATGGGATGAATACAATAGTAAATCAGGAAAGAAATCGAAAAACTTAAACATAACACCTCCACGAAGAGATTTAGAACTCGAAACGATCTTACAAATTGTAGAATCAAAAAGGTTTGTGACTTGTCATTCTTATATTCAAAGCGAGATAAATATGTTGATGAAAGTAGCAGATTCTGTTGGTTTTACCTTGAATACTTTTACCCACATTTTGGAGGGCTATAAGGTGGCGGATAAAATGAAGGCGCACGGTGCAGGCGCTTCTACTTTTTCTGATTGGTGGGCTTATAAATTTGAAGTGAACGAAGCCATTCCATACAATGCTGCCATTTTACATAAAATGGGCGTGATTACGGCCATCAATTCTGATGATGCTGAAATGGGAAGACGCTTAAATCATGAAGCAGCTAAAATTGTTAAGTATGGCGGTGTTTCTGAGGAGGACGCTTGGAAAATGGTGACCTTGAATCCTGCCATATTATTACATGTTGACGATAGAATGGGAAGTCTAAAAGAAGGAAAAGATGCTGACATTGTTATCTGGTCAGACAATCCATTAAGTATTACTGCAAAAGTTGAAAAAACCTTCATTGATGGAAAGCTCTATTATGCTTCAGAAAGAAATCAGCACCTATATGAAAGAGATCAACAAGAGAGAAAACGAATTTTAGGACTAATGTTGGCGGATAAATTGGCTGGTAAACCAACTCAAAAACCAGTGATTAAGACAGAGCGTCATTACCATTGCGATACAATGGGTGAATAAGAAAAGATTATGAAGCATATTTTAGTTGTACTATTTCTAATGGCTGGAGTGGAATCCCTAGCACAGGTTCCGGCTCCCATTACACAGCAATACAATCGTGTTTTATTGTTAAATGCGAAAGTGCATATTGGTAATGGAACGGTGATACAAAAATCGGCAG
>JAWWDX010000223.1:0-4630 GCA_033719695.1 Putridiphycobacter sp.
AATCATCTGGACAATTTTGATTAAGATGACTATTTGTATGAATGATTTTATAGACTTCATTATTGAGGATCAACATCAATTACTACTCTAACTGACCGATAGTCGTGCTGCGATAAAAAAGCATTAACTTTCTCATGGATGACTTCTTTTACTTTTGCAGGACTTGCTGAGCGTTCAAATTTAATAGTTATATTTTTTAAATAGAAATTTCTAACCCTTCCAATTGCAGGCGACTCTGGACCTTGCAGTCGATCTTTAAAAACGGCTCTTAAACTGTTCGCTAAATCATGGGAGGCTATCTCCAATGTATTCCTGTCTTTATGACGAAGTTGTATTGATATTATTCTGTAGAATGGAGGGTAATGGAAATTTCGCCTTTCTATTAATTCTTGGGTGTACATACTGACGTAATCATGCGTCATCACTTTTTGTATAATCCAATGGTTTGGTTCAAAACTTTGAATGATAACTTTTCCTCTTTTCGCCTTTCTACCTGCACGACCAGCTACCTGACTCATTAATTGAAAGCTACGTTCAAAAGCTCTAAAGTCTGGAAATTTCAGCATTTGGTCTGCACTGAGTACACCTACAAGACCTACATTATCAAAATCAAGTCCTTTGGTCACCATTTGTGTACCAATTAAAACATCAATTTCTCTTGCTTCAAATTCTGATATAATCGTCTGATAAGCATTTTTTGCCCTTGTAGAATCCAAGTCAAGACGTTTGATAGTTATATCTGGAAAATAAATGGCTAATTCATCTTCAATTTTTTCAGTTCCAAACCCTAACATTTTTAATTTTCTGCTTCCACAGGCCCCACATGATGCTGGTGGTGTCAGAAAGTAGCCACAGTAATGACATTTTAGTACATTAATTGCTTTATGATAGGTAAGGGAAACGTCACAATTTTTGCACTGTGGCGTCCAATTACATTGCTCACAGGTCCATATTGGAGAGTAGCCACGCCTATTTTGAAATAGAATAATTTGTTCTTTTCTTTCCAATGCTTCTTCCATTTCTTTCATTAGAAATGAAGAGAAATGGGACTTCATTGATTTTTGTCGGGTTTCTTTTTCTAAATCGGCACATTGAATTTCTGGCAGCTGAACACCACCAAAACGTTCCGTTATACTCACTAAACCATAGCGCCCTTCTGTGGCATTAAAATAAGTTTCAATGGCAGGTGTAGCGGAACCTAACAAAACTTTTGAACTATGTTGCTTTGCTAAAACAATACTAACGTCTCTTGCGTTGTAACGAGGAGAAGGGTCATATTGCTTAAAAGAATTTTCATGTTCTTCGTCGACAATAATTAAGCCTAGTTTTTGAAAAGGTAAAAACACGGATGAGCGCGCACCTAAAACGATTCTGTATTGCTTTTGGCTATTATTCAGAATTTGTTGCCAAATTTCAACGCGTTCATTTTGATTAAAGCGGCTGTGATACACTCCCACTAAATCTCCAAAATATGCCTTAAGCCGAGTAATTAACTGCGTTGTTAGTGCAATTTCAGGAAGTAAGTAAAGTACTTGTTGGCCCTTTTGCAAAGCCGCCTCAATTAGTTTTACATATATTTCTGTTTTTCCTGATGATGTAACACCATGAAGTAAACAAATATCTTTAGATTCAAAAGCACTTTTGATATCATTTAATGCCTTTGTTTGTTCAACGGACAATTCTTTTATGGCTTTTAAGTCTGTATCATTTTCTTGTAAACGTGAAACTTCGGCGCTAAAGATTTCAATAATGCCTTTTCTATGTAGCGTCATTAAAGACGACTCTGAGATATCATGCAGCAGCACTTCCTTTTTTAAAACTGGTTTTTGCTTGTTATTTTGCCATTCTGTTAATTGAATTGTTTTTAGAAGTGCTTTTACCTGTCCGCCTGCACGTTTATCATCTTCTAGGCTATTAAGAATACTCGATAGCTGATCCTCACGTAAATAGTCATCACTTATTTTAACAAAACTGACAAATTTTGCTTGATATTTAGATTTTAACTCAGCACTTACTATGGCCGCTTTTTTTTCAATCAAGATTTTTATAATTGGTTGAATTGTTTTTATTTGAACAATTTCTGCTATTTCTTTAAGACTAAGTTCCTCTTGAAGTTCAAGTGCTTCAATTATTAAAAATTCTCGATCTGTTAAATTATTATGGGCAGCATTGTATTCAGGATGTAGACAAATAATTGTTTCACTGGCTAACTTAAAGTTGCTTGGTAAGGCAGCATTCATCACATCACCTATATCTGCCATGTAGTAGCTCGATAGCCAATCCCACAATTCAAGCTGTTTGTTCGTTACAATTGGAGCATCATCTAAAATCGTTTCAATGTATTTGACTTGATAGTTTGTAGGAACTGTCTCATGCAATTTTTTTACAATACCAGTATAGAATTTGCTCTTTCCTAGAGGAACAATAACTCTCTTTCCGATAGCAATGATATTGTTTAGTTCAAACGGAACTCTGTACGTATAAGTATTTGGAATACTCAACGGTAAAATAACATCAACGAAGTAAGTAATTCTATCGCTCAATTAAGTCAAATGTTTATTTCTTATGAGACCACTGACCATATCCTCCCAATAAATTGTACACTTCAGTAAAGCCATTTTCAACAAGTACTTTCATTGCTTTACTACTTCTTCCTCCCGCCTGACAGTATACAAGTACAGGTTTGTTTTTATCTAAGGTTTGAATTTCGTTTTCAAAATTTTCCCCTAAAAAATCTAGATTTCTGGCTCCTTCTATGTTGCCGCTATTGAATTCTTCAGGAGTTCTAACATCAATCAATTGATAGTTATGCTCTCCCATCAGACCTTTGAATTCATCTCCTGTCACGTCTTTGGTAACCACTTTTTCAGGAGCTGTAGCTGTTTCATTTGTTGAATTATTATCATTCACTACATGTACTTTTTCATCAACGTCTTGAGAAGTGTTACTTGTGCAGGCATATAATATTATTGATGATAAAATGATTAATGTAAATTTCATAATTTGTAAGTATTGATAGTAGCAAAAATACTAAAATCAACCGTGCAAATAATAAAATCCTGTTTTAAAAAAAATATTTTTATCTGATTAGTGTAACAGTACCATTAACTGTTTTTGTCTCACTTGATTGGTCATCCATATATTCAATATACCAGACGTAAACCCCCATTTCACATAACTTATTTCCGTAAGTTCCATCCCAGCCGACCTCGGGATCCATACTTTCAAAAATAACTTCGCCCCAGCGATTAAATATCATAAAGCGATAAGATTGTTTTTCGAATCCAGATGTAAATATTGGTTTAAAAGTATTGTTAAGATTTCCAGCATTAAATGGCGTAAATGCATTTGGAACATAAAGAATTGTTGCTTCGTCTATTTTGATATACTGAGTCACTGTATCGGAACAGCCAAAATCATTTGTTACAATGAGTTCTACATATTGATAGCCACTAGAAAAGGCGTCGAAATCATATGTGAAATTCTCAGTAGCTGCAACGGGAACATTATTTATTTTCCAGAACCAATTGTCTGAATTTGGGGAAGTGCTTTCAAAATAAATAAGCGGTTCAATAGCGTCCGTGTTTTCAGTTTGGTAAATAAAACTTGCTTCTGGAACGGCATAAACTTGCACGTAGTTATTTGCAGTAATCCTAGCGCTGCACCCAAAGGAACTGGTAATTGTTAGTGAAACATCATATTGTCCAGCAGCATTGTACAGGTGTATTGGATTTTCAGCAGATGAGCTTTGTAGATCACCAAATTCCCACAAATAACTTTGAATATAATCGTTACTTGATATTTGCGATAAATTGGTAAATGCAATGGTTGAGCCGTAACAGATGGCAGAATCTCCTGTAAAATCAGGAATCAAGTTTATATAATCAACGTTTACAGTGTCTGAGCTCTGACAAATAGAGGAAGAGACAGTGACGAAGTATTGTCCGGCAGACGTAATTGAATAACTTGAACTATAAGAGTTGTCTTGCCACTGATAGTTAGCCATGAAAGGTTGAAGTGCATTTAATTCAACAACATCACCATCACACAGGAGAAGATCTGGGCCTAGATCTAAGGTGATGTCAATTTTTTCGACATAAATAGAATCTGTTACCTGACAATTATTACTGTCTGTTAAGGTAACCCATATTAATTCAGTATTGGTAGCAGTGTAGTTAGAAGCTGAGGAATTATTATGCCAAACATAAGTAGCGTTTTGTTGGAATACATCCAAAGAAAGAGCAGTAGCATTGCAGATTACTGTATCATTTCCTAAGTTTACAGTTGGATCCGGGTAGAATTGCACAGATATCGAATCTATCACTATGCAACCATGATCGTTTATTTCTACCCAATAAAGCCCAGGACTGTCAATTACAAGGCTACTGTCGGTACTGTTGTTTGACCATAAAAATGAATAATTATTACTGAAAGCTATCTGGAAAGATTGGCCTGGGCATAACATTGTATCGCTGATTAAATTAGGTTGAAAAGGAACAGTATAGTCCACTACTATGGTATCGAAATACTGGCAGCCATTTTGAGTCAGGATCAATGATACCGTATCAGCAGATGAAATGGTGATGTCAGGATTTGTTGAGGCGTCGTTCCATACATAGTTTGCTAGTGG
>JAWWDX010000224.1:0-4582 GCA_033719695.1 Putridiphycobacter sp.
GAGGGCCAAGTTTGTATTGATAATGCTGCAGTGTAGGAGATGCTATGAAGGGTGTGTCTACTAATTCATGATAATTTTTTGTTACTAATCTGTTATTTTCAAATGGCAAACCACAAGCTATTTGAAAATCTGCTGGTACGTTTAGAATGAGTTCACAAGGCAAGTCTTGTTCTGTTTCACGATAGATTAAGCAGTTGACAGGATTTACATACAATTGGTCAGGACTTATAAAGGTTGATCCTGCATTTAGTTCGGCAGCATAATAATAATACGAAACTATTATTTCTTTACAATTTTCAGTATTGATTTCCCATTCATTATCATTTATTTTTATGAATGTTAGCGGATTATTTAAATCATCTACAACTTTGAATTGGGTAATGTTTTTGGCAAAATTTCCGTATTCATATCTACCTGGTCGCCATTTAGGAAAACTTAGTATGGTGCTTTTTTTGTTTACTATTTTAAAGTGCGCTGAAATTTTTAAGTTTTGGTGATGTGGTTGATCGTACGTTAATATATACTTCATAAAAAATGGGTTATTTGTTATCGGATAAATTTATCATTATTCTTGAAAGAACAGTTGTGGCAAAGAAGAACCGTTGTAATATCTTGTGAAAAAGATATAATTGCAAAATTGAAAAATAATTTGGGAGGAAAAGAAAAAAGTGGGCAAGCTACCTCTATCGCACCGCTCAACCACCTACCCTTGCTATGTTCCCATCCTGGGGGATTCAGCAGGAGCTGGTCGTAAAGGACTTGCCCGCCGCAAAATTAATAACTTTCAGTTAAAAAAAACATTATGGCACAAAAAAAAACTCACAAAAGTGAGTTTTTTTAAAATTACATTCCGCCTTTGACGGTAGCTTTAATGTCTAAATAGGTTTGTTGAGGTTCTGTGTTGGCCGTTACTGTAATTCTTTTAGTTACCTCTTGTCCAACTTGTCCTTCTTTTGGTTTGAAAACAACGTCCATTTCACCTGATTCACCTGGCATAATTGGTTTTTCTGGTTTACGTGGCACCGTGCATCCACAGGATGCTTTAGCATCACTAATTACAAGTGGTTCTGTTCCTGTATTTTTAAACCTGAAAGTATATTTATTGTCACTAGGATAAAAAACATCACCAAAATCATGCATCACTTCTTCGTACTCAATGGTAGTTGTTTTACTCATAGGTCCTTTAGAAGGTTTAGCACCTTCAGGCAACTCAGCTTTTTCAGCGTCTGTGAACTGCACTAAACTTGAATCATCTGCCTTTTCACCACTGCATGCTGTGAAAATTAATAAACTGCTAAATAAATAGATACTGGTTTTTTTCATAATGTTCATTTTTTGCAAATTTAAAAATCTAATTTTAATTTATTTAAATATTTACCTTCAATTAATTTTAAAGCTTCAATGTATATTTCATCTTCTTTTTCATTATATATTTCGTAAAATTTTGAAAAATCCCATAAATTAGCGGCTATTCTTGCTTTTAATACAGTTTTTATGAGTTCTTCAGACGATTTTAGGTCGTTTTCATCTACTTCAATGCCTTCTTTAGCGCATGCTTCGTAAAAAGCAGTCATCATTTCTTTATCTGTAATTTCCGCTTTTTTATAATCTTCAAAACTAGGATACTTTGATTTATATTCACTTCGTTTTCCTTCGATATAATCCAATGCGAAATTATTGATTATTCCTTTTCGATTAATGCTTTGATAGGTTTTTGAATTACTATTTGTGTCGAGTGGCACAAATACATCAGGCATAATACCACCACCACCGTATACTGTTCTTTTCAATAATAACGTTTTTACTTGAAGTGAGTCAGGCAGTTTAATGCTATCGGCATGCATAAATTCACCATTTTTAAAACGGTTCAATCTGTCTTCATAATATTCATCAACCCCCTCGTCGTAAGGTTTTTGTATGAATCTGCCTGAAGGGGTGTAGTAGCGTGCAACGGTGACACGAATCACAGAACCGTCAGAGAGGTTATATGGTCGTTGTACTAATCCTTTTCCGAATGTTCTTCTACCAACTATTAATGCCCTGTCCCAATCTTGCAAGGCTCCGGATACAATTTCAGATGCAGAAGCAGAGCTTTCGTCTGTGAGAACAATTAATTTACCTTTTTCAAAAATTCCCTTCTTTTGATCGTAGTAATAGTTTGCTCTGTAATCTTTATTGTCGGCAATGTATTTTTCTTCAGGATAAGACCGACCTTTTGAATAAACAATCAACTTATCGTCACTTAAAAATTGATCGGCCATAAATTTAGCCACAGATAATAAACCGCCGCCATTTCCTTGAAGATCTAGAATAAGATTTTCCATGCCATTTCTTTTTAATTCATCAATGGCGGTCATTAGTTCTTGAGGGGTTGTTCGAGAAAAAGAAGTCACTTTAATGTACCCTGTTTTCGGACTTGCCATATAATAACTAACGACAGAATTTAAAGGTATTTTATCTCGTTTGACATTAAATTGCAAAAGATCTTTTTCGCCTCGTCTTTTTATACCAAGTTGGACTTGGCTACCCATTTCACCCATTAAATATTCACGTACTTGTGTATTTTTTAGGCCTACTCCAGCTATCGAACGATCATCTACCATCACAATTCTGTCGCCCGCTCTTACGCCCACTTTTTCGCACGGTCCGCCTTCAATTGTATTGACAACCAACAAGGTATCGTTTTTAATTTGAAACCTAATACCAACACCAACAAAAGAGCCGTTAATTTGACTGTTTGATGATTCTACTTGTTCTTTTGGAATTAAGTATGTATGCGGATCTAGTTCTTTCAACATAGCAACAATGGCGGCATCTGTAATTTTTCCACCGTCAAAATCTTCCACATAGTTGCTGTTTAAATAGCCGAAGACTTCTTGAAACTTTAAAGTGGTTTCTATTTGTTCCGTCGTTTGCGCAAAAGAAATGGCAGTGCCAGCAAAAAGTGTGAAAAAGATTAATATAATTCTCATAATATGAATGTTTTTGTTTTGATAATAAACAAAGTTATACAAAAATAGTGCCTCGAAATTATGGAAAGTATTCGTACACTCGGTCAATAAACCTCATTTTTTCAAACATTTTAAGGTTTATTTTAATAATTTTAGGGTAAATTTTCAATTTATGAAGCAAATACTAACGATTTTTACCATTTTAATGGTGTTTCAACTATGGTCTCAGTCTGATACCGACATGCCATATACTTATTCAAACTCATTGTATCATATTGAAATGACACAATTATATGAGGGGGAGGCGCTTGAT
Source organism: Putridiphycobacter sp. (assembly GCA_033719695.1). Classification (GTDB taxonomy): domain Bacteria; phylum Bacteroidota; class Bacteroidia; order Flavobacteriales_D; family Crocinitomicaceae; genus Putridiphycobacter. Next base: position 3,265 of record JAWWDX010000224.1, read on the forward strand.
ATTACAGCACTTTTAGAAGAGGATTTAAAGTCCGAATCAAATTTTCCCCGGGCAGGTATCATACAACCTGTTGAATTGACCTTATATAACTCAGGCACGTGGTATGACTTGTTAAACGGTGATAAATTGTGGCGTCTTAAGTTAAAAATTCCCAATGCTTTGGCAGTAAGTGCTTATTTTAACTCATTTTATATTCCGGAAGGAGGAAAGCTATTTGCGTATGCTCCAAACTATGATGAGGTTTTACCGGCATATACAGCTGAAATAAATCCAGAAACGGGCTTCTATGCGACAGATTATGTTCATGGAGAAACCATTATTTTAGAGTATTATGAACCTAGAGCGGTGAGTGGTCAATCTGCTATTTCAATCAGTGGTGTGAACGGCTTTTATGATATGATTCCGCCCAAGGTCTCTGACAGACCTACTGGTGATAACCGGGCAGGAACCTGTCAGGTAGATGTAAATTGTTCAGAAGGAGATGCTTGGAGAAGACAACGGGATGGCGTGGTTCGTATTACAGTAGTTAGCAATGGTAATACGGGATTTTGTTCAGGTAGTTTAGTGAATAATACCGCCGAAGATTGTACACCGTATATTTTATCTGCGCATCATTGCGCAACAGATGATAATGATATCAATGCAACCCCATCAGATTTCGCGCAGTGGCTATTTAGATTCAATTTTCAGCATAAAGACTGTACGTCGCCATTAATTATTGGCTCATACTCCAAAACGGGCTGCACTAAGATTGCTAATAGCACTAATAACGGCGGAATTTTAGGATCTGATTATTTGTTAGTAGAGTTGACAGAAGATTTAGATGAGAGTAAAACGCCCTATTTTAACGGATGGGATGCCACAGGAGCGGGGAGTCAAAGTGGTGTGGCTATTCATCACCCGGCTGGCGACGAAAAGAAAATATCTACGTATGATCAAGCACTTGTTTCAAGTTTTTGGGCAAATACGCCAACTCCCAATGGTTCGCATTGGCAAGTGAAATGGATTGCTACGGCAAATGGTTGGGGTGTTTCTGAAGGTGGGTCTTCAGGTTCGCCTATTTTTAATTCAAATGGTTTAATCGTTGGTCAATTGTCAGGAGGTCAATCAGAGTGTGCAGACGTAAACCCTAACGGTCAAACTTTGCCAGATTTATATGGAAAAATGTCCTATAATTGGACTGGGCAACAAAATGTTGATTTAATTGGGCCTTACTTAGATCCGATTGGAAATGGCACCACTAAAACCATGCCTGGAAATTATTACTTATGCTCTCAAGGTACCGGAGTTGTAAATCATATTGATGAGTTTGAACAGC
>JAWWDX010000225.1:0-4577 GCA_033719695.1 Putridiphycobacter sp.
CTGTACGTAAAATAGAAGCCTGCACCAACGGGGATAGACAGGGCAATTTTTCTATAAGCCACTCCTTCTGTCATCAATGGACGCAGAGCTACCCACTGACCTTGATAGAAGGTTTTTGGATTGTGATATAAGCCTCCAACCCCAGCAAAAATATAAGTTTTGTAGTCAGTTCTGTAACGACCTCTTTTACCAACATCAGCCATGGCTAATTGTGATGGATAAAATTCAAACTTATAGTCAACGCACAAAATATCATTTTTAAAGCTTAAATTCCGTGCAATTCTTGCTCTATTCTCAGATTCAGAATCTTTACCTTGAACCCGTGCATAATTAAAACCAAATTGATGCGCAAATAGTGGACTAAATCTATAACGAACAAAAGCGCCAGTCCCCCATCTAGTATCTTTTAACTCCAAGTTAAAAACAAATGGACGAGCTAAATCTCCACCACCAATGTCACCTAAATAATTTGCTACCCCAGCTCTAACACCAAACTCTAAATTGTATCTTTGGGCTAATGCACTGAATTGCAACAATATTATTACAAAAACGAAAAATATTTTTTTCATACTGGTTGTGTATTTAACTACAAAAATAATTTTTTACTGGAAATAAACCGCTATAAATCTGTTTTTTTATTAAAAATAGGTCATAATGACTTGTAATAATTAAATTCGTGCTAAAGAATTTTCAACATGACTAATAAAATTATTGACCTTTTTAAAATAAAATACCCGCTGATTCAAGCCGGGATGATTTGGTGCTCTGGTTGGGAATTAGCCAGTGCTGTGAGTAATGCCGGAGGCTTGGGCATTATTGGATCTGGCTCTATGTATCCGGACATTTTAGAGCAACATATTATCAAATGCAAACAAGCTACCAACAAACCGTTTGCCGTAAACTTACCCATGTTATATCCCGACATAGAAAAGCATATTGAAACCATTATTAAACACAATGTGCAAATCGTTTTTACATCAGCAGGGAATCCAAAAACTTATACAAATACCTTAAAATCTAATGGCATCACGGTTGTTCATGTTGTCTCTAGTTTAAAATTCGCTTTGAAAGCTCAGGAAGCTGGTGTTGATGCTGTTGTAGTTGAAGGCTTTGAAGCAGGAGGCCACAATGGTAGAGATGAAATGACAACCATGACATTGGTACCGATTGTTGCAGAAAAAATAAATATCCCGCTGATAGCCGCTGGTGGAATTGGGACCGGAAAAGGTATGTTAGCAGCTATGGTACTAGGGGCAGATGCCGTTCAAATAGGGAGCCGATTTGTTGCTTCTAAAGAGTCGTCTGCTCATGATAATTTTAAAAAAATAGTAGTTGACACAAAAGAAGGCGGCACTCAGTTAACGCTCAAGGAAATTACACCGGTAAGATTGATAAAAAACGATTTTTATCAGGCTGTAGAGCAAGCATATGCCTCAGGTGCCACTGTAGAAGATTTAAAACAATTACTAGGACGAGGAAGGGCTAAAAAAGGAATGTTTGAAGGCGATTTAACCGAGGGAGAATTAGAAATAGGTCAAATTGCAGGACTTGTAAACAACATATTACCTGCAGCTGATATAGTGTCGGAAATAATCAATGAATTCAAACAGGAATTAACCAATTTAAGCAGTGCCAAATACAATTTTAAATGATACACTACGATCAATTTACACTAAAAAATGGCTTAAGGGTTTTATTGCATCACGACCAAACTACACCATTAGTGGTTGTTAATACTATATACAATGTAGGGGCGCGGGACGAATCTCCAAATCAAACCGGGTTTGCACATTTGTTTGAGCATTTAATGTTTGGGGGCAGTATCAATATAGAAAATTTCGACAAGCCGCTTCAACTAGCAGGAGGAGAATGCAATGCTTTTACCAACAATGATATAACAAATTATTATTCTACAATCCCGGCAAACAACATTGAAACAGCGTTGTGGCTTGAAAGCGATAGGATGCTCTCGTTAGCTTTTAATCAAAAAAGCCTCGACGTTCAAAAAAATGTGGTGATAGAAGAATTTAAGCAACGTTATTTAAACCAACCCTACGGAGATTTATGGCATGTTTTCCGCCCCTTGATATTCAAAACGCACCCGTATCAATGGCCTACTATTGGTAAAGAACTCAGCCATGTTGAAAATGCCAATATAGCTGATGTGAAAGCTTTTTTTAAAAAACATTACAGTCCACAAAATGCCATTTTAGTTGTAGGAGGTAATTTTGAACAAGACCTTATTAAATGTCAAATTGAAAAATGGTATGGCGATATTCCTCCTGGTAAAAAATATGATAGACAGATCCTACCTGAACCAATTCAGCAAGCAGAGCGACGACTGCAAATAAAAAGAGATGTGCCTTCAAATGCCATATACATTGCATTTAGAATTGGCAATCGTACTTCAAACGATCATTATTTAGGTGATTTAGTGTCTGATATTCTCAGCGGCAGTAAATCATCCCGTTTATATGAAAACTTAGTCAAGCAAAAAAAATTATTCTCACAAGTAAATGCCTACATTTCAAGTGGCTTTGAACATGGTTTATTCATCATTGCTGGTTTTACGCAAAATGAAGTCGATTTAACTGATGCCGAAGCAGCCATTTGGCAGGAATTAAACGAACTAATTGAAGGAGATTTAGCACCATCAGAACTCATAAAAGTGAAAAATAAATTTAAAACAGCAAAGGCTTTCCAAAACCAAAGCTTGCTCAATAGAGTTATGAATTTAAGTCAGTTAGCAATATTAGATCATTTAGATGAACTGCACCTTGAAAATGAGCTGTACAACCAAATCAGTTCTACAGATATTAAAAACTTTTGTAAAAAATACTTTACCAAAACCAACACCAATGCGCTTCACGTAATTTCTAGCCAATGAACAGACTAATAGCACCCGTTATTCAGCACATAAATCAAGTTGATCTTATTTTTCCCAATCGCATAGACCTAGGAAATAATGTTAATTTATTTTGGTTAAAGGATATTCCTGACGACACGGTGAAGTTAGATTTTATTTGGAACGCGGGTTCCATTCATCAACATAAACCGCTTGTTGCTTCATTCTGCAATCAATTATTATTTAGTGGAAATAATACTACAACTTCAAAAGCTATTGCCGATAATATAGACCAGTACGGGGGATATTTATCGCACAACTTTGGAAAAGACCTAGCTGGTTTTTCAGTATTTGCCTTAGTAGATACCATTGGAGAAGTTTTTTCTACCATTGCGTCTAGCTTTCAGCATGGCTATTTTCCAGAAAAGGAAATAGCTAAATGGCAAGAAATAAAGAAAAAAGACTATGTATTAAATGAGGAAAAAGTCAGTGTCAATGCACGAAAATTATTTACGAAGCATTTATTTGGCGACCAACACCCATATGGAAGGTTGGCAGTGTTGGAAGACTATGAAAATATTCAACGTGCAGATATTAGAAATTTTTATACTGAACACTACCTATCTACAAAACCCAGTATCTTTTTAGTAGGAAATGTTGACGAAGCATTTATTACTAAACTAAAATCATTCGCTCAACTATTTACTAATCAGCAATCAGCGGTAATCCCCAATAACATCATACAATCAACAGGGCAATTTTATAAGGAAAAACCAAAAGCCATACAGTCGGCCATTCGCATTGGTCGACTAATTGTAAACAAAAAACATGATGATTATATTGCTTTACAAGTACTAAATACCATTTTAGGTGGGTATTTTGGCAGTAGGTTAATGGCTAATATCAGGGAAGACAAAGGGTTTACTTATGGTATTGGATCTAGTATAGTTGCCTTAGAAGAAGCCACTTATTTCGCAATTTCTACTGAAGTAGGTATCGCATCAAGAACGGCGGCACTCACAGAAATATATAATGAACTTAAAAGACTACAAACAGAACTTGTGCCTAACGAAGAATTACAAGTAGTCAAAAATTATATGCTTGGTTCTTTTTTAAGAAATACAGATGGCGCTATTGCCATGATGGAAAAATACAAAGCAATTTATTTGCAAGACCTTAACGAATCGTACTACACCGACTATATAAACGGTGTCCATGAAATGACAGCAGAAAAGCTATTGACCGTAGCTAAAAAATACTTCAATAAAAATGATTTTTTAGAAATTTCTTATGGTTAATTAAACCTTTCCAATTTTTGAAAGTCGTACTAACAAACCATAAACATAAAAGGAATGAAAAAAACCATTTTAACGTTTAGTTTGCTAGTATTAATGGCAGGCTATTCAACAAGTTTTGCGCAAAACGGCAAAGAAGTATCTAAAAAAGAACGCAGAGCGGAATTGAGTCCCGAAGAAATTGCCAAAAAGAAAACTGATCATATGACAAAAACCCTAGGGCTAACTAAGTCGCAGGAGGAAAAAATGTATGATATTAATCTAAAACATGCTAAAGAGCAAGCGGCATTGAGAAATGAGAGAAAAGCTTTAAAAGCAAAAGCTGAAGCGGAAAAGCAAAAGCATGAATCGGAGGTAGATAAAATTCTAACTGAAGAACAGCGAGCTAAACTTGCTGCTGAAAAGGCGCAAAGAGCGGAAAGAAAGGAAAAAGGAAA
>JAWWDX010000226.1:0-4544 GCA_033719695.1 Putridiphycobacter sp.
GCTTTAATAGCCTTAATCATTTCAGCTGTCAATGTATTTGATTCTGCACTGTATATTTTCGCGCCAAATTCAGTTTCGACACTCATTTCAAAACCTATTATTGGAATGTTGGAATCGGTAAGAATTGTGGTTTGGTTAGATAGCGAACCAGCTGAAAGCGCGCCGCCAATTTTACCATTAATTTTTGGATGGTTCTGGAAGGCTACTGACGCTTCAAGGACTTCTGACTTTGGGTCAGGCATCATTTCAGTTTTTGAAGGTGTTTCAGTAGCGGAATTATTATTGTCAATTGACTTTTTTTCTAAAGTAGACGTGTTATCATGTATTTCGTTTTTTTTTTGTGATGTAATCGGTATTATTTTTTCATTTGATTCAGTATTTTCAATTGTTTTGGGTTCAAAACTGGCTAACTGAATGGTTTTGTTTTGAATTGTAGGAGGTGGCATGTGCTCTGTAACTGTAGCGACTTCGGGTGGTTCTGCACGTCTGTCAGTGAAACCATAACTGGTTCCAATTAACAGACCTACAGAGGCCATTCCAGTTACACCAAAAAACCAGGGATTCTTGAAGAACGGTTTCTTCATAATATGATGGTCGTTTAAAATACTATCAAAATCTTTTCGCTGTGCAATTTCTTCTGAAGACATCCTTGGGCGATCTTGTCTTATTTTATAATTGTCCATATGCTTTCTTATATGTTTTTTTCATTTTGTTGAGCACTCTATGCGTTTTTACTTTAGCATTGTTCTCAGTTAATTCTAAAATTTCACCAATTTCACGGTACGACCTTTTTTCAAAATAACGCATTTCAATTAGTTGCACTTCCGCTTCTTTCAATTGCCCAATTACATTAAGTAAAATAGCTCTATTCTCCTCGCTAGTATCGTCTTCCCACTCTTCAATAAAACTTTCGAGGTGGACAGATTCAACATTCACCGTGCGGTGCGCTTTTTTTTCTCTGAACGATTGATAAACTTCGCTTTTGGCTATGCGATACAACCACGACGAAAAAGGCACACCCCGGTATTCGTATCGTTCAATATTGTTTAATGCCTTGAGAAATACTTGGCTACAAACATCAAATGCTAATTCTTTATCGTCCATTCGCTGATAGATATACCTAAATATCTGCTCATGGTACTTGTCGTATAGCGGCGCAAACCTCTTGGGGTCTCTTTGCGCTGCCTTGACCAACTGAAGCTCCTTCTGGAGCTTTTCCTCAGTATGATGGTAAAGCGGGTTTATTGACATAATTTCTTGTTTTGGTTTTGGTTTTTTTTCTTTGCAGTAGCATAACACTATTAAGTTAAAAGGTTACACTTAAAATAAAACGCAAAATTTGCGCCATTATTACATCTACGCCAATTGCAGTATTGTCAAATAATTTCCTTCACATTATTTTAATAATTATTTATTACATTTGTTGCTGTTGCCTACATGAAAATGCTACTATGAAATTAACTTACCGGGTCACGTTACTTTGTCTATTATTTGTTGCTTTTGCCTGCCAAAAAGACAAAGCTGTTACAGCTTGTATTGAATTAGATAAAACTACTGTAAATGCTGGAGATAGCATAACGTTTACTTCATGTTCAGAAAATGAATGGAGCTATATTTGGGAAATTATAGGGCCAGACTCAGCTACTGAGAACGGACTCATGTGGAATGATCGTGTTTTCACACGTGCTATGAGTGTCCCTGGAAGCTATCAAGTAAAACTCACAACCTTCAACGATTTTTCATTCTTAGGCGATTCTGCCAGTGATTCAACAAGTTTCATTGTTAATTAGTTTTCATAAGCGCCAATATCAGGTGTAGCCATATTTCGACTATTTCCTGCAATATCAGTCGCAACGCCTGTTAGATTATTGCCTGCATTGTTTAATGGGGAACCATCTTCAAAGGTATAATCGTTGCTTGAAACATCCTTAAATAATGGGTTTTCTCTCCAAATTATATCGATAAAATTTGGATATTCATAAATTTCATCCGCTTCGCGCAACATCACACAATTTCTAAATACCACATCAAACAGAGCGGGACTTTCAATGAGGGTATCTACCACTATTTCATTCGCGCCATTACCGTACATGACGCAGTTATCAAATCGTGTGTTAGCATATGGTCTTACATATGTAATGTCGTCTACCACGTAGTAATTTTTAATTGCAAAAGCAGGGCCACCTCTTGAACCAAGCCAATAGTTGGTGAAGTTACAATGCTTAAACTGTGCCTCGCCGCCGGCAAATAAATAACTAGAAATGATTCCTGCTTTTCCAAAGATAGTATTTTCAAACTGTGCAATTGGGCCAGCGTTTAAGAACAAATTATAAAACTGACTATTGTCTATAAATGTATTTTTGACGGCTAACGTTAAATTGCCAGAGGTTGTGTCGGCCCTCAATCCTATTTCTGCATTCCGTATGATGGCGTAATTAATAGTTGAATTATTGGCTTGTTGCAACCAGATGCCACCCCACTGACCTGGGTTATCATCATAGAAAGCTTCTAGTCGGTCGTGAAGAAATACGACTTCATTGCCAAGGGTGCCATTAATATTAACCGTACTTTTATATACGTATAAAAATGAACGCTTGTGTGCATAAATTTGTGCACCCGCAGGAATCGTAAGGGTTAAATTAGAATCTATACCAGGAAACCCCACAGCGGCAATGCCATAAATGACATGGGGCTTATCTGTTTGCCAAGGCTCATTGTCGCTCACAATTTCGTTTACGTGAAAATAGGCATCTTGTCCCCACACAACTAGCGACACATACTGGTCTACCCCATTTGTTCTAAACCGAATAGAATCTTCTACCACCATGGGCAAGGTGCCGTTGTTAACCGACAAGGTCACTTCAACAAACATGAATAGCGAATCATTCTTAGGCATTTGTATTGCTGAAAACTTAGAACCACTGACTCCATCAAGATTAAGATTAAATGGAGAGTTAGCGCCTCCCATCAATTCAATGTCCTCTACTAAAACTGGCAAACTACTATTATTATATAGTTTTAAACGCTTTGTAGTTGAGCCGACAGTTGTAAATATGGTGTCAAAAATGACTGTATCGTTCGAAAATGTCAAATTATCTTTCGATAAGACCAATGGCTTCTTACAGGATGATGCCATGAAAATCACAGCAAAAGCAGAAAAAATCAATAATAATTTCATAATTTTGAACCTCAAAGATAGTATACGATTTATAAATAGATTTATTTTATATTTTAAATAATTGCAATTAAAAATAAATTTTGTACATTTGCACTCCAATTTCGGAATAAAAATAAGAGCACTAATATAGAATTGAGATGAAAAAAGGAATTCACCCAGAAGAATACAGAAAAGTAATATTTAAAGATATGACTAATGAATATGCATTTTTATGTAATTCATGTGCCCCTTCTAATGAAACAATTACATGGGAAGATGGTAACGAATATCCATTAGTTAAATTGGATATTTCTCACAAGTCACATCCTTTCTTTACTGGGAAATTACAATTTGTGGATACGGCAGGACGTATTGATAAATTTAAAAACAGATACGGAAAGAATCTTAAGAAATAAAAAAAATACATACTTTTATAAAGCCTCAATATTGAGGCTTTTTTTTTACCCATTTTTTTATGACTATTCAATTTACTGATAATAATAAGCACCTTGATTTTTGTCCACTAACCCTCACCCGTCCAGTTTGCGACCTACGATTTGGCATATTAACCATACAGGAAACTTGGCGCGCATTATTTGAAGCCGCTGGCAAATCTGTTCATTGCTTTTATCAGACGGAGTCATATTTACAGGAAAAATATTCCAATGCAGAACAAGTAGACCTAACAATTGCGGGTAATTATAAACCAACCGCTGTAACTGTAAATGCCCTGTTGGCACTGCAAGAAGGCGCCTCCTTATTTGTTAATGGCAAATGGTTAGCTACCAAAGGTGTTGATGCAGGGTTGAGCGTAGATTTAGATGACCATGCGGCCATTTGGGTGGAGTATATTTGGGATCTTTTTCAACAAAATGCGGCTGCCATTCAAATAGATTTAGATGTATTGACTAGTCACAGAACCTCTGAGTCAATTTCAAGCACGAATCAAGTTATAAAACCTGAAAATGTCTTTATAGAACCAGGGGCAAAAGTTGAATGTGCAACTTTGAATGCTTCAACTGGACCGATTTACATTGGTAAAGATGCTGAAGTAATGGAAGGCGCTCTTATACGCGGTCCCTTTGCCTTGGGCGATCACGCGACTGTAAAAATGGGCGCTAAAATATATGGTCCTACCACCATTGGCCCAGAATGCAAGGTTGGAGGTGAAATATCGAATAGTATTTTGCATGGATACAGCAATAAGGGACACGACGGTTTTATTGGCAATTCCTTAATTGGTGAGTGGTGCAATTTGGGCGCGGATACGAATTCGTCGAATTTGAAAAACAATTATGGACTAATTAAACTGTATCATTACAGATCGGCAACACTTGAGCAAACACCCCTACAATTCTGTGGATTAATTATGGGCGACCATTCTAAA
>JAWWDX010000227.1:0-4531 GCA_033719695.1 Putridiphycobacter sp.
CCTACTGGTTAGATATAGCTATTACCCCTTCGTTTGATGAAAATGGAGATATTTTAAAATTTATCATAGTTGCTAGTGATATTACTGAAAAAAAGGAGGCCAATATGCAGCTTAAAAACTCGTATGAGTCTGCGAGACTTTTGAGTGAAATTGGGGTCGGTATTACTGCTGCTAAAACTGTTGACGATATTGTCGATTTGGTGTATACAAAAATAAATAGCTTATTAGATGCCACTTGCTTTGGTGTTGGACTTGTAGATAATGAAAAACAACGTCTAAATTTCGTCAGCTTTATTGAAAAAGGAGAGAAGTACCGTCATATTTCGTGTGGTTTAGATGAAACTAATAAAATGGGAGTTATTGCCATGGTTAGAAATAAGTCATTTATGGTGAATGATTTGGATAAAGAGTATTCTAGGTTTTTGGATGCAAAACCTGAGGCAGTTGCGGGAGAATTACCTAAGTCCTTGATATATATTCCATTGTGGTCAAAAGGTCATGCTATTGGTGTGTTAAGTGTACAGTCTTTCAAAAAGAATGCTTACCGAGAAAATCACTATAATTTGGCCAAGAATATTGCTAACTATATGGCAATTGCAATTGAAAAGTCGCTACTCTACAAAGGTATGGAGGAAGAGGTTGCAAAACGAACTGAAGAAATTGTAAAGCAAAAAGATGAGCTATTGCAAACCTATTCAAATACAAAACTACTGAGTGAAATTGGGTTAGATATTTCTTCGACTTTAAATTTTGATGAAGTATTTGAAACAGTACATAGTAAAATAAGCCGTTTGATGGATGCCGAAATGTTCGGGATTAGAATTTATCATGAAGATAAACAAGAAATTGAGTACAATTACGAAATTGAATCAGGTGAATTAGATCCTCTAGGGTTCATGAGCATGGAAGATAAGAACAACTATACTGTGTGGTGTATTGAAAATAAAAGTGACATTTTCATAAAAGATAATGATATTGAATATATTAATTATATTGATGCATTTAATGTTCTTAAAGGTAAGTCTCCCCGTTCATTAATTTTCACCCCAATGTTTGTTGAAGGAAAGGTTGTGGGTGTACTGACGGTGCAAAGCATGCGAGTCAATGCTTTTGAAAGACACCATTTAGATATTTTAAAATCATTGGGGGCTTATGTTGGGTCAGCACTTATTAACGGTTCTTTATATTCAACACTAGAAGTAAAAGTAGAAGAAAGAACCCAAGATTTGGCAGAAAAGAACAAAAATATTACTGACAGTATAAATTATGCTAAAAGAATACAGAATGGTATTTTGCCGTCAGATAAATTAGTACATTCCTTATTACCTAAATCTTTTGTTTGTTATAAGCCTAAAGACATTGTGAGTGGTGATTTTTATTGGCTAGCTGAAAAGAACGGAAAAATATTTGTTGCCGTGGTTGACTGCACAGGGCATGGTGTACCAGGGGCATTTATGAGTATTATTGGTGAAAGCTTGCTCGAACAAGCTATCAATGAGCCATACATTACCCATACGAATCAAATTCTCGATTTTATTCAAGAGGGTCTACAAAAACTTTTCGAGCAGGAGTATGATGCAGAAGTTGATAATGAAATATTTGATGGAATGGATATGTCGCTAGTGGCGATTAATATGCATAAAAAACGAATTGAATATTCTGGTGCATCCAATTCATTATTTAAAGTGCGTGACAATGTTGTTGAGCGCATCAGAGGAGATAAATTTGGCATTAGTGCTGTAAACTACGGTTACAGCCGTTCTTTTTCAAGCGAATACGTTGATTTTGAAGCAGGTGATGCTTTCTATATTTTCACAGATGGGGTTCCCGATCAATTTGGCGGACCCAAAGTCAAAAAATTTGGCTATAAAAATACCAGTGCCTTATTGGCGAGAATCAGTAGTTTACCTGTAGAAACTCAAAGAAATGAAATCAAGGACGCTCTGAATCAGTGGCAAGGTTCCAATGAACAAACGGATGACATCTGTTTGTTTGGTTTCAAAATATAATTATTAGAAGTGGATATCAACTTGCATTCGCCACATGAGACCATCATTGGCACCTTGGTTAGCATCAGTATTGTTTTCGAATGAATTTTGACGATATGAAATGTCACCTTGAATTTTCAGTTGGTGACCTGAAAAGAACTTCGAAACGCCCAATGTATATTCTTTTTGCATACTATCAGCTGCCGGGTGAGGACTGATAGTTGTGTATCGGGCAGCCACTTCTAGCATGTTGGTGAACATCCATCCAGCTTGAAGATTAAAACCGTTGCCAATATAATAAGGCCCTAAAACGTCTCCGTTTACAGGGTCAATAATGTATGGATTACCGTTTGAAGTGTTTTTAATGGCATATTCTCCCATAACTGATAAGTTTTTGTATTTAAACATCAAGTCCGCAAAGAATGTGTATAAAGTTCTACCCACATAATTGCCATTAGCGTCCGTTATAAAGCTTCCTAACTGGCCTCTTTTCTTAACTGCATTTTCATTAATATCATAAGTTAAGCCTACTGCTAATTTTGGTTTTTTTTCATATTTAATGGCACTACCAACATAATCTCCTTTGGAAGAAAATTTCCCAAATGGCAGAAATTCAAGTCTAAAAGTGTACTCGTATCCACCTAAATTACCAATTGTAATGTTACGACCTTCACCTTGAGAAAATGAAAAATTTTCTTGTATAATAAAAGTTGATCCTACTTTAAAATGGTGTTTTAATTGTATACCCATGTCACGATCAATGTTATATCTTGAATTCAATAAAGAGCGGTCAACAAATTGCATATTTGCAGATGATATAACCCTTTCCCGGTTTCCTGGCAGTTTAGCTTGACCTACCTTTAATGAGAAGTTTTTGTAAAAGTTCCATTCAAGATATGCATCAAGAATCATTCTCGAAGCATAATTGACAGCCGGTTGGTTGCTTCCACCAATATCTCGGCCGCTCAAACCAAGTTCCACTTTGTATTTTAATTTTGTTGTAAAGGCAAAGCCATCAAATTTTAATCGAGATCTTCGAATTAAAAAATTTGAAGTGTGATCTCCAATATTGTTAAAGTTATCATTTCTGACAGTCCAATTGTTTTGGAAAAGTGTTTGAAACCTAATACCAACCCGCATAGTGTATGAAGAATCCTTTCCAACGATATTAAAACCTTTCCCAAATGAATTGTTCGGTATTTGTGCCAATAATAGGTTGCCAACAATAGTAAAAACTGAAAGGATAACTAATTTTTTCATTTTTTATTTTTTCAAAATTTTAGGGCAAAGATTGTATTTATTTAACAAATGATTAACATTAGAAACCTATCCTTAACAATATGATAATATTAAATCTTATTTAATTTTTGCCAGCTTAAACATTCAAAACACTTTTAGTGAAGTTGTTATGGTGTATTTGGAGAGAAGTCAATTGCCTCTATTCTGGTTAGGGCTAAAGAATTTGTTAACGTAACCTTAACATTGGATAAAATAAATAAAAGAATTGAACGATTACTTTTGTCCCAAATATAATAGAGGTAAATGAAAAAATTATTCTTTTCTTTAGTTACAGTTTTCACTGTAATGACATTTGGTTTTTCTGTTGAAGAGAATCAAGTAAACGATACCGTTGTAAGTTCTGCAAAGACGGTTACAATATCAGGATTCGATTACGAATTCAAAAATGATAAAGACCCCCTTACTTTGGAAATCTTAGAAACCGGAAAATTAAAACTAGTTTGGGAAACGGTGTCAAGTTCCGATAAGGTTGTAGCCTTTAAGTATAAGACGTTAGACGAGCAAGAATGGCAAGTTATTTCTGCAGATATCAGTGCGAATGAGGTGGTGATTGAGGATGTTTTAGAGAATGTCATTTTTGAGGTAATGTACGGTACAGGTATTTCTGCCAATGATATAACTTACGATCAAAAAATACATCATATTAATTCATTGAGTGGCTCTATCTTTAAAAGCAATCAGGCAAAAGGTAAAGAGGAAGGTGCTAACATTACTTGGGGTATTGAAGGTGATTTACTTGAAAATATCAAACGTTATTACCCTAACGCTTCCTTTGTCATTAAATATAATACTAAAATTGGAGAAAAGCAGAATAAGGCAGATGCGACAAAAGCACCTTGGAAATATGAGAAAGATATTTCAATCAACAAAGTAGCTAAGAAAATTAAGGATTTGTCAGGTGGTGAATCTTACGTATACAAGTTAGGTTTAGTAGTAGAAGGTAAGACTATATGGGCAGATAAAGGAAAGTTTGAAGCTGAGAGAACTTGGGGGATTTTCAAACTTTTGGTTCTGATTGGATCTCTTGGGATGTTTATTTTTGGAATGAAAATTATGAGTGAAGGACTACAGCAAGCTGCAGGCGCTAGACTTCGTAATATGTTAGGATCAATTACTTCAAATCGTTTCAAAGGGGTTTTAACTGGATTTGGCATTACATCAATTGTTCAGTCTTCTTCTGTAACAACGGTCATGACGGTAAGCTTTGTAAATGCAGGCTTAATGACTTTGCGTCAATCTGCAGG
>JAWWDX010000228.1:0-4531 GCA_033719695.1 Putridiphycobacter sp.
CAAATAAAATTACCAGAAGCAGTACTGCCATTCATGATGGCAACACCTGAAGCGGTGCTCGCCTTAGAAATCCATACTGAAAAAGTAAAATCAGACGTATCTCCAAAGGTGAAACTTGGTGATGTTTGATCTAAATATTGGTTAGTTCCATTGAATGAATAGGCAGCATTTGTATTGCCAAATCTATCTGTGGTTAAAGCAGCACTGTGGTTTGTTAAATGATTTGCATTTGTACTTGCATCATTTGGGTTGCCAGAAAATGGCCAATAACTTTTTAAGCCATACACGGGCACATAAGACGGCACTTGCGAAAGGGCCGTTAAAGAAAATACAATAGACAAGCCAAGGAATATTACTTTCATAGGTCAATGTGTTTATCTCAAATATATAAAAATAAAGCAGATTACTAACCAAATGTGCATATCATAACAAGGGCGATAAAAATTGTTATGATTATAAAGTTCAACCTCCTAGCAGAACCAATAAGGATCTATATGTGGTAGGGTTTCTAGTTTTTTCTTAATGAGTGCTTGGGCTTCGGGTTGGGCTACAGCAATGATGGTTTGATAATGACTATCTGGCTCAAAAACCAAAGCGATATCTTCCATCTCCACACCATAAATAGCTTGTCCAATCTTTTTTGGATTATTACAGGCCCAGATAAAATCAACCTGATGTTTTTGAAGTAATAAGGCAATATTTTTTCCTTTCTTTCCACCACCCCATAGTACTAGCTCTTTACTAGCATCAAAATCTATTTTTAAAAAATAGGTGGTCTTCAATTCCTCAAAGGCATTAAAGGCGTAGTTTGGATCGTTTCTGCTGGTGCGTGCCTGATAGTCGCGCCAAATGTGAACAACTGTCTGCGCTGCTACAATGGGAATACGGTGTTGGTAAAATCGCAATGTTAGGTCATAGTCTTCGGGATAGGTATTTACATTAAAACCGCCAATAGTTTCAAACAATTGCCTTTCAACCATCCATGCTGGTGAAGGAATCACACACTCTCTGTAAATTTGTTCATAGTGACTGTGATCAGTCATTAAATCATTCATCCATTGTTCATATTTAAGATATCCCTCTCTTAAATTATCGCCAATGTACTTTATTTTGCCAGTAGCCACAGCCTTTGGATGCTCCACTAGTTTATCAAGCAATATTTTAAGTTTATCGGTTGGCATGATATCATCTGCATCCATTCGTGTAATAAATTCTCCGCTTGTTAATACGTAAGCTTGTTGAAGGGCATCAATTATCCCTTTGCCGTTAGCGTTAAATACACGAATCCGTCTATCTTCTTCGGCGAATGTGGTCATCACATCATAGCTTTCATCAGTTGAATGGTCGTTTACCACAATTAGTTCCCAATTGGTGAACGATTGATTGATGATTGACGTAATACATTCCTGTAAATAAGGGATGGCATTTCGCATGGGCATAACAATGGAAACTTTTGGCATCAGAAATTAAATTGCATATCGCGCATGTTTAAGGTGGTAATACCAAACTTCACGCGCAAGTTAGGCTGTTGTACATTGGAATCGGAATACACTAAATATAAGGCTGGCCGAATAATGGTTCTTAGAAATTTAAAATTCCGCTCAATCCCAACATAAGCCTCTTGGTAAAATAAATTGTTAACTTCTGGCAAGTATAAAAATCCAGCCCCAGCTAGCGAACGAATTCTTGTCTTCTTCATAAACGGAATTTTATTCACGATTGCGCCATTGAATCGGTGAATAATATGAAATTCAGCATATAGATTTTCGGTAACATACTGTTCTTGCAAATTTTGAAATTGACCAGTAGGACTATTCATTAAAAAACGAAAAAGTGTGGACGTATCGGAACGAACGAAAAATTTCTTATCAATTAACTCAATGCTTTTTTTATTGATAAATTGGCCTGTTGTGAAGTAATAATTTGTTTTACCAATAGTACCAATTGAAAACTCCTGTTTAATGGATAATGATAAGTAATCAAAATCTACATTACTACCAAACAAACCTTTGATCCCTTTTTCATGACGTACTGTAAATGTTGGCCATCTACTCCCTAGAACAACTTTGCGATAAGGTTCTGATACATATTTTTGGAAAGGCGTAAAACTTAGTGCTATGATACTTCTGGTTGACACGTAAGGCTCAAACTGATACGGTTCTCCTTTATCTACTAAAGAGTCGACCCAACGGATATTTAGTAACTTTAAATCGCCAAGCGGATAGCGTTTCTGAGCACTAAATTCAGTATATAACTTTAGACCATTGACAATTTCAAAGTTGTGACTAACTTGGTAATTATCAACGTTAAAATAATTGCTAAGCTTCAGCTGATCGAAGTATTGAGCAGCCCAATTCAAAGAGCCCAAGCCATGTGAATACCTGGCGTAATACGTTGCTAATTTTTTTGGGTTATACAGATGGTACACTCCAACATTTCCTCTCACATCTCCATTTAATAAACCAATTGATGAATTGACCCAAGTTTGAAGCCATTGCTCGTTGTCAAACTTTTTAAAGTATCGCGCATACGGTCCTGCTCGTGGTGCTGCAACACCAACTGGTTCTATAAAATCTATTAAAGAAGTAAAGTACCATTGTGTTTTCTTTTCTCTATTTCGGTGATCAATACCTAATGCAACCACTTTCAATAAAGTAATTTTATTAAATTCAGAATCAACAGAATCAAGATATGCTTTAGACGTATAAATAGCTGTTAGGCTGTCTTGCACAAATTTTTTGCGTTGTTCCTCTACGGTTAATGGTGCTGGGCGAAGTTTCTCCCAATAGGTACTATCTCTTTCAGCTGCTTCCTTTGTTGTAATGGCTACTTCGGCACCAAAAAACTTTTTCGGAAATTCTGGATTCAATTTAAAATCGGAATAGGTAATTTCAGTTACTCCATAAACCGTTTCTTTGAAGTACTTTGTTTTATATTCAAATCGCTGTTTGGTTACTAACCAGATGGAGTCGAATTGCGTGTACTCTTGCTCAATTCTAAATTCGTCATACAATTTTAAATTCCCCTTACTAATGGTTAAGTCAACTTTGGTCAGCGCCCAATCGTGTTTCTTGATATACAGGAAACCCTCCATACTGCTCGATCCCACACTTCTAGAACTTACTTTTACTTTATAAATAGTATCTTGCCTGTGTGTGATAATTTCTGTCAATTTATACTTATAGGATAAGATTCCTGAGGCGTGCAGCGGAGACACAATTGGTGTTTCATGTAAAAATTCTTGCCGCATTAAACCACTGTAGAAATCAAACCGCACTTTTGGATAAACTGGCGCCCTCTTTAAATATAATTGTTGTGAATTACCTATTTTGTCTTGAGCCGTTACCTCTTCTTTAATTTTATTTGGGTATTGAAAATTGACTGTAATTTGTCTTTCCATCAAATTCAGCCGTCCGCCTTGCTCTATTTTTGCTTGGTTCTTTTTATCCTCCTCTTCAAATACATCTTTTGGTTGATTGCCGGCTTCGATCTCATCTTCTTCTGCCTCCTTCTCTTTAATTTTTACATCAAAAGTTTCACGTTCTTTCACGTACATTTGGCAAGTGAACCCTGTAAAAGGCTCTAATAAATTTTCACGATTAGCTATAACATTCTTTACAATTTCATAACCTACATTAGTTCTTTTTGTAGACACCTCCACTTCTGTCAGCTCAGTAATACTTTCTTTTAAGTACATGTTCTGAACAACAGCTGCATTTGGATTAACAACAACTTTTATGGTCACAGATTCAAACCCTACACTTGAAAATATTAATTCATACTGGCCTTGTTCAATAAAAAACTCATAAAAGCCTTCAATATTTGTTCGAGCACCTAAATTCTCAAAATTCTTGACATTGACTTGAGCAAATGGAATAGGATTGTTTCTTTCGTCAAAAACAAAACCACTGATGGTTTGCCCAAACATGATATGAGCTAATACGATACTAAATAAAAATGTCAGAAACAATTTCATATATATGGTATGACAATTTTTGACTCCAAAAGTTACAAGATATAGTGTTAAAAATTAGAATAGTAACATTCAGCTATAAATATGGCGCTAAGTTAGTTTCAATATTGCAATTTTCGTCAATATTCACTATCTTTGTAGGCTTTAAGCAAAAATAATCCCGTTTTTTGAAGTAAAACACAGATTAAGAAAACAATACTTCACAAAACTAAGTTAAACAATAAATATATACATGAAGTTATCCGCATTTGATTTTGAATTACCAGATGATTTAATTGCTGAACACCCCGTTGAAAACCGTGATGAGTCAAGGTTAATGGTATTGGACAGAGAAAAACAAACCATTGAACACAAAGTGTTTAAGGACGTATTAGATTATTTTGATGACGGAGACGTGATGATCATGAACAATACAAAAGTTTTTCCTGCCAGAATGTATGGTAACAAGGAGAAAACTGGGGCAAGAATTGAGGTATTTTTATTACGTGAATTAAACCGAGAAAGCTTATTATGGGACGTATTGGTTGATCCTGCGAGAAAAATTAGAATCGGAAATAA
>JAWWDX010000229.1:0-4531 GCA_033719695.1 Putridiphycobacter sp.
ACTACTAGGGTACTAAGGTACTGGGATCAAACCTTACCAAACTTACCAGACAGAACACCATTGAAGTATGGCTATGGGCAAGTGTGGACGAACGGCGATATAAATGCAGGCATCTGTCAATCGACCGACAATAGTGCACATGGCTCTACGGTGACTGGAACAGGTTCAGGAAATGGTCGTGCCCTAAATAAATTCAAAGGAGTTGCACCAGAAAGCACCATCATTATTGTTGAATCTGACTTCTCAAGGAGTAATTGGACCTTAACGGTTGCTGATGCCATTGATTATGTATTTGCCGTTGCAGATTCATTGGGCATGCCAGCTGTGGTAAATACAAGTTTAGGGGATTATCTAGGCAGTCATGATGGTACAGATCCTGCAAGTCAGATTGTGGACAGTTTGTTAAATGAAAAGCCAGGCCGAATTGTTGTTGCTGCGGCAGGAAATTCGGGAAACTGGGATCATTATCATTTAAAAGGTGAAGTGTCTCTCGACACGAGCTTCACTTGGTTCGAAGTTAACCCCAATTCTTTGTTCGGCTCACCGGCCGTATTTTTCGACTTATGGGCAGACACTAGTAATTTTAAAAATGTCCAATTTTCCTTTGAAGCCATTAGACAAGATGGTGCATTTGAAGCTGTGGGCAGTACGTCCTATTATACGATTGAATCGTTGCTAAACAGTACAACAAACGATTCCATAATGGTTAATGGATTTAAAGCGAGCCCAGTAGAATTCTATTGCGAAGAAGTGAATGGTGTTTATCACATTGAAGCATTACTTGAAAATATGGACTCAACAAATTTTTTATATGGTTTCAACACCGTTGGCTTATCGGGTACTTACGACCTGTGGTCGGGCTTTTCTATAGGTTTGTCAAAAATTAGGGAAGACAACTTACCTACGACCATGGAATATCCAAGAATAGCTCACTATCAATTTCCAGATTCACTGTATAGTACTGTGAGTTCATGGACCTGTAGTGAACAAGTGATCACTGTCGCTAATTTTGCCAATCAAAAAGATTATATCGATCAAAACGGCAATAACAGAGTACTTAATCACACAAGCGGTAAACTTTCCATAAATTCAAGCAAAGGTCCTAATAGAATTGGAGAACAAAAACCTGATATTGCTGCTACCGGAGATGGTACTTTAAGCGCCTGTCCTCAATTTTTAATAGATGCACTTGTGAATAATGGTGGTAACTCGCTTGCCCAAGGCCAAAAACATGTGTTAAATGGCGGCACTTCCATGGCCTCCCCTGTCGTTGCAGGAATTGCTGCATTGTATCTTGAAAAATGCCATTTAGCCACAAATATCGATTTTAAAAACGATTTAATAGAGATAGCGTATTCCGATAATTATACGGGGAGCACTCCAAATTATGCATACGGACATGGTAAAATCGACGCCTTTAAATTGTTAAATAAGAGTAACTATAGTCCAACCGTCATTGGCGACACTTTAATTTGCAATGATACGGCCACTGTAATGACCGCTGAAAATAACTATGCCACCTACTTATGGCAAAATGAATTAAACTCAGCTTCTTACTCAACAACCCTGGGCGACACAGCATTTGCCCTCGTTACCAACCAAAAAGGATGCCGTGGCTTTACAGACTCTCTCATTATTATTAAAGGACAAGTTCCAATTTATCCGACAATAAATATTATTGGCGGTGGTTTAGTCGCAACACCTGCTTTCGCATATGAATGGTTTATTGATAACTCATTTATTGTAGATGAAAAAGAGCAATTCTTAAATCCTACCGCAACAGGAAATTACCATGTGATAGTCACGGAAAAAGAAGGTTGCTCACTCACCTCTGCGCCCGTGGCAGTTAATATTGAAACTTTAAAAGAACTAGAACGCAATGAATTTGTCATCTTTCCTAACCCATTTATTGACGAATTTCAAATTATTAAAAATAACGCTTTTAATATCGACATTGGTATATATGATATCGCTGGTAAACTGATATATGCCTATGATAATTTTGCAGCTGACGATCTATTTTTATCAATTCATCCACCTAACCTGCCTTCAGGGGTTTATTTATTGCAATTGCAATTCGATAGCAGTTATAAAATTGTCAAACTTATCAAAGAATAAAAATTTATTCTATTTTTGCCACCTAAAATTTATTGAATGGATTTAAAAGGTATTATTTCAATTTCTGGAAAAGCGGGATTATTCAAAGTGGTAGCCCAAGGTAGAAACAATATAATTGTGCAAGCATTGGGAGACAAAAGAAAATTTCCAATCTTCTCAACAGACAAAGTTTCAGCTTTAGAAGACATCAGTATCTATACATATGAGGAAGATGTTCCTTTAGTAGATGTGTATGTTAAATTAGCTGAGCATGAGAATTATCAGCCTTCAATTAACCACAAAGAAAATGGTGCAGCCTTACGAGAGAGAATATCTGCTTTTTTACCTAATTACGACGAAGATCGCGTACACGACTCCGACTTGAAAAAATTATTTCAATGGTATAACCTATTGGTTAACCACGGCATTGTAACGAAAGACAATACTTCATCTCAAGAAGAAGAATAAAAAAAGTCTCGGCAGAACCGAGACTTTTTTAGTTTAATACGAACCCAATCTTTTTCTTTTCACTTGTAACAACTTCATATGATTTTGAAAAGTTAAGTATGGCATGCAATACTTCAGCTTTTGGTTTCTGCGTTGTTTGTAAGTTTTGATTTGGTGATTTTAGAGTGTAACAATTTGCCATAGGCTTTTATAGTTTTAGGTTTTCATTAGAAAACGAGAAAAAAAATTGAATATTGCCTACCTATTAATTTATTTTATCTTAAAGTCTGATATTTGATATATCCGAAAAAGAAAACTACATTTGTAAGCAAATTTATAACTGAAAACAATCATGAAATTAACGTATTTAATATTTGGCATGCTTGCACTAGCAATGGTTTCCTGTTCTGGAGGCGTAGGCGGTAACTCACCTGAAAAGGCAACTGAAATGTATGTATCAATGATCGCAAAGGCCGACTATGATAAGGCTTTAGAAGTTTCAACTGGTCCTGCAACTGAAACGATTGAGCAAATGAAAGAAACAGACACTAAGGGGTATGAAACTAAAATAGTGGAAGTTAAATGTGAAGTGGATGAAGAAGCTGAAACAGCTAAATGTAAGTGTACTGAAAGACGTGTAGACTCAAGTGCTGTTTTAAATTACAAATACGATTCATTTGTCTATGAATTGGAAAAATTAGATGGAAAATGGAAAGTTAGTTCTCAAACGAAAGATATGCCAATGCCAGATATGAGTGATATGGGATTTGGTGATGAAGACATGATGGAAGAAGCTCCTGTGGAACCAATTATGGAAGAAGAATTGGAGACTGCTGAAGAGAAATAACCGGAAGAAAAACTATATTTAAGCCCATCTACCATCAGGTTGATGGGCTTTTTTTGCGCGTATGATTAGCAGAGTATTTTTGTTTACAAGTGTATTGTTTATGTGTTTGGCTTGCCGCGAACAGCAAGATGGAACAGCTGGATTATCTCATAGCACCAAAACGACAACCATTACATTGCCAGACACTGTTCTCAACAAATTACAAGATGGCGATATTATATTACGACAGGGAGATGGCCCATTATCGTTTCACTTAAGTCGTTCAACAGGAGAGATTTACACGCACTGTGGCATTATCTACAAAAGTAAAACTGGCAAGCTAAATGTCATTCATACATTAGGCTCCGATTCAAGTGAAAAGGGCATTAATGGCGTTCAAACACAATCTCTCGAACGATTTGTACAGCAGTCGGCAGACTCGATACTTTTTATTTGTCGACCAATTTTTAAAGACAGTGTTGGTAAACAGATTGTTTCAGCTGCTTCCACATATTTAAAAGCCAAAATTCCCTTCGATTATAAATTTAGTTTACTGACACCTGAAAAGTTTTATTGTTCAGAACTGCTTTATTATGTGTTTAAAGACGTGAATGACGGCAAAAACGTTTTTGATCTTACACTTAAGCATAAGACATATATTTTGCTTTTTTCAACTTTTTTCCGGACTGAGAATTTTAAACCCATCTTTTTATTGAAGGAGCATTTACCCACAAAATTAAATGATTAAGCAGAGGTTTTATGAAAACTGAAGCTTATTTTGAATGGAAGCAGTTCCTTGCAGTCCGCCCGTATGTAATAATACTATTTTTGAACCACGTAAAAACCTTCCTTCTTTAAGCATTTGAAAAAAAGAAAACATCATTTTCCCCGTGTAAATCTGATCGAGCGGTATGGCTGTTTCACTATAAAATGAATTCATAAAATCCACCAACTCATTTGTCCACTTGCCGTATCCTCCAAAATGAAAACGTGGTTCTATCTCCAGCGCATCTAGCTTCTCATTCACTTCTATATCAGAAAGACCTGTGTACATTAACAAATCTGCCTTAAAAAATTCATCCGCCATTTCACCAACACCAGAAAGTACTTGCGTTAATGCTTGGTGTTCAGTCTCAGATAAGTCGCCATCTACTTCATAAC
>JAWWDX010000230.1:0-4528 GCA_033719695.1 Putridiphycobacter sp.
ACGGCTCTAAATTCGAGTGTGTCGGAGTGAACCAAATAGTCTGGATGATTTAAAATTACACTATCTTTAAAGATAAAAGTTTTTGAACTTGAAAAGTATTTGCCTTTTTTGGAAGTAAGAGTTAATTGATTGTTTTTACTTTCTATAAAGGCTTTGTTGGTGTAGTAGGCCACCGACGTGTTGGCGTTAAAGTTTAAGGAATCCGTTCGGAGTTTAAATAGGTTGTCTCTGATTTTAACATTACTTTGGAGCTGACCAATATTGGTGTTCCCATCAAAATGGAGGGAGTCGGCGTAAAGGTTTAATGTATCGCCTTGATTGATTTGGACGCGTCCGTATGCTTTTACCCAATTGTTAACTTGGTGAAAAAATGCAGAATCGCAATACAGATTTAAGTTTTGGTTTTTAAAATGAACATTACCAACTAATTTGGTTGCATCTGTGAATCTCGAGCTATTTGCCAGTGTATCAGCATGTACAAGCTCAATATTGTTTTTTTGTGACCATGTAAAAGTGGTCAAAAAAATGGCGCTTAGTAAAAGCGCCTTTTTTAATATGTTTATATTTTTTTTCAATTTATTGTCTCACAATTGTTTGGTCTCTATCTGGTCCAACAGACACTATTGTGATAGGTACATGCAATTCTTGTTCCAAATAAGCAATATAATCCGTAAAGGCCTTTGGCGCCTCGTCTAACGAACGTAAACCAGTTAAATCGGTTTTCCAACCGGGTAATGATTTATAAATTGGTTTGATATCAAGTGCTGTAATGTCGTAAGGCAAATAGTCGTATAGTTTTCCGTCAATTTCGTATGCAGTACACACTTGAATGTTTTCAAAGCCATCTAACACATCTGCTTTCATCATAGCTAATTGTGTAGCTCCATTAATCATAACAGCGTATTTTAAAGCTGGTAAATCGATCCATCCACATCTTCTGTCTCTTCCTGTTGTGGCGCCATACTCATGTCCTACTTTTCTAATTTCTTCTCCAACAGCATTGTCTAATTCTGTTGGAAAGGGACCGCTCCCCACTCTCGTACAGTACGCCTTAAAAATACCAATGACTTCTCCAATTTTATTTGGCGCTATGCCTAGTCCTGTGCAGGTACCTGCTGTCACTGTGTTTGAGGATGTTACAAATGGGTATGTTCCGAAATCAATATCTAACATGGTACCTTGCGCGCCTTCAGCTAAAATAGATTTTCCCGATTTTAGAGCATCATTTAAATGCTGTTCACTATCAATTAAAGGAATGTTTGACAAATACGACAACGCCTCAAACCACTGAGGTTCAAACTCTGCAAGGATAGGTTTGTAGTCAAAATTTCCTAACATGCCAATATGCTTTGCCACCAATGTATTGTAGCGTTCTTTAAAATCTTTCAGTTGGGTGTCTCCAAAACGAATACCATTTCGTCCTGTTTTGTCCATATAAGTTGGACCAATACCTTTAAGGGTCGATCCAATTTTCTTTTTCCCTTTTTGTTCTTCAGAATAGCGATCAAGAATTCTATGTGTCGGTAGAATTAAATGTGCTTTTTTAGAGATCAACAGTTTACTTGCCATGTCTACACCCTTGGCTTCTAACTCTTTCATTTCAGCCATTAAGGTAATAGGGTCAATAACAACACCATTTCCAATAATGTTCATTGTGTCTTCTCTAAAAATTCCTGAAGGGATGGTGTGTAAGACTTGTTTTTTTCCTTCGAAGATTAAGGTGTGACCCGCATTTGGTCCGCCCTGAAATCTTGCAATAATATCGTATTTAGGTGTCACTACGTCAACAATTTTGCCTTTGCCTTCGTCGCCCCATTGTAATCCTAATAATACGTCAACTTTCATAATGCTATTTCTTTAGATGTTCTATCGCATTTTTATGCGAAGTTGCAATATTAAGAACTGAATTTAACTTAGTCAGTATTAAAACTTGATTTATTTTCTTCGAGATATTAACAATTACCATATCACCGCCTGAATTTCGTATAGCTGTAAAAACTTTTATCAAAGAATTAAGGCCTAAACTGTTAATGTAAGACATGCCTTCTAGGTTTATAATGAATAGATTGAAGCCTTTTTCTAAGAATTCATTGACGGTTTCATAAATAGGAGCATATTCTTCTTCAGTGAATACCTCTCCATATAACTTCACTTCAATAATTTGATCGTGTATTTCCGTTTCAATTTTTAGTTTCATTGCTTTTATTTATTCTTTCGCCGTAAAAATACAGAGAATGATGGTGGATTTTTACATTAAATAATTCCTCAACTGTAGCTTTAATTTTTTCAATTCGGGGATCACAAAATTCGATAACATCACCCGTGTCGGTGCATATAATGTGATCATGTTGTCTAAAACCGTAGGCTTTTTCGTACTGAGAAGTATTACTAAATTGATGTTTCCTTACCAAATTACATTCCATTAATAAATCAATGGTATTGTATAATGTTGCTCTACTGACCCTATACTTTTTTTCTTTCATTTTGATATATAAAGCTTCTATGTCAAAATGACCTTTGGAATCGTATATTTCGTTCAAAATAGCAAAGCGTTCAGGTGTTTTTCGGTGTGAATTATCCTCTAAGTAATTACTGAAAATTTCTTTGACTTTTTCTTGCAATTCTAACTTGTCCATTCAATTAAGCTTATAGAGCATAAAGATAGTGCTTTTCTTAAAAAAAGCCCCTCATAATAAATCAATATTAATTGCGTTTGTTAATTTTGGTCAAAAATTGAAAGCAATTAAAAACATAGTACTGTTAATCGTTCTTGTGCAAAGCACTGCTGCTTTTGCGCAACCGGGTAAAAACATCCCACAATTTGACCGAAGAAAATTTCATTTTGGATTTTCACTCGGCGCAAATACTGCCGATTTTCGATATAGATTTTCACCTGGTGAATACAACGGAGACACAATAGTTAATGTGGCAATTAATAAACAGCCTGGGTTTAATTTTGGCATTGTCAGTTCATGGGATATCAGTGAGCTATTCCATATAAGATTTTTACCTAGTCTGTCTTTTCAAGAAAGAGAATTTACTTATGGTTTGCTACTTAATAATCAGGTTGGTACAGTTTCAACAAGGTTAGAGTCAACTTTTTTAGATTTTCCATTAATGCTTAAGTTAAGAACGAAAAGAATTAACAATTTTGCCGCTTACGGATTAATTGGGGGGCAATATAGTTTAGACTTAGCCACGCAAGCAGGTGTGAAAACGACTCCAGGAGAGAGGGTTATGAAGATGAAAAGAAATGATTTTGCAACGCAGTTTGGAGGCGGATTTGATTTTTTTATGGCTTATTATAAATTTGCAATTGAAATAAAAATTTCAAACGGGTTTTCTGATTTATTGATGCAAGAGCAGACTTTTTTCACTTCTCCATTGAATTCCTTAAAGTCTAAAGTTTGGTGGTTTACGATAACGTTTGAGGGCTAGTAAATTGCCGATAGTATTCGGCTAAAAATATGCCTGTTGCAATGCCAACATTTAACGATTCAGACTGACCTATTTTTGGAATGAGAAGTTCTTGGTCTACTAATTTTAGAATCTGATCACTGATGCCATGTGATTCACTACCCATTATTAGCGCTGTTTTTTTAGCTAGTTTTGCCTCGTAAATACTTGAGCCCGTTAAGCTGGCTCCAGCTATTACATATTCTTTTTCCTTTAATGTTGGAATGAGGATGTTTAAATTTGCATACGAAAAATTGACATGATAAAATGCACCCATAGAAGATTGAATCGTTTTAGGGTTGTATACGTCAACAGACTGTTCAGATGCTACGATATGTGTTACACCAAACCATTCGGCTGTTCTAATTATTGTTCCTAAATTGCCTGGATCCTTCACATTGTCTAATAATAATATCAAGGCATCAGCATGCATATCCACGGCATTGCGAGCCTTTATTTTAACTGTCGCAAGCACTTTATTAGGTGATTTTAAAGATGAAATTCTTTCTAAGTCTTTTGAACTTATTTCAACATGATTTATGCCAGAATGCTGCGAGGTAAGCGAGTAGTCAGCTGTGTGAAATAAGGTGTCAATTTTGTAAGTTGATTGCGATAATAATTCAGAGATGAGCTTTTCACCTTCAACTACAAACCGCTGGTGATTATCGCGATACTTTTTAATTTGTAAGGATTTAACGAATTTTATTTCATTTTTAGTCAGCGTCATATCAATTACTCTATTAATCTGATTATTTTTGTAAAGATAGATTTATAATGGGTTTAAAGCAAAAATCACCAGTTGTTTTACTTTTTTTGTTTTTGTTTGTATTCAGTGGATGCAAACAAGCAAAATACGTACCTGATGGTGAATTTCTTTACACGACCAAAAAAAAGAACCTTTTCAGATCTGCAAAGAAATCAACCATTCATTTTATAGTGGCCGAAGATAGCGCTCTTGTTGCAAAGAGCAGCCAGAGTCAAATTGTTATTGAGGACTTGTATGATTTATTAAAACCCCAACCAAATAAGCCATTAAAGCTATTTGTGTACAACAGGATAGACCCTGTTAAAA
>JAWWDX010000231.1:0-4523 GCA_033719695.1 Putridiphycobacter sp.
CAATTTCTTGTAAATATTTATCTAACGACGCCGTTTCTCTATTCGTTACCTGTTTTGCTATTTTAAGCTGTCTCATCTCCTCGTAGTTTTAAATTTAACTTCCTTGTAATCATATAAACGTACAGAACCCCGAAAAGGTTGGTGTCTCAACTCTAAATAACTGTTAAAATTAAGCGTTGGGAAAACCTTTTTCTAAAAGGGACTTTTGTGGCGATAACAAACTGACATTACTGGAGTTTTGTACTGAGTGCTCACAAATTTATTAGATAGTCGCAATGCCCTGAAAATAATTACTAAAAGTGATAATCGCCGTTTTTAAGAATTTTAACTTGGAGCGCTTTTTGTTCGCTCACAAATTTGTCATAGCCCAATTTTAAATTAGTCCAAAACCTAATTAGTCCATTATTTGATATGTGGGCGGTTCTGAAGATTGCCATATTTTCTTGTGTCATTTTAAATGGAAAGATGTAGACAGGAATGTGCAATTGACCGTTGTTCCTTGCATGAATAGCAAATAGATATAATTCCTGTATTTGGCTGTTGGTCATAGGCAAACAACCAATAGTAACACAGGCACCATGAATAAAAATATCGCCACCTAAGTTTGATGAATGTCCCTTAATTCTGTCAGATGCATTGGGATAATTGATGCCTAGGGACAGCAAAAAAGTACTTGTGGGATTAAAACGATTAATGTAATAAAACCCTTCAGGTACTTGATAATCGCCTTGTTTTCGTTTAGGACCAAGTTGCCCAGACTTTGCGCAAATACCGTACGATTCAATCTTTTGGTAAGTTAAGCTATCTTTATGTTTAACGTATACCTCAAGTTCGTCACTGTCTTTATAAGCTATAAACAGGGTATTGAAGTTGTGCAGCGTGAGTGCTTTTGTCTTTAGTTTTTTTTCAATTATGTCCTGTTTTTTGGTAATTGCGGTTCTAACCCTTTCAAACCGTTTTTGTTCTGTTAAGAAGTCTAATGGCAGTGAAAACGCTAGGGTAATTATGGCTAAAAGTATGAGTGAACTTGCACCAAGAAATTTTTTTTCATGCATGGCGGACTGATTATAATATTGCTATATATCCACCGCTTTTAATAGTGAACATTTAAACCTTTCATGTGGATAACGTGATGAAAGAATTTGGTTACGATCGGTGTGTTTTTCAATAAATAAAACCAACAATTTGCTTGTTCCTTGAAACAAAGTTGCAATTACGACCTGTTTTTAAGCGCATTGAGTGCCCAGGCTATTAAAAAGAAGCCTAAACCCGTTACTATTGGTGGCCACATGAGTTTTGGGACATAAAAACCGCCAAGATAAATCATTATGATGCCAAGTATTATTAGTAATATTACGGTGATTGAAATAATGTTATTTTTGCTCATTTGTAGTGCTTTAATCTGTATAAGCTTATAAACATTGGTAGCTACATAAAGCCAATCAAATCTAGAGTTCTAACGTATTTAAAGGAATTAGGCTTTAACGCTGTGCTTTCAATTCAGCTTTTTTCTTTTCAAGTTCTTCTCCTTTCAAGGCCCGTCCTTCCCAATATAGCTTTGTTCCTGCTTGTGTGCCATCTACGTTAAAAAATATCCACCATCCGTGTTTAACGGCGTATTTATAACGTTCCAATCTTTCCATTTTACCATTGGCATAATAGTATTTTACGTCACCGTCAAGGTTGCCATCTTTGTAACTTCCTTCGGCTTTCAATTTAGTATTTTGGTGATATTCTTTAAAGGTACCATGTAACACATTATTTTTGTAATACTCATATCTCGCCACTACGTATTGCCCATTAACTGGTTCATAATAAATCACTCGCTGACCTTCTAATAGGCCGTTCTCATAGGTTTCTTTACTTTTTACATTGCCCACATTATCGAAATAGGTCCATGTGCTGTCTTTTTTCTGATCAACATATTTGCCAAGTGCTTTTATGTATCCAGATGTTTCGTGATAGACCTGCGATAAGGTAATCCGGCCACCTTCTTTATAATTAACCTTTGCCTGAATTCTACCACTAGGGTAATAATAGTAAAATATACCGTACGGATTGTCGTCTTTAAACTGGCCTTTATATTTTAGTATGGCTTCATGTTCATAGTAAACTTCCCATTCTCCTTGCTTTCTATTTTGAGCATCTTTCTTGTTTATCTGTCCAACGGCTGTGGCTGAAAGGAGCAGTAGTATGGTTAATAAGTTTAATTTCATTGTGATTCTCTTAAATGTTTTGCAACCGCCTGCAAATTTTCAAAAATATAATTCGCTTTGGTGGTTAGGTTACGACTATTTTTTAACATCACAGTTTTCATACCCAATTTTGTACCAAACTGTATGTCTCCTTCTGAATCCCCGATCATCACAGATTTTTCAAAGTCAATATCAGGAAAGTCACGCTTGGCATGCAAGCCCATTCCAACACCAGGTTTTCGGTAGTGGTCGTTACTTGATGCTATTTGTGGTGCAAAATAATATTTTTCAATTTTACCTCCATAATTTTCAATTAAATTGGTGATGAAACCATGTAGATGGTGCAAATCATCCTCTGTCATTAAACCTTTGCCTATGCCTTGTTGATTAGTTACAACAACAATCCTTCCAAACAATTGCGTGAAAAATGCAATGGCTTCAGGCACTCCCTCAATAATTTTGAGTTCATGAACTTCTTTAACGTAATTATTTATAATTTGATGATTAATAACACCATCTCTATCAAGAAAAAGCGTCCACGTTTTGTCGATTTTTAAGTCTTTCAATGCTTGCATACCACAAAGCTATAAAAATTGAATGGTTTGGATATCATATATTCCTTCATTGCCATCAATAGATGTAATCTTTAACCGACCATGTGCGTCAATTCCAGTAATTGTTCCCATAAACTCACCAGTGGATGGCGATTTGTAAGCTGCAATTTTGTGTAGTTGGAACAGATTTTCTAAATATTGATTTTTTAGTACTGAGAACTTTTTCTGAAGTAATAAATCAAAATAATAATCTAAGTGGAAATGAAGCCTGTTAAAAACAGATTCGATAGACAATGTTTTTCCCAATTCACTGTAAATAGAGGTAATTGGACGGTCAAGAGGGAAGATTTTTTGATTGATATTTAAACCAACGCCAATGACCGTTTTTCTGATAATTTGTCCTTGAATTTGATTCTCGACTAACAAACCCGCAATTTTCGCATTATTAACTAAAATGTCGTTTGGCCATTTTATTTGAGATGAAACCTTAAAGTCAGCTAATGTCTTGTGCACTGCCAAGGCAGTTATTTTATTTAAATAAAAAGCATTTTTAGCCTCTAATTCAGGTTGTATATAAATGGATGTAGTTAGGTTTTTTCCTGGTTCAGTAATCCACTCATTTCCTGTTTGACCTTTTCCTTTCGACTGTGCTTCAGCGATAACTGAAAATCCACAGTCATAAGGTTTAGATTCCAGTAATTGCCAAAGTAATTCATTGGTTGAAAACGTTTGATTTACTTTCAATACGGAATATTTAAAATGTCTTAATTTCACGGAACAAAAATGACAAATTAATCTATTAAATTAAACAAAAGGCTTAATTTTGTACACCAAATAAAAAAACATGATAAAAAAAATCTCTGAAAGAGAGGCAGAGACTAAGATTTTAGTTGATACAATAGTAGAGGGAATTCAGGATATAAAGGGGAAAGATATTACAATACTAGACCTCAGAAATATAGAAAACTCAGTGTGCGATTACTTCATTATTTGTTCAGGTGATTCGACCGTACAGGTAGATGGTATCGCAAAATCAATTACAAGACATACCAGAAAAGCAATTCAAGAAAAACCTTGGCATAATGAGGGGTCAACCAATTCAGAGTGGATTCTCCTCGATTATGTGTCGGTAGTAGTACATGTATTTTATAGAACAACAAGAGAATATTATAATATTGAGGGACTTTGGGCTGATGCTGAAAGAACCGATTTACCAAATTTAGATTAAAAAAATGGCCAAAAAAAAACCAATTACACCCAAAGGAGGATTTAATTTTTACTGGATATACGGCATAGTTGCTGTCGTAATTTTTATGCTGATGCTGACTTCCTCGGGAAGTACAGGTAAACAAATTCAAGTTAACGATTTTTATAGTATAGCAGACAAAGGTTTAGTAAGTAAAGTTGTTGTTTTAAAAAACATAGGCAAAGCTGAAGTTTATTTAAAACAAGATAAATTAGAAGAAGTCCGAGCCATAAAACCTGACTGGAAAAATATCAGAAAACAGAAATCAAGTCCGTTTGCAGAAAAAACAGCTGACATGATTTTTACGACGCCTTCCATAGAAAATTTTGAAAATAGATTGCGTGAAATAGAATTGTCGCTTCAAGAAAAAGGACCAGACTATGCGTTTGGCGTGGAGTATGACGAGCATCACGATTACTTCTCAGAAATTTTAAGTTGGTTATTTTTACCAGCCATCCTGATTTTCTTTTGGATTTTTATGATGCGTCGAATGGGCGGTGGCGCTGGCGGTGGCGCTGGTGGCGCTGG
>JAWWDX010000232.1:0-4513 GCA_033719695.1 Putridiphycobacter sp.
AAATATGGTGGTTTAATGTGGGGCGAGCACGGTAAAGGTTATCGTAGTGAGTATGGACCAGAATTCTTTGGTGAGCATTTATTTACTCAACTACGAAAAATTAAATCAGCTTTCGATCCAGACAATCGCATAAATCCCGGTAAAATATGTACACCGCTTGAAAGTAAAGACTCCCTCGTTTCTGTTGATGATCAAAAGCGAGCTTGGTTTGATAAAGAAATTTCTATTGACGTTAAAACAGAATTTAATAACGCCATGACTTGTAATGGTAATGGTCTTTGTTTTAACTATGATCAAAATTCTCCAATGTGCCCTTCGTATAAAGTAACGGGTGACAGACGCTACTCACCTAAAGGACGTGCAGGTTTAATGCGCGAATGGTTGCGTCTTCAAGAATCAGAAAATATTGATTTAATACATGTTGAAAAAGAACTTATCAATGGAGAAGTAATCACGTGGTGGGAACGTTTTCAGCATAGCCGAAATAAGAAAAAAGGCGTTTATGATTTTTCGCATGAAGTGAAAGAGTCAATGGACGAATGTTTAGCATGCAAAGCATGTACAACAGCCTGTCCTATAAAAGTAGATGTGCCAACATTTAGATCGCAGTTTTTAAATTTCTATCACAGTTACTACGCGCGGCCATTAAAAGATTATTTAGTGGCAGGTATCGAACAGACGGCACCTGTCATGGCTAAATTTGCGAAGGTAGTGAATCCAATTGTAAATACAAAACTGGTTTCTAGTTTAATAAAAAATACAATTGGCTATGTAGATACACCAACGTTAAGTGTTCCTCAACTTTCGAAACGCGTAAACAAAAATGACATGTTCAATTTTGAATTACTTAAATCACTTACCAGTGATGAACAAGCTGAGTATGTTCTTATTGTTCAAGATCCATTTACCAGTTTTTACGAGGCAGAATTGGTTGAGAGTTTTATAAAAGTAATAAAAGCGCTGGGTAAAAAACCAATGCTGTTACCCTTTAAACCAAATGGAAAAGCCCAGCACGTAAAAGGTTTTTTAAATGAATTTAAAATTACAGCAAAAAATGCGGCTGAGTTTTTAAATTCACTTTCTGAAATAAACTCTCCACTGGTTGGTCTCGATGCGTCACTTGTTATGTGTTACCGCGATGAGTATGTATCAATACTAAAAGAAACGCGTGGTGATTTTAAAGTTGAACTTGCTCATGAGTGGTTACAAACACAAAACTTTAAAAACGTCTCACTGTCGGCAAAAAGTGCTGTGCCATTTAAATTATTAAGTCACTGCACTGAAACGACAGCGATGCCAAATGCCTCAAAAGTTTGGCAAAATATTTTTTCTGATTTAGGTTTATCTTTGAGTACAACAAGTACAGGTTGTTGTGGAATGGCTGGCACTTATGGTCATGAAAAACAAAATCAAGAAAACTCACGCGCATTGTACGAAATGAGTTGGAAACCACTTATTGAAAATAGTGAACCCGAAACTATTTTGGCTACTGGATTTTCTTGCCGTAGCCAAGTAAAGCGTTACGAAAAATATAAACCAAAACATCCACTGCAATTAATAGCAGAACTGTTATAAAAAAGGCGCTTTAAGCGCCTTTTTATTTATAGCTATTCGCAATAGGCTTGGTACTCATGCCATGAATAAAAACACTGAATAGAATTGTTGTTAACGTTACTGTCGCAATTTGTTCTTTGTTAGCAATTGTTGTATCCATAACCATTAGTGTAAATACAATTGACGCAAGACCTCTTGGTCCAAACCAGGCAAACGTCAATTTATCTTTTCTATTTAAATCTGTGAAAAATAAAGAAAGTAATACAGGTATGATTCTAAATAAGGTCACGCTAAGTAATGCATAAAAAACAATAGGCCAAGTAATATCATTAATTATTAAATGTCCACAAACAAACCCAAACAAACACCAAATGAGTAATGCTATAAATTCTGCGATATGCTCCGAGTCTTTAACTAAAGTAAGACGAATTTTTCTTGGTGAAAAATAGTCAAACAATAACCCAGCGACAAATACGGCAATAAATCCACTACCATGAAAGTTTTGTGTTAACGAGAAGATCGCCATTACTAAACCAATCAATAAAAATGGACTACTATTGTTTGCAAAATAATGACGCGCCAAAGCGGCCTTAAGGAGTGGAATAAATATCGCTGTTGCAACTGCGGCAACCAAAAACGCAACACCCAATTCTCTAATAAAAACAACGAGAGTATCTGTTGTTGTCACAGTACTATCTGGATTCTGAACTAGCAATAATAAAACTAAAAATATTGGCACACATAATCCATCATTTAACCCACTTTCAGTATTGATCCCTTCTCGAATTTTTTCAGGAACCGACGAGCATTCTAAAATACCTTTGCTTAACGCCGCGTCCGTCGGAGTTAAAATAATTGCAATAAGTGCAGATTGAAATAGTGATAGCTCAGAAAATATAAATAAACCACCGGCAACCCCTGCAAGTAATGTGAGTGGTAATGCTACAAATAAAAGCAGGCTAGGGTACTGAAAACTATGCTGCAATACACTTAACTTTGATTTAGCTGCATCGGTAAATAAAAAAATACTTAGCGTTAACTCAACTAAAGGTAAAATTTCATTGAGTCCATTTTCACCAAGCTTAAATTCACTGGGTAATAAGTAAGACATTGCAATCCCGACCAATACAAAGAACATTGGTCCGGTGATTTCGGTGCGCTCAAGTTGGCGGATTGTCATTGAGTAAAATAGCAACGCACAACCAACAATGGCCAATATGGTGTATTCCATTATACTTTCCTTTTTATCCCTGACTTTGCTCTTTCTTTAATATTAGTTTGAATATAAATTTGATCTGTTGTGGCTATTTTTGCATGACCAAGATCTTCAGATAAATGTTTTAAAGGGCGAGTTTGTGCATCGTGTGTTGCACCCGTATGTCGAAGCCAATGTGCTGTGGCAGCTTCAAGTTGTTCTGCATCATCTTTAAAACCATCATCAAGTAATGATTTTTTCGCCAAGTCAAAACTTTGTTGAACTAAACGTCTAATTTGTCTAACCGTCATACCACCTTTACCACGAATTTTGTGAACTAAAGGTTCGGCTTCATCAACTCGGGGCAGGGCGGGTAACCCTCGGTATAATCGGTAACGTTTTAGGTAATTAATAAAATCTTCACTTAATGTTACATCCCGTAATTTATTGCCTTTGCCCATGATACGTAAAAACCAGAACCCATCATTATCTTGCCAAAAATGTGACATTACCGGTGACCATTGCGGCCGTTCCGACAATTCAGAAATCCGTAGATACAATCCTTTTAAGCATGCAAGCGTAAATAAGTTTCGCTCAAGATCAGGTTGTTCTTCACATAAATCACGCGTTACACCGAATACATATTCCCACTGAATATCACTTAATGTATCTGGAATTTTAATTTGAGATTGCACAACCAAATATGGGCTATTCTTTTTTACAACAGGTACAAAGTTAGCGAATGTTTTTTCTTCTAGAATGGCAAATTTATAAAATACATTTAATGCAGTAAACATTGCAGCTAACGTTTGTTGACTAGCAATATTTTCTCTTCCGATAAAAGGGCGCCAATTAGAATTTAATCGTCGAATACCTTGTTCATCTTTGTATCGCCATTGAACTGAATTTGATAACCACGCTGATTCTGGCTCAACCATAAAATCAACATAAGCTTCAATATCTTCACGTTTTAGTTCAAAAACTGATTTTTCAGCTATGAGCCAAGACCATAAACAAAAACGTTCAAGTTCATTTCTAAATCGATTAAATGTCGCTTCGGATTTTCGACCATAAACATAAAGAAACTGATACAAAAAAGCCAAGTCATTTTTTGATTCAGCAACAGTCAATCCAACCTGGTGTATAAATGTATCAAGTTCTGGATATTCTGTTGCTAGAGTATCATCTTCTAGGTGGGCAATTTGGTAACGAAGTTGTTTTATAGTATCGACTAGAGCAACGAGCATAATGTATAAATATCTTGTAAAATAACTAGTTATAAGAGTAACACAAAGTCCGATACTGTCTAGTATTGGACTTAAGATATCCTTAAATTAACGAGTATTTTAATTACTATCTTGCCATACAATTATTCAAGGAATATGTATGAAAAAGTTTATTGCAATCAGTTTAATCATATTATCAACCGTTTTGTCGGGTTGTGCTACTACCGGCAGTGCCTCTCCGAGTGAAAAACGAGCGCTAGTCCAGAGTATGAAAACAAACACTCTGAACACATTATATGCAGAAAAACCTGATGTGAAACAACAGATTGCTAACTCAGCTGGCTATGCTGTTTTCGATAATGCCAATGTAAATGTAGTTTTGGCAAGTTTTGGCGGTGGCTATGGTGTTGTTAAAAACAACCTAACAGGAAAATCAACTTACATGAACATGGGCGAAGCAGGTTTAGGCCTCGGTTTAGGTGTTAAAGATTTCAATGTTGTTATGGTTTTTCATAATCAGGCTGCTGTAAACCGTTTC
>JAWWDX010000233.1:0-4405 GCA_033719695.1 Putridiphycobacter sp.
AAATATTCTTAGCTGCTACTACTGGAGATGCTGCCATTTTAGGGCGTCTATGCGACCCTGAAAGTATACCTGAAGGAAAAGCAAAAAGACTTTGTGATGTGCCCAATACCTCACAAAATGAGCAAGAGAAATTTATGGAATACTTTAAGCGTGGCAAGGTAAGCGGAGAACCAATCATAACTGATGACAGAGCTACTGTAACAATAAAAGTAGGATACGACGGCACAGCACCAGAAACACTTAATTTAATTAAAAGGAATGGTAAATGGTATCTGTCAAGTTTTTAGATTTGTAAAGCGGTTTATTACAGTCAATACTTAGGGTAATGGATGGCATCAAAACAGTCGACAAAACGGCACCAGAGCAGAGCATTAAAATTGCGCCTTTTGATCCTAATAAACGGCAGACCAAACCCCACAAACATCATAATTACCTCGAAATAATTGTTCTTTTTAACAGTAAAGGTCAACATGTAATCGATAATGAAGTCTATAAAATTGACAAACCGATTGTCTTTAGCGTTCGAAAAGAGCAAGTTCATTTTTGGGATTTAGAGCCAAACCCTGAAGGCGTTGTTATAATCATAAAAAACACCTTTATCAATCAATGCGAAGATCCGATTATCAAAAACCTATTGCATCAATTGGCATTCCACCAATGTTTTGTGCCTAGTGAAACGGAATCGTTTGCACTGTTAGCCGACCTACTAGTGGAAGCTTTTAACTTTTCAAGCAAAAGTATTCATTATAAGGAAGGACTTCTAAAAGCATTTTTATCTCAACTTCTTCAAACTTCTGTAGATTATACGCCAACGACCATCAGCAGAAATTCGATCTTCAATCGGTTCATTGAACTAATTCAATCCAAGTCTGTGCAGTCAATAACTGTAAACGATTACGCCAAAGCATTACATACAACCCCGCAGAACTTAACACAGATTTGCAAGAAACAACAAAACCAAACAGCAACTGAAATTATAAACGAAGCCATCATAAATGAGACAGTGCGTTTGCTATACTATTCAAACAATTCTATATCCGAAATTGGAACAGAATTAGGGTTCAAGGACACCTCCCACTTTGTAAAGTTTTTTAAGCGGTACAAAAATACCACCCCTCAAAAATTTCGTTTAGATAGTTAAAGACCATTCTATTTTCAATTAGACCATTAAAAAGCATTTAGATGGTTTAATTTTGGCAAAAATTTAAATCGAAATGGAAACAGTCAATCAATACGTGAAATTAAAGGAAGTAGCACAAGTATTTTTTAAATTGGGATTATTTGCCTTTGGTGGTCCGGCTGCCCATATCGCTATGATGGAGGCGGAAATTGTGGAAAAGCGCAAATGGATGACCAAGCAACACTTCTTAGATTTAGTAGGTGCCACCAACTTAATTCCAGGACCAAACTCAACTGAAATGACCATGCATTGCGGACATGAACGCGCGGGTTTTTGGGGTTTATTTGTGGCAGGATTAAGTTTCATCATACCGGCCATAACGCTTACTGGTTTACTGGCGTATTTTTATGTCACTTATGGCGAACTGCCTAATGTAGCGCCTTTTATCATGGGAGTAAAACCCGTGGTTTTAGCAATTATCGCCTTGGCTATATATAAATTAGGTAAAAAAGCTTTGAAAAATTGGCAATTAGGGCTTTTAGGTGTGGCTGTACTTGTCCTATCTTTTTTTGGTATCAATGAAGTGTATTTATTATTAGGTGCAGGTATAGTGGGTGCCTTCATTTTTTATGGCGCTGGGCAAATTAAAAATAAAGATTTGAAGTCTGTTGTGCCCTTCCTATTTTTGCAAGGCGGAACTAGCGCTGCTGCCGTTGCTGCCATTTCGGCTATGAAAGTATTTTGGATATTTTTAAAGGTTGGAGCAGTATTATATGGAAGCGGATATGTTTTGTTTGCTTATTTAGATGCTGAACTGGTTGACAAAGGATTTTTAACCCAAGCACAATTGCTAGATGCCATTGCCATGGGTCAGTTTACACCGGGACCCGTTTTGTCAACAGCGACGTTTATTGGGTATCAATTAAGTGGTGTAAGTGGTGCTATTACGGCGTCGGTAGGCATATTTTTACCATCATTTATCTTTGTGCTAATCCTAAACCCACTGGTCCCTAAAATGAGAAAATCGGTTTTTTTAAGCCATTTTTTAAATGCCGTTAATATTGCTGCCGTGGCTGTAATGGCCGGAGTTTTAGTTGAAATGGGACAACAAACTTTGGTCGACTGGAAATCGATTAGTTTAGCAATGTTGTCCTTTGCAGTGGTATTCAAATTCCAAAAAATAAGTCCAATTTATATTATTGCCGGCGGAGCTATTTTAGGATATGTTTTGAGTTTTGTATGATTAAAAGTATATCTAAAATATTCTTAATAGACCTCAACGAGCATAGCAAGTCATATTTTCAATCTCTCGAACGGACGGTGGTTATAAATTTCAGGGCGAGTGGTGCAAATAGTAGGTTGGGCTGTATCGAGACTTATTGTAGTAGACCAAAGAAACAGTTATCGTCCATTTTTCAAACGAAAATCTAATTGACTTTAAAGGGCACATAAACTCAAGCCAATAATCAACCCAAATTCATTCTATACCTAACGAATAATCGTTAAATTAGCGCCTTAAAATATTTTTAGCATGCCAGTAAATTTTGTTGAAGAATTAAGATGGAGGGGAATGGTGCAAGACATCATGCCCGGAACCGAAGAATTATTAGCTAAGGAAGTGGTAACGGGTTATATTGGTTTTGATCCTACGGCCGATTCGCTTCATATTGGGTCTTTAATTCCTATTATGATGCTTAAACACATGCAACGTGCAGGCCATAAACCCATTGCATTAGTAGGTGGGGCTACTGGTATGGTGGGTGATCCTTCAGGAAAATCGGATGAAAGAAATTTATTGGATGAGGAAACTTTGGCAAAGAATATTGCAGGAGTTAAGGGCGTACTAAGTCGCTTTTTAGATTTTGACGACACTGAAAACGGCGCCAAATTGGTGAACAATTACGACTGGATGAAAAACTTTTCATTCATTGAATTCATACGCGACGTTGGAAAACACATTACAGTTAATTATATGAGTGCCAAAGATTCGGTTAAAAAACGAATTGAAACAGGCATATCCTTTACAGAGTTTAGTTACCAACTTATTCAAGGGTACGATTTTTTACATCTATACCAATCCGAAGGTTGCAAGCTCCAAATGGGCGGTAGCGACCAATGGGGCAACATTACTACTGGAACTGAATTAGTGCGAAGAATTGGCAAAGGCGAAGGTTTTGCCTTTACTTGTCCTTTAATGACGAAAGCAGATGGGACAAAGTTTGGTAAAACGGCTGGCGGTGCCATTTGGTTAACGGCAGACAAAACAAGTCCTTACCAATTTTACCAATATTGGTTAAATGCAACCGACGAAGATGCCCCAAGGTTTATTAGAACTTTTACATTTTTAAGTAAAGAAGACATAGAAGCCATTGAAGCAGAACATGCTGAAGCACCGCACCTACGCGTATTGCAACGCAAATTGGCACAAGCCGTTACGCTAATGGTACACGGCCAAGATGCTTTGAATTCAGCAGAGAAAACAACGGCTATTTTATTTAATAAAAATGCCACCATTGATGACCTCAAAGAGTTGTCGGTTCAAGATATGTTAGACGGATTCAGTGGTGTACCGCAAGCAAAAGTAGCGAAAGCTGATATAGAAAATGGCTTAGGAATAATTGATGCCCTATCGGCTAAAACAGGTTTTTTAAAATCGAATGGTGAAGCAAGACGAGAATTAAAAGGGAATGCCATTTCGGTAAACAAAGCGAAGGTAAAAGAAGATTATACTCTGAGTTCGGCGGATTTGATTAACGATAAATTTGTATTATTAGGGAAAGGAAAAAAGAACAATTACTTGATCATTGCCGAATAAACTAAAACACAAAAGATGAAAAACATAATATGGATTACTGCATTGTTTGTTGGACTAGCCAGCTGCAGCGCCAGTAAAATTGTTGGCTATTCATACACTGAAGGGGGCATGATGGGTTCGGTAAAAACAACCATTACAGCCGATTCACTCAGCTTTTTAAAGCATAACCGTGGCTCAAAATCGTATGAAGCAT
Organism: Putridiphycobacter sp.; assembly: GCA_033719695.1. Lineage (GTDB taxonomy): Bacteria > Bacteroidota > Bacteroidia > Flavobacteriales_D > Crocinitomicaceae > Putridiphycobacter. The sequence goes on from JAWWDX010000233.1 coordinate 4,129, forward strand.
ATACCAGTAACAGCGACGATTGGTCAACTGTCCATAAAATGGGTAAACATATTGATTATAAGCACATGGATACGTTAACAGCACCTAGTATGGGTCGAGCAACAGATGCTGCTCCATTCGCTTATTTTGAAGTGATTACCAAAGATTCAGTTTATACATCTGCTAGAAGAATTAGCTATCTCAAAGAGAACAAGTGAGCGAATGATAGCAATCGCTAAAGATACCAGAATTGCGACACATGTGTCGCAGTTACCTTCTTCATGGTCAACCTTATATC
>JAWWDX010000234.1:0-4364 GCA_033719695.1 Putridiphycobacter sp.
AATGGTCATATTACCTGTGATGCCAATAGGTAGGTTAGCAATAAAAGGGTATGCAAATTCCAAATCAAGGTTTTGACTTTTATCAGGATTGCTCCGCCACTTAAAATCGAGTATTTCTCCTCTGTTTAAACCATTTTTCAAGCCAAGACTTACATTGCCATTTAATTGTAGTCGGAAGGTTTCAGGATTTTGTTGGAAGCCTATGAACCCGTCAGCTATACTAGCATTTTTCTTTTTGAGTGTCAGGTACAGATCTACTGTGTTTTCTCTAAAAAGTAGTTCAGGTGCGCGAATGAGTTCATAATAATTTTCTTGCGCTAGAATTGATGCAATCGCATTTACTTTGGCCTCATTATAAGGATCACCTGAGCTAATAAAAATGATATTCTCTATCGTGTTTTGATGAAATTTGTCGGGCGAATTAATGATGATTTTACCAATGGTCATGTATTGGCCTGAGTCAATTTCACACGAAATCTCTAGCTGATCATCAATTTCAATTTGCGCACTGATATTTATTTTCGCAAATGGGAATCCCGTATTCTCAAGCTCTACCAATAAATTATTGATAGCTTTGGGTGTATCGTAAAGCTCGGTTGTGTAAGTTTCGTCATCTGCTTTCACCACTACCTTCTTATACTGCTTTTCACTGGCATAGTAATAGTGCCAAGCATTCTTCTTCAGTGTTGAGTCTGTAATTGAAATACCGACATGGCCATTTAACTTAAAATATCCAATGGCATTTTGCTCAGCTATTTCAATAGATTTTTTAGCAGTAATGCTTTGCTTAAAAACAGTTTTATCTAAATGGAAAAAAACAACTGTATCCCTCTGGCCAAAAACTGGCAAGGCAGTAAAAAGAAGCAACAGGGTCAAAACTTTAATAAACATATATCCGTGAACGGCTAATTCACGCTAAAATTACGCATATATGCTAACTTTCTTGCTAGGCTTCAGGAATTATTGAGGTGGCAACAATCGATTTTTTGTAAAAATCGCTGCCTGCTTCACATAGATAGTCAATAATTTGCGCTTTTGTGGCATCTTCAGTTATTTGCTGATTGTTTATCACGTAGAATGATTTACTATATTGAAGCAATGTTGCCGGATGAAACAGTGCTTTTTGGGGAGCTGTTAATGCAAATAGTGCTAGTGACAATCCTAGACCCAATAATCCACTTAAATATACCCAGCCACTCATGTCAAGTCCAGTTACCAAATATGTTGAAATTAACATGGGTAACAAAATAAGAACTACCGGTGCCACAAAAACAAGTGTATGCAATGCCGGCGGCCTGCGGAATGTTAATGGGGTGCCTAGTGATTGGCGGATGTGGGTGAGCAAGTCTTTCTTTTCAACTTTCGACAATGAATTAAGGTCGAAATCAGCAGAAATTGTATGGTTAGTATGGGTTTTTAACCAGTTGGTAAGCGCCTGGTAAATGGGTAAAAATCGGGTGAAATGCCATTTACTGGAAACATTTCTTTTAAGTATGAAGTCAGCCAATGCGTCAATTGTTTGGACACTACTTACTTCCAAGTCAGGCCACCTGTCGCCTAAATCAAATTGCAATTGAAAAATAAAATCTTCTTTTTTAGTAGACATTTTTTCGATCTTGGTACAAAATTCTAAAGATGAGAGCAATTAAACGTGACATTTATCACATTTATACTTTTCCTGGGTATACTTTTAAAGCTTCTTCAAGACATTTAACAGCTTTTTCTAGTGCCGGTTTCTCTAAAACATAAGCAAGTCTTACTTCTTGTTTGCCCAAGCCTTTTGTAGCATAAAATCCTGTTGCAGGTGCCATCATGACGGTTTGCCCTTCATAGTCAAACTTTTCTAACAACCATCTACAGAATTTATCAGCATCATCTATTGGCAATTTGGCTATACAATAGAATGCGCCAAGTGGCTTTGGACAAATGACCCCTTCAATTTTGTTTAAGCCGTCAACCAATATATTCCGTCTGTCAACATATTCATTTATCACGTCTGTAAAGTACGACAGTGGTGTATCTAAGGCCGCTTCACTAGCAATTTGGGCTAGCGTTGGAGGTGAAAGTCTGGCTTGTGCAAATTTTAAGACAGTTTTTAATAAGTCCTTGTTGCGGGTAATTAATGCCCCAATTCGTGCCCCACACATTGAGTATCTTTTGGAAACAGAATCAATCAAAACAACATTTTCTTCGAGCCCTTCTAAATTCATTACTGAAAAAGGTGAGTTATTATCATAGCAAAACTCTCTGTATACTTCATCTGCAAACAGAAATAAATCACGCTTTTTCACTATTAAACTCAATTGATTTAATTCATCTTGAGAATACAAATAGCCGGTTGGGTTACCAGGGTTACAGATAACAATTCCCTTTGTTTTTGCTGTAATTTTTTTCTCAAATTCAGCAATAGAAGGCAAAGCAAAGCCATCTTCTATTTTTGAGGTCACAGGCACTATGGTAATTCCCGCCATTTGTGCAAACCCGTTGTAGTTCGCGTAAAATGGTTCCGGAATGATTACTTCATCACCTGGGTTAAAGCAAGACATGAATCCAAATATAAGTGCTTCCGATCCACCTGTTGTGACAATTATTTCGCTGGCATCAACGGCAATACCACTTCTATTGTAGTAGTGGGCTAAATTTTCTCTGTACGATTCAAAACCAGCTGAATGACTGTATTCTAAAACTTTAAGATCTATGTTTTTAATAGCCTCTATGGCTACTTCTGGGGTTTCTATATCAGGCTGTCCGATATTTAAATGGTAAACGGTTTTACCTTGTTTTTTAGCTTCTTCTGCATACGGCACAAGCTTTCGGATAGGTGACTCAGGCATGTTAATACCTTTTACGGATATAATTGGCATATAGAAAAATATTAGAACGCAAATTTAATCATACCGCCAAATAAAATGACCATAAAACTTATTTTTTACATGAAAAGAATTTCCCCAAAACAAATTCCTACCTTTGCAACAATGTTTAAAAAGTATCAAAAGGATATCACTTTGTTTAAGCGGTTATTAAGGTACCTAAGACCATATAAAACTCTGTTTTACTTTGGGTTAACTTTAACCATTATTTTAGCACTGATTGAGTCAACAAGACCTTTGCTGATTGTTGAAATGGTGAACGTGTTTTTAGAATCATCCGACGGTTCAACAGGTAGTATTGGTTTATGGCTTGGAGAATTTGTAGGACAGTTTTCTACCGACAAAGAAACGCAATTAGGCATATGGGTATTAATTGTTTTTGGCTTACTACTCACTGAAGCTATTTTCCAGTTTATAGTAGCGTATTTAGGGGCTGTATTGGGACAATCTGTGGTTTACGACGTTCGCGAAAAATTATTTCAGCACATACAATCGTTTAAACTACGGTATTTCGACAGAACACCCAATGGTACTGTTGTTACACGATTAATATCTGATATTGAAGCGATTTCAGATATATTTACAACGGGATTAATATCTATTTTAGGTGACTTTCTAAAACTCATAGCCATTTTTGCTTGGATGTTCTATGTGAATTGGCAAGTCACATTATTAATTCTTATCCCAATTCCATTATTGATTATTGCCACCAGAATTTTTGCGAGGGCCATGAAATCTGCTTTTGAGAAAGAACGCACACAGGTTAATAAACTCAACACTTTTGTGCAAGAACATTTGTCGGGCATGAGTATTGTACAATTATTCAATAGGGAAGAGAGAGAGGCTGAAAAATTTGAGGAACTAAATAAAGGGCATAGAAATGCTTTGCTGCAAGCGGTTTGGGCAACCTCTTTGTTTTTTCCGGTTGTCGAGCTCTTGAGTTCACTGTCAATAGCTGTCTTAATTCTATGGTCAATGCTGCAGTTAAATTATAGTCCCGCCACAATTGACAATATTTCAGGTATCATGTTTGGTTATATACTGTGGGTAAATATGTTGTACCGCCCAATTCGGCAAATGGCAGATCGATTTAATGTATTGCAACGCGGTGTGGTAAGGGCTGATCGTGTTTTTGCAATTATTGATAGCAACGAAGTTGTTGATGATCAAGGTACACTGACCAATATCAATTTTGATGCAGATGTTACTTTTAAAAATGTTTGGTTTGCCTACAATGAAGATGAATGGGTTTTAAAAGGCGTAAATATTCATGCGCCTAAGCAGGAATCAATTGCCTTAGTTGGCACAACCGGCGCAGGAAAATCTACTATCATCAATCTATTAACCCGGTTTTATGACTTTCAAAAAGGAAGTATAGAAATTGGCGGAACCTCTATTCGCGACATTGAGTTAAAGGCCTTAAGAAGAAATATTGCCATAGTATTGCAAGATGTGTTTCTGTTTTCTGATACCATTATGCAAAACATTACCATG
>JAWWDX010000235.1:0-4312 GCA_033719695.1 Putridiphycobacter sp.
GCCCCATTTTTACCCATTAGGGCAATTTTATCATTTTCGTTTATAACAAACGAAACATCACTAAACAGTGTTGAACCACTAAAATCTACACCTAAATTGTCTATTGAAATCATCTTTATTTTGCGCTAAAGCGACAAAATTATGAAAAGGAAAAGATTTAATGACGTTTTAAAGCCTTGTTTTCAACTTTTATTTTTAATCTTTTTTTGATTTACATGTGCCTTTTAAGTCTATCAAAATCACATAGGTTATAAATTGTTTGTCAGCAAATTAAAAAAGCAATGTGAATACTATAGTAGTACAAGTCATAAAATAAAGCGAAAAATCAACTACATTCGTACAAATCTGACCCCTGCATGTTTAAAAGACTTTTTTTGCTTTTCTGGCTTTTGTATTTGGGCCTTGTTAGTGCACAAGATTTTAACTTAGAGTATAAAGCGTATCTATTGCAGCCGTTTTTTAAAGCGCAACACATCCAAACCCTTACTATTCGAAAGTCGACTGACAGTACTATGCGTAACAGCAGTATTGCTTATAAACTAACATTTGATTCGCTAGGACGTATGGTAAAGGTATATGACTATTATTTTGACACCGACACAATTCCTGAACGCCTGATTGAATATGGTTATGGAGCAGAAACCAATTACTATGAATCCAAAAAATATCGGTACTTCGACAGCAAACAGCGAGAGGCCCTCGTAAAGGAATGGCATTTGAATTTTGATGAAGCGAATCATATTTTAACAGAGAAATTTTACAATCAAACCGAAGTATACAGAACAAATAGTTTAGTGTTTAATGCTGCTACACAGCTTTTAAGTAGGACTGTAAAAGCCTATGTAATTTCATTGCGGACAAAATTTACGTATGATAATAATGGTTTGCTAAGGCATGTGCAGCTAATCAAAGAAAATCCCACCGTTGAAAAAATGAAGAAACTAGAATTGAATCATTATTTGCAGTATAATTTGAATCAAAAAATAATGACTTCCGAGCAGTGGGTCGGTCAACGCCAAACTCAAATTAGTGAGTACTACTATAATTATATTGGCCGAAACATCAGTACCAAGGTAGGTTGGAGCTTAATGAATTGGAGTAGTGACGATAAAAAATTAATTGAACGGACCGATTTTACGTATGATCGTTATGGCTTACTAACAAAGGCAGACTACTATAATGAAAAATTGGTAACACCTGTTCATAAATACACCTCATTTTCGTATACTTTCTTTGAGGGGAAAGGTAGAGTAACCGACAAATCTGACCAGTTTACCATGCTTTGGTTTACCGATATTTTTGCTGAAAACTTAATTCATCCATAATTGCTAGCACCGTTTTACTACCTTTAGCGATATGATTCGTTTGTCAATTATGGTTTTCACGGGCCTTCTTTTTGCGTCATTCCGCTCGTCGGGTACTGTGGAATCTATCCATAGCCAAACAGAGTCGAATCTCCATTTCGGCACTGAACCATCAGATTCGGCAGTGTTGGTCATATTCAACAAAAAGTGTAATGTGTGCCACGCTGAGAAAAAACAAGTTGTATTTGACGCTCATAACCTACAACAATATGTATTGCTAATTGAAACACAAGTATTAATTAAGCAACGCATGCCTAAGAAAAAAAGTCCGCCATTAACTGCAGCAGAGCTAATGACGGTTAAAGCTTGGGTGGCTGCCAACAAATAAGTTAAGCGTAAATTTTAGCAATGAGTGCTTCGTATTTTGCTTTCACCACTTTTCGTTTCGGTTTCATGGTTGGTGTTAATTCTCCTGATTCAATGGTCCATTGTTCCGGTACCAATTCGAATTTTTTAATTTGTTCATAGTTACCAAATGATTCGTTGTAATGGGCTACTTCTTTCCCGATACGATTTACGACTTGTTCATTGGTAACAATGTCTTGCCACGACGTGCCGGTTTTAATACCTTTTCGTTTGCACCATTCCTCAATAAATTCAAAAGCAGGAACAATTAAGGCGGCTGGGTGTTTTTGTCCTTCACCAATTACCATAATTTGCTCTATGAAACGCGACTCTTTAAATTTATTTTCCATCACTTGTGGTGCAATGTATTTTCCACCACTGGTTTTGAACATTTCTTTCTTTCTATCAGTAATTTTTAAGAAACCTCCTGGTTCAATATGACCAATATCGCCTGTCATAAACCAGCCATCTTCTGTAAAAACTTCGGCCGTTTTTTCAGGGTTATTGTAGTAGCCAGACATGACGTTAGGTCCTTTAGCTAAAATTTCACCATCTTCAGCAATTTTTATCTCCACATTATCGAGCGGTTTACCAGTTGTACCAATCATTAAATTGCCTTCGCCCAAATAATTGACACTAAGCACAGGAGAGGTTTCAGTTAAACCGTAACCTTCTAATACGGGAATGCCCGCCGCTAAGAAGGCCCTCGCTAATCGTGGTTGAAGGGCAGCGCTGCCACAAGGTACAACAATTACCTCACCACCTAGTGCTTCTTGCCATTTACTAAATACTAGTTTACGCGCAATTTTTAATTTCATTTGGTATAAACTAGACTTGCCTGCCACTTCATATTCGTTGCCGAGTTCAACAGACCAAAAGAATAATTTACGTTTAATACCTGTTAAGGCTTCTCCCTTGGCAATAATTTTGTCATATACTTTTTCTAAGAGTCTAGGTACGGCAGTAAATACATGCGGTTTTACTTCTTTCAGATTGTCACCAATGGTGTCCATACTTTCAGCAAAATAAACCGAGATTCCTAGAATTTGATATAAATAAAGGAGCATACGTTCGTAAACATGGCAAACAGGTAAAAAGCTAACCGCTTTGTGAGTGTGACCAACTGGGATTCGTGGGATACAGCCATCTATATTGGCTAGTAAATTATTGTGCGTCAATTTAACCCCTTTTGGGTTTCCTGTTGTTCCAGAAGTATAAATTAAGGTCACTAAATCTTCACCTTTAATGGCAGCCTTTCTTTTTTCTAAAGCGTCATCTAGTTCAGGTGTTGAAGCTTCCATTAATTCGTCGAAATCAATAGCCCCTCCAACTTCAGTAAAGGCATATATAGCTTGTAAAGTACTGACTTCATGTTTTATGGCATGTACTTTGCCAAATAATTCAGCATCAGATACAATGCATAATTTGATGCTGGCATCATTAAAAATAAAGGCGTAGTCTTCTTTCGATATTGTAGGGTAAACTGGTACACCAATAGCGCCAGTTTGTTGTATAGCTATATCAGCTATGTGCCATTCCGATCGGTTATTAGATATAATAGCAATTTTATCGCCCGGTGCGATACCCAATTTAATAAGTCCTCGGCTCACCGCATTCGCTTTATCAATATAGTCTTGCGTGCTTAACGTTTGCCACGTGCCGTTTACTTTGTCAGAGAAAGCAACTGCTTGCGGATACTTTTCTAGTTGGTAATAAGGAATTTCAAATAGTCTGGTTACTTTGTCCATATATGCTTGTGTTAGGTAAATTCAATCTTGTTAAATTTAGAAATAATTCTCTAATTTACGATTTACATTCTCTCAATATTAACTATATTTATAAAAAAAATAATACACCTGTAACTTTTAGTCGCTTTCAATTGTTTTAGCTACAGAGTTACTGAACACACAAAACGTGAATAGAAAAGAGTACAATAACGTTGTGAATAGTTTGGCTGACCGCTTATATGGATACTGTATAAAGTGTTTACAGTCGAAGGCAGACGCAGATGATATTGTACAAGATGTTTTTGAAAAGTTATGGAAGAACCGAAAAAAGGTTGATTTTGAAAAGTCAAAATCTTGGTTATTTACCACCGCTCATAACACCATGATGAATTTTATCAAACGCCGCAACAGAATGATGTATGTTGAGGATGTCAAATCAGATTCTGCAGGGAGATGTGAAGCACATCAATTTGAATTGAGGGAAATAGTAGAGCACAGTTTGTCTATTCTACCTCCCGTTCAAAAATCTGTGATTCTTTTGAGAGATCTTGAGGGGTTTGATTACAAAGAGATTGGTAAAATTCTTGAATTGTCTGAATCTCAGGTTAAAGTGTATTTGTTCAGAGCTCGTAACAAAATGAAGAAAAAATTGAAAAACTTAGACATGCTTGAAATCAAGCATGCATAAGTCAAAGTTAGGGTGTATTAAATGAGGATTCCTGGAAATTTTGATCGTTGGATGTTCAATTACAAAGAAGGTAATTTGTCGAAAGATGAAATGACCTACTTTGAAGACAATATATTGTCCGACCCAAATTATGCGCAAGATATTGAGGCTTGGGAAAATGCATTTGTGCAACCATTTCAAGCAACATA
>JAWWDX010000236.1:0-4280 GCA_033719695.1 Putridiphycobacter sp.
ATTCCAACAACAAATGAAAAAGTGAATTTTTCCTTAGGAACCATCATGCTAAGTTCAGGTTACTTGAATCAATCTCGTGGTTGGGGTGGTTTACATTGGGGTACCTTCACTTATGGAAAACCAGGTCAAAACATGAGCATCTCAAGTGGGGTAGGATACATAAAATTGGGTTTCAATAGCGACAATGATAATCTTAAAGTAGCATCTGTTTCTTCAATAGCAGGGCTGTACCCAGTAGGTGACAAAGCCAGTTTTATTTTTGACTCTATGATTACCCTGTCGGAACGGCGCAATTATTTAAGCGATAGCTATTATGGTTCTAATTTTATTGATGTCAATGGTAACCCAGTATCACCCCCAGATGTGTATAGGTCTGGTACAGAATTTTCCTCATTTTTTATGCCGGGTATGCGTTTTCAAAATAATGAAAGGCAGGCTTTTCAAGTAGCATTGGCAGGAGTCATTCAATATAGTTCTATTGGGTTTGATTATAATAGCACCAGTAGCAGAACCCGTTCATTCCCCGTTCCTATGTGTTCATGGTTTTTTAAACTCTAAGCTATGATGAAATCAGTGAAACACTTGACAATTGTATGCAGTGCTTTAATGCTTTTCGCATGCTCGAAACAAACAGACTATAGCGTTTTTTTTAATTTGAACGCAGAAACTGACGTTGCCAATTCTGTGGTTATTCAAGCAACCATTTCATGCGACGAAACTTTAGATGGGCAAGGGCTTTTGTATTCTACCAATCAAAACCTAGATTTGACCAGTGCCAATGAAAACTATAACTATTATCAAAACAATGTATTCGGTAAAATTGTAGATGAATCAAAAAGCGAAAATCGCCAATATACCATTACAAATTTGGCCGAGGATGTCACCTATTACTACAGGTTATTTGCAGTGAAGGATGGATTTGTAAAATACAGTGTTCGTAAATCCTTTAAACTTTAAAACATGAAGAAAGCATTTTATTTAATGGGGTTGGCAGTAGTGCTTTTCAATTTGAATAGTTGCTCAAAATCGGTTGCTTATGCGGTTGATTTCGAATCAAAAATTTTGAATTATGACTCTGCATCTGTAACCATTGAAGTGTCTATTTTATCGGCCGAAAACTTGTCTGCAAGAGGCATGGTGTATGGTTCAGACTCCATGGTTTCTATTGAAAGTGGCTTCTACGATTATGTAAAAATTTTAGACGAATCGAATGCGGAGGTGAAAAACTACAGCATTGATGGGTTGTCTGCTGGGGCGACCTATTTTTATCGGCTCTTTTCAGTTTATAATGGTGTTTTAAAGTATAGTGCATTAAAAACGTTTCAAACAGATTGTGCTGGTTTAGGTTGTGGTCCAGCTGGTGGTCAAATTATTTATTTAGATGGCAACGGTGGTGGTATCGAAGTTGCAGCAAATTATGTGACGGATCCAGGTTGGTTCGGCTGCATCAATTCAGATGTTGCTGGGGGCACTTCTCCCAATTTTGGAACCGGTGAAGCCAATACAACCGCTATTATTAATGGTTGTGGTAACAATACATTAGCCTATGTTTGCGCTAACTACCAACAAAATGGTTTTGACGATTATTATATGCCTTCCCTCGAGGAATTGAAACTAATTTACACCGAGGTTTATGTTAAATCTAAGAATCCATACAAGTATAGTGTAAACTCATACGAAGCCATGGCATCCTCTACGAATTACAGTGATACTTATTTTAGAGGTGTTTATTTTTATGACGGTAGCAGTTCAGGGTTACTTGACAAAGCGACATATTACCTAAGAACAATTCCCATACGCAGTTTTTAAAATTGAATAATTATAACGGCAATTATTGCGGTAACCTTTAAAATAATTGGTCCTTTTTAGCCATTTCCAAACATAAAATTATACCATGGTAAGGCGTTTTAGGAAGAATGTATTCGTTTAACCGTAATCTGTATACATTTCCTTGGAATAATGCGCGCATCTTTGTATCATTAAACGAAACAAAATTATGACAACAATTGATAAATCAAAACCAGTAATGGTAACAGGGGCTAATGGTTATGTAGCAAGTTGGTTAGTGAAACGGTTATTAGAAGACGGTGTAACTGTACATGCCGCGGTTAGAAATCCGAACGACGACCGGAAGGTGGCACATTTAAAAGAACTTGCAAAAACAACAAAGGGTGAACTCAAGTTTTTTAAGGCAGATTTACTAACAGAAAATGCCTATGCCGAAGCTATGAAAGACTGTGAATTGGTGTATCATACAGCTTCTCCGTTTACGTCAAACATTAAAAATCCACAAAAAGATTTAATTGAGCCAGCCGAAAAAGGTACAGCAAATGTGCTGGCCACGGCAAGTGCCACACCCACCGTGAAAAGAGTAGTGGTAACAAGTAGTTGTGCAGCTATGTATACAGACGCTATTGATTGCCAAAACGCGCCAAATGGTGTCCTAACCGAGGATGTTTGGAATACCACTGCATCACTTGAGTATCAACCTTATTCTTATTCAAAAACATTAGCAGAGCAAAAGGCATGGCAAATGGCGAAAGCACAAAAACAATGGGATTTAGTAACCATTAACCCTTCTTTCGTAATGGGGCCTGCCTTAAATGCACAAGCTGTTACTTCAGAGAGTTACAATATTTTGAAGCAAATGGGAGACGGAAGTATGAAAATGGGCGTGCCAAAAATGGGTGTTGGTGTGGTAGATGTGAGAGACGTAGCTGAAGCTCATTATCAAGCTGGCTATAATCCTTCGGCTAATGGTCGATATATTACATCAGCTCACAATACCAACTTCTTAGAGATGTCGTTGACATTAGCAGATAAATTTGGAGGCAAATTACCAATAGCAACAAAAGCGTTACCAAAATGGTTACTTGTAGCGGTAGGTCCTATGGTGAATAAACTCTTTTCTAGAAAAATGATTCGCAATAATGTGAATGTTAGATTTAATGCTGATAATTCAAAAATTAAAAAGGACTTAGAAATTCAGTTTAGACCTTTGAAAACTACCATGGAGGAGTCGTTTCAACTATTGGTAGATGAAGGCATTTTAAAGCCGAAAAACTAAAACTAACAGTGAGGGCGCTATGAAAGACTTAATGACATTATCGACCATTTCACAGATACATGCAGCACTTGGGTTGGAAAAACCAACGCATCCATTAGTGTCTGTGGTTCCCCAGAATGCGTTAAAAACAAGCGCTTTTCCTGCCGGAACTAGGGTGCGCGTTGATCTTTATCAAATTTGGATGAAACAGGGAGTGGACTGTCAAATGGGCTATGGTAGAAATACGTACGATTTTGAAGAAGGTACCCTTGCCTTTATGAAACCAGGCCAAGTTATTTTGGCACCTGAAGAAAACGCGCAACAACATACTGCTGAAGGCTATTTATTAATGTTTCATCCTGATTTGATAAGGAAGTCACCGCTCGGAGACCTAATCTATCAGTTTAGTTTTTTTAATTATGAAGTGCATGAGGCCTTACATATTTCAGAAAATGAAAAAGAAACGCTTTATGACATTGTTCATAAAATTCAGATAGAAATAGGTCAGAATATCGATAAACATAGCCAGTCTCTTATTGTGTCAAATTTAGAATTGCTTTTAGGATATTGCACGCGGTACTACGATCGTCAGTTTTACACCAGAACCAACTTAAACCAAGAGTTTATAACAAAATTTGATGGTGTTTTAAAAGCTTACTATACCTCGAATAGACACTTGGAATTAGGGCTTCCATCAGTAGCATATTGTGCGGAATCACTAAGTATGTCGCCCAATTATTTAGGCGATCTTGTGAAGAAAGAAACAGGTAGTACAGCGCAAGACTATATTCAAGGGTTCATCATTAATCGTGCAAAAAATAAGTTACTAGGCACTTCGGTTTCATTGAGTGAAATAGCTTATAGTTTAGGCTTTGAGTATCCACAACACTTTAGTAAAGTTTTTAAGAAAAAAACAGGGCAAACACCTACCGCTTTCCGACAATTAAATTAATTTAGAGCATGATTGTTACTAAACGCATGCCGCTAATAAGTCTCATCAAATGGTCGGGACATCATATTGTATGGCTATCAGTGCTCGTAGGTAGTATTGCCAGTTTGTATTCCTTCAATATTATTACTTTGTCAATTCCATGGCTACCATTGTCGGTTATTGGTACCGCGGTTGCCTTTTACGTGGGTTTTAAAAACAACCAAGCGTACGATCGTATGTGGGAGGCACGAAAAATTTGGGGAGCTATCGTCAACAGTAGTCGCAGTTGGGGCATGGCCATTG
>JAWWDX010000237.1:0-4264 GCA_033719695.1 Putridiphycobacter sp.
GTACTAGTTAATTATGGTGGCGCGATTGGCTCTGACATCTACGATTTATCAGATCAAATCATGAGAGATGTGAAAGAAAAATACGGCATATCCCTCGAGCGAGAAGTCAATATTTACTGATACTTTTTAATATTGCTATATTTACCATTTACATGCGTGGTTTATGATCAAAAACTTTTTAAAAAAACATTTCTTAATTGCCAAAATTAGACAACGATTCAATGCAAGTGTGCAAATTGGCCAAAGACAACTTTTTTTACAATATCAGTCGCAAGCTAAAAACAAAAACCTTCCAAAGTTATCCGATACAGGGTTCCGCGTTTTCTCTCAATTCGAAGAAGACGGCAAATTACTATTTATTTTTTCAGTTATAGGTATGACCAAAAAAACTTTTGTTGAAATTGGATCTGACGACGGCATTAATTCAAATTCAGCAAATTTATACTTTAACTTTGGTTGGCATGGCTTATTTATTGACGGCAATCCAAAGAGTATAGAAAGAGGTAAACGTTTTTTTAGTAAATACCCGCACCCCTACTCCTATAAACCCCAATTTATTTGCGATTTAGTTAAACGTGAAAACGTAAACAACTTGATAAAAAAAGGAGGGTACTCAGGTGAAGTAGGTTTATTGAGTATCGATATTGATGGAAATGATTATTGGGTATGGGATGCGATTGACGTTATTGAACCACAAGTAGTAATCATTGAAACACATAGTGAATTTGGCATGGAGAATATTGTGGTGCCTTACGATCCAGATTATTTTTATCCAGGAAAACATCCTGATTATCACGGCGCATCACCAATTGCTATGACAAAATTAGCCACAAAGAAAGGATATAGATTGGTAGGTGCAAACGACCTCGGCTTTAATCTTATTTTTGTTAAGAATGGTATAGCAGACGACCTTATTCCAGAAGTATCTGTAGAATCGATACTGCAACACCCTTCAACTAAAGAAGACTACAAAAAATTTAATGCCATCAAAGACTGGGACTATTTACAAGGGTAAATAGCAGCAACACTAATAACCATTTCTTAAAACATTTCTCATGCCATTTTCTAAACTCGGTCTTTCTGAACATCTTTTAGATGCCCTCACAGCATTAGGCTTCAAAAAGCCCTATCCCATTCAGCGAGAGATTATTCCTCAAATTTTAAATCGAAAAGACGTTTTGGGTATTGCAAAAACGGGTTCCGGAAAAACGGCTAGCTATGTTCTACCGATTATTCATAATTTACAAGGCAATACAAAAACAAAAAATAGGCACATCAATGTGTTGGTAATGGTGCCTACTCGAGAATTAGCTGTGCAAGTACAAAATGTGTTTTTTCAATTTGGAAAAGATATGCCAGACCGCATCAAGTCACTGGCTGTCTATGGTGGGGTTTCTATCAATCCCCAAATGCAAGCTTTGCAAAATGTTAATGTGCTAGTGGCTACACCCGGCCGATTAATTGAACTAGCTGAATCAAACGCCGTACATTTAAATGAAATTTCAACACTGGTAATTGATGAAGCAGATAAAATGCTAAACCTTGGTTTTAAAGAGGAAATGACTAAAGTGTTAAACCTTTTACCTAATACCAGGCAAAACTTACTTTTTTCTGCCACCTTAAGTCCAAATATAGAATACCTGCAGCATTTGATGCTCGACACCCCTGTTGTTGTTAAAATTGAGCAGAATAATGAAGATATTGACTTAATTGATCAAGTTGGTTATTTCGTGGAGGATCATAAAAAGGGCCCCTTATTACGCCATTTGATGAAAACCGAAAACATGACACAAGTGCTGGTTTTCACATCATCTGTTTACAAAGCAGATAATGTAGCTGACAAGCTTAGAAAAAATGGCATCAATGCACAAGCCATTCACAGTAAAAAAGGTCAGTTAAAACGACTCAATAATTTGGCAGATTTTAAGGATGGAAAATTATCGGTTTTGGTTGCTACTGACTTATTGGCAAGAGGGATCGATATCGCTTTTCTCCCCGTTGTTATCAATTATGAACTACCTCGGTCGCCTAAAGATTTTGTGCATAGAATTGGAAGAACTGGTCGAGCAGAAAATCCGGGCAAAGCGATTACTTTTGTGAGCAAAGAGGACCAACACCACTTTAAAGTCATTCAGAAAAAAATGGGTAAAATTGTAACTATGATTGATAGTGAAAACACACTATCGTAAAAAATTAAAAATCATATCTCTAATCAATCCATAAGTTGTGTTTGAATAATACAATAAAATAAAATTATTGAAAAAAAACCGTACTTTTATAAGACGTTTAACTTTGTTAGAAATGGTCGTTTGTTTTAAGTATTTTTTTTGGATTGCGTTTTTTACAACGATATTTCTGTCGTGTAAGAAGAACCTTCCGGATGAAGTGACAGATGAGAATACTTTGGCACAAACAGATTCTGTAGCCAACATCTTAAATTATGGAGCAGGGTGTAATCAATACTTGAGAGACATAGACGGAGCTATTTTACATTCATTTACTACCCGAGAGGGAAATTATGTTTTTTGCGGTCATACGATAAATATTGCTGGTTTTACAAATATATATCTGTTAAAAACCAATTGTTTTGGTGAAACTGAAATAGAAAAAGTGTTAAAACGATTGACTAATTCTGAAGGCTTACTTATTACTGAAATTGGATTAGAAAACTATTTACTATTGACCAAATCAGAATCTGAAATTGGTACTAACAAATATGTTTTGAATTATAGCAAACTCAACAGTGAACTTGAAGAAGAGTGGACGGTTCAGTATAGTGATATGGTAAATATGGATTTTAGATGTATTGAGCCTATTCAAGAAGACATTGTTGCGCTAGTTAGCGATTATAATACGAATAATACAGAAGGAACCTTGGTTAGATTTGATGCAAACGGTAACATTATTTTGAAACAAAAAATAAAAACAAAAGGCCAAGTACATCATATCATGCCAATTGCTAATGACCAATATTTAACAATTGGTCAATTTGACAATCAACCAATGCTGACAAAACTCAATAGCCAAGGAGACAGCGTGTGGACAAAAACATTACCAATGATTGGTCAAGCTGCTGGTTTTCAAATCCTAAAAACACCAAATGACGACCTAATCATAACAGGCGCAACTACTGACATGTCTTTCTATTATGACAGAGCCTTGTTTTGTATCCGAATAAATACATCAGGTACAGCTATCTGGTCTGAAATATATGACAACAATGGCTTCATCAACTTTAAAGATGTTGCAATACTTGATGATGGAAATATGGTCTTAAATGTTGAAAAACAAGTTCAAGAGGAGATAGAAAGTACTCTGGTAAAAATAAATATCAGTGATGGCTCAGTTATATGGGAGCGGAATGCTGGTACATTATTAGCCAATACCATTACAGGTACAGATGACAATGGTATGTTATATATTGGAAACGACATTTCAATTAGAAGTAGTATTATTAGGAAAACAGATGCCAATGGTTTTTAGAATCGTTTATACTATATTCAAACAACTCTGTCTCATTTAGAATGAAAAAAACATCAAATTATCATTAGCTGCTCGTAACGCCTTAGTTTACTTTGTGCTGCTATGTGTGGCGATTAGTTTTTCAGTTGTTTTTCTAATTTCATATGCTTATAGAGAGGTGTTACTTAATACGGAAGAGCGCTTGACTCATACAGCTGAAATGACACATTTAAAATTTGAATCTTTTTTTACCAATGTAGAAACAGATTTAAATCAACTCGCTAGTAGTCCAATCCTTCGTCAATTCGAACAAATTCCAGATTCTGCCAACCTATCGTTCTTAGCTGAAGAGTATGAAGCATTCCTCCGCACAAAACCTAATTATTTTCAAGTCAGATTAATTAGCATTTCCAATCCAGGCCAAGAATTGATTAAAATTGAACGGAAGGGGACTGATATTATAAAAACCCCTTCCTCCCTACTTCAAAATAAAGCAGATAGAGATTATTACAATGAACTAATTGCCCTCAATTATAATGAAATTTACTATTCCAAAATAGATTTAAACAGAGAGTTTGGCAAACTCTCAAAGCCATACATCCCTACAGCACGAATAGGCAAAAAACTGAAAGGCGGCGGCGATCTTAACGACTTTATCATTATTATAAACATTAATTTAACTGATCTTTTCAGTGAATTAAAGCGTTCAATTCCACAGAACGACATTTTGAAGATAACCAATATTGACGGCCACTATATTTTACATCCAAATTTTGAGCAGGCATTTACATTTGAATTTAAC
>JAWWDX010000238.1:0-4239 GCA_033719695.1 Putridiphycobacter sp.
GCAGCAAAGTAATATTGCCTTTAATTAAGTTTTCTTGATCCGGATGTATATGTGTACCACCTAAAAGCTGTTTGCGTAGACGGACAAGAAAACTTAATTAAAGGCAATATTACTTTGCTGCGTTAAATGAAACAAAGTTTGCTCACCATATTATGTTGGCTAGCTTTATTTTTAACTAATGGGCAGGATATTCATTTTTCACAATTTGACAAAGCGCCCACAAATCTCAACCCCGCGCTAACGGGAAATTTTGAAGGGCAATGGCGGTTTTCGGCTAATCAACGAAGCCAGTGGCGCTCTGTCTCACGTTCATTTAACACCTTCGGATTTGGCGCTGAAAACAATGAGCAGAAGCTTGTCAAAAATCTTTATCATGGGGTAAATTATATGAATGATGTAGCTGGTGATGGCGATTACAGAACCCATGAATTCAATATTACCAATGCCTATAAAGTGGCTTTAGGAGATGATGGTAAAAAAGTCCTTACCGCTGGTCTCCAATTAGGTATTAACCATAAAGCGATTGATTTTAATGCATTTCAGTATGATGCGCAGTTTAACGGCTATAAATATGATGCTAATTTACCAAGTAATGAAGTGTTTTTAAATGAGCGATACACCAATCTTAATCTAGGGTTTGGCTTACTTTTTTCTCAGCTGTTAAACAACGAATTGAGTTACGAAGTAGGGGTGGGTAGTTTTAATTTATTACCGCAAAAGCAAGGTTTTTTTGGCGTACCAGCAATTATTAGAGATAGACGATTGACCGTTCACGGCAGTGCCGTCTATCAATTGGAAAAAGAATGGCACTTGATGCCTGGTTTTTTGTTTCAAACTCAAGGGGTATATCGTGAATTGGTAATAGGATCAAATATTAGGTACACCCAACGCGATAGCAAAAGCGAATACGTGGCACCGTATGCGGGATTGTGGTTCAGAACGAAGGATGCGGTGAATATTGTAGCTGGTCTGTACTATAATAATTGGGTGGCTGGTGTGAGCTACGACATCAATATGTCGGAGTTAACGCCTGCGAGCAATGTTCGTGGTGGGTTAGAGTTTTCGTTTCAGTATATTTTAAATATCTTTAAACCAGAATTAAAGCAATATCGCCTTTGTCCTGACTATTTATGATGCTTAAAAATACCATTCTTGGGTTTCTCTTTTTTATGATAGCGTCCCTAGCTATTGGACAAACCTATTCAGAATTGATAACCGTGGCAGACGAGCAGTTCAAGCAAAAGGATTACTACGAAGCCATCTTGTTTTATGAAAAAGCAAAGGCCATTGATTCTAATTCAGTGGAGTTAAATTGGAAACTGGCAGAATCCTATAGGTTATATAAAGATTATGAAGCAGCAAGAGATTATTATGACATAGTTTATGGAAAAGAGCAAGGAAGGATTTATCCTTATTCTATTTTTTGGCTGGCTACCATGCAGCAGTATTTAGGGGATTATAATCATGCAAAGCGCAGTTTTAAGTCGGCCAAAAAAGTGTTTAAAACAGACAGGGAAGCCTATGAATACTTGAAATCAGTTCAGAGTTTCAAGGCTTGTATTTGGGCCGAGAATCAAGTGGCTGACCAACAAACCAAAGTGGAGTCCATTGGTAGCCCTGTTAATACGGCCGATACTGAATTAGCTCCTTTTGTGTACAATAATACTTTTTATTTCACGGCTTTAAAAGCCGATTCTGTGCTAGAATCAGAAGAAGTAGTCAGTAAAAACTATAAGGTGAATATTTATAAAGCCGACAAGTTTAAAACAAGCTTATCGAATGTGGAAGTATTGCAAGGTTTAGAAAACACAAAAGACAATTATGCAAACGGTACAGTGAGTGCTGACGGTAAACGTTTCTATTTTTCGAGATGTGATGACAATTATGGTTGTAAGATTTTTGTTGGTGAATTAAAAGATGGTAAAGTTACAGAAATTGATAGTTTAGGTGAAATTATTAATGATGTAGCTGGCACTACCACCATGCCACATATTGCCTTAATTAATGGGAAAGAATATCTTTTTTTCGTGTCAGATAGATATGGAACTCTAGGCGGATTAGATATTTGGGTATCAAAGATTACAGATGGTAATCAGTATGCCAAGCCTTTTAACTTAGGGCCAAAAATTAATACAGTCGACCATGACATTACGCCGTTTTTCAATCCTCAAAACCGAAGATTGTATTTCAGCTCAACTTGGCACGAAGGGTTTGGTGGACAAGATATTTTTTATGCCCAGCTGATAGACAATAATTGGCGGTTTAATACGCCTGTTAATCTTGGTTTACCTATTAATTCTTCACAAAACGACACATATTATTTTGAAGACACCTTAACGGGAGATTTCTATTTTTCATCTAATAGAGATGGGGTTGCTTTTACTAAAAACCCTAATTGTTGTAATGACATTTTTATGGTTAAGAATAGAAATCAATCCCATGAAATTATTGCCAAATTTCCTGACTTGACAACTATAAATAATCGCTTGCCAACTCTATATTTTCATAACGACGAACCGAATCCTAAAACAACTGACACCACCACCAAACTTAATTATTTAAGTACCTATATTAGCTATGCGAATATGCAGGGTAAATATAAGAAAGAATATAGTAAAGGATTAATTGGCGACGAAGCAGAAGAGGCAAAAGAAGATATTGAGGACTTTTTTATTGAATATGTAGACAAGGGAGTGAATGATTTAGCTGTTTTTACCACATTGTTAAAAAAAGAATTAGAAAAAGGGCAAGACTTGGTAATTACTGTAAAAGGTTTTGCAAGCCCATTAGCAAAGTCTGACTACAATGTGAATTTGACCAAGCGCAGAATTGCAAGTTTTTACAATTATTTAAGTGAATATGAGTCAGGTGCATTAGTTCCTTACTTGCAAAGTGGTAAGTTAAAGCTAGAGTCCATTCCATTTGGGGAATACACAGCCGATTCATTTGTGAGTGATAATGTGAATGATCAAAAAAACTCGGTATACAGCCGCAAAGCCTCACTGGAGCGAAAAATTGAAATTCAATCTGTTGGTTTACAAGGTCAGCAAATTTTAGATTTGAAATTCAATAAATTAATCCATGATTTCGGAATCATTGATAGTCAATATCTTCACGAAGCTCTTTTCGAATTGACGAATCAAGGAGATGATACCATTCAAGTGTCTCAATTGCTAAATGAATGTGATTGCACCATTTCGTCAATTTCCGAAAAAACCTTGGCCCCACAGCAGTCAGCAACTATTAAGGTAAAATACAATCCAATTGATGACAGTGGCCTTGTTGCACGAAGAGTACTCATTCAATTTTCTAACGGATATTCTAAAACGATTTCCATATCAGGAGAAGTTGCTAGGTGAGCAAAACTCACCGGTTATTGGTCTTTAGTTACAAATTTTTAGTGTCTTTGAAAAATGTCCATCAAACGAATTTATAATTTTTAATTGCAATTATTAATTCTTAATCTGTAGTTGGAAGTAAGTAGAAAGTATCTAGTAGTACTAAGTTAAAAGACAATTGCTTTAGCATGCCACATAAAAAAGGTCTTTATACCATATTCATAATATTGACTACTGCTTTTACTAAAGCAACCCTTAACTAATAACCCATAACCAACTTCCTCCCTTGTACTTCGATTTTGCTCAGTAACCAAGGGAGGACTGAGGTGGGTGACTAAATAGGTTTAATAGATTCTGTTGTTAAACTTTTTTAAGTTAATCTGCAATAAAACAGCTATGTATATTTTTCCCCATTTTTTTAACAAAAAAATAACAAAATAAACTTGTTTTTGTATAAACAACTATAACTAATTGAAAAATAAATTTTAATAAAAACAGTAGTGTTTTCAGGTCTTTGAGATGGTTTTCTTATATTTAGTTGAAAAATAAATACTTAAGAATTTGGCTATGTTTTTTTTTTTTTTTTGATATTGTCATCATTATCAACCATTAAATGAATCTATTATGAAGAAAATTACACTGTTTCTAGGGGGTTTAGCCATTTCTATACTTGTAAATGCGCAAAGCACAAATTATATCCCAGGTCTAAATCCTTTGTCGGGTCCAATATCTTTTGGTATCAATAATGCCCCATCTGGGTTTGTGCTGCAATTACACGGAAACGATCAATACTGTGTAAGTGGCGAGCCAGTAGGGCCTGGAGGAGGAAGTGAAGACTTGATTTGTTACGGATTAACATCTACTTTTTTACTGACCAATGAACTGACGGGTATGAATAGTA
>JAWWDX010000239.1:0-4233 GCA_033719695.1 Putridiphycobacter sp.
ACTGGTATCATTATAAAAGACAATAATTTTACAGTAATTGGTTCGGGCATGGTGATCGTTTTTGATGGCCATCATTTGCACCATAATAATGAACCAATTCTAAAACAAGGTACTCCTATGACAGTTACGCATATGATTACACATGTCCTGTCAAATGGCGACCAGTACAATTTAACGACAAGAATGGTTGAAGCCTTACCAATTAGCTCGCCTTTTGTCTAATCTTTAGGATTCTTTGTATATTAAAATTTGGTGTAAACCTTCTGAATCTTTTGCTGCACGGTACATACCTTCTGTATTAAAAGGCATGGCAATATTGCCACTACTATCAATGGCTATTAAACCGCCATCTCCACCTATTTCCATCACATGGTGATGAATGACTTCGTTGGCTGCCTCTGCTAACGACAAGCTTTTGTATGCCATTAATGCTGATACGTCGTAAGCTACCACTCCTCTGATGAAAAATTCACCACTGCCTGTGCATGAGACCGCACACGTACTATTATTTGCATAATTTCCGGCCCCAATCATAGGACTATCGCCAACCCGACCAAACTTCTTATTTGTCATGCCACCGGTAGATGTTGCTGCTGCGATATTGCCGTTCACATCACAAGCCACAGCGCCAACGGTTCCAAATTTTGAATCCTTTTTTACGGAATGGTCTAGCTGAAAGCTTTCCGACCCCTTAATTTCCTGCCATTGGTTATACCTCAACTCATCATAGAAATAATCAGGTTTTTCCAGTCGATAACCATTTGATTGAGCAAAAACCATTGCACCTTCTCCTGCTAAGAAAACATGTTCACTTTTATCCATCACATCTCGAGCCAAAGACACTGGGTTTTTAATACCAGTAATCAAAGAAACTGCTCCGGCTTTGCGGGTTTTACCATCCATGATGCAGGCATCCATCTCATGCGTTCCTGAAGCTGTAAACACACTGCCTTTACCTGCGTTGAACAAATGCGAATCTTCTAAACTCTTTACAGAAGCTTCAACAGCATCTATGGCACTTCCACCTGCTTCGAGAATAGTATATCCTTTTCCCAATGCCAACTCCAAAGCTGCTTTATAAGCCGCTTCTTTATCGGGGGTCATCATTCCTTTTACTAATGTGCCTGCCCCACCGTGAATGGCTATTGAGATTTTACCCATGATTTTTTTTTGTAAAAATAAGCAATAAGTTGGTTCAGCAGGAATAATTACTTTGATTGCAGTGGTGAATTTTTATGAATTAAAGTTCTAATTGGATAAGGTATATCAATCCCCGCCTTATCAAACGATTTTTTAATAACCATTATTGCCTCACTTTTAGCTTCTAAAGCCGTTAATTTAGCAGTTGCATCAACCCAAAAACGAATTTGAAAATTAATTGAGCTGTCTCCAAACTCCAAATAATGAAATTCTATATTCTCACCTTCTTCAGTTGGATAATTATCCTTAATACTTTTAATTGCTAGTGCTTTTACCTCTTCTAAATCTGAATCGTAGCTCACACCGCATTTCACAATTGTTCGTATGCGCTGAGTCAATCCAAAGTTCTTAAAAGGATTGTGAACTACCATTTTATTGGGAATGACAATGATATTATTATCAGCCTCCTTAATTTTTGTACTTCTTAAATTAATCTCTACAACTTGACCAGAATAGCCGTTTGTTTCCACCCAATCACCAACATTAATAATATCTTTCACTGCCAAAAAGACACCTGAAAAAGAATTAGACAAAGTGCCTTGCAAGGCCAAACCAACGGCTAAACCTAATACACCAGCACCAGCCAGTATTGATTTCAATACGGTATCTAGATTTAGTACTCCCAAGGCTAAAACTAGTCCAAGGGCTACTACTGCTATAGAAATTACATTTGCCAATAAATTTCTAACCGACGCCTGTGTTATTCGCTTTTTAAGTAGCTTATTGGTCCACACTTGCATATTTTTAGAAAGCCAGTAGGCTACAATAAAAATAATAGCAGCAATAAAAACATTGGGTAAATTTACAATTAAGGTGTCCAGCCATCCAGTTACCCGATTTATCATTTCATCCCAACTTGATTTAACTCCGTCTGTCATATATTTTTTTTTGTTAATGTTTAATAAATAAACTAAGAGAATTAATGAGAAATGCAAGAAAAAAAGGTAAAAATCCATCAAAAACGATCACATTTAGCCAAAAAAACTAATTTCTGGCTAAAAAGCATCAAAAACCTTTAAATGTCAATTTTGGCATTTTCACCTTTAAAATCATCTAAATAATCTTCAATTTTAAATTCAGACTCTCGAAAAGCATTGTTACGGCTTTCTGTCTCTTCCTGTCTGCGAATACTCCTTGCAAATCGTCGGACCGCTGTAACGTCATTTAATATAATTCCAGGAACCGGTACACTTTTGCCATTGTCTTTCGCAACCATAGTGAAATAGGAAGAGTTACAGTGTTTTCGCTTACCAGTTTGGATATTTTCTGAAACTACTCTCACACCCACCACCATTGAGGTGCGACCTGTGAAATTGATGGATGCTTTCAAAGTGACTAACTCTCCTACCTCAATAGGGTTTAAAAAGTCGACTTTATTAACCGAGGCTGTGACGCAATAGAAGCCTGAATGTTTGGAAGCACAAGCAAAGGCTATTTGGTCCATTAGATTTAAAATAAATCCACCGTGTATTTTACCACTGAAATTGGAGTGCGACGGCAACATGAGTTGGGTAATGGTGATTCTTGAATCTTTGGGGTCTTTGAAGTTTGACATGGGTTGGGAGTTATTAGTTTGGAGTTATGGGTTATTGGTTATAGGCTTTAAATTCAGACATATCTTTCATTTAACACATTCAAATGGTGCATGGCATGCCCTGATAACATCCAGCCAAGGGCTCTTGGTGAGATACTGACTTGGCTCGCGACACCTTGAAAATCTAATACCTCAGCATTCATATTGGCATATAACAACTCAGTGGCTTTGCGTACGGCTAAAAACTCTGTTCTTAAATCGTTAAGCGACAAGGTGGCTGCATAATCGTTGTCGGCATAGGCATTTTCATCAAAACCTGGCAAAACCGACTGGTCTTTTCTGGCGAACCGCAATGCGCGATATGACATAATGCGTTCTGTATCGATAATATGTTGTAAAACTTGTTTCACAGTCCACTTACCTTCTGCGTAGGCGAAATTACCTTTATTAGTAGCTAAGCCATCTATATAGGTCACCAATGCGCGCTCTGTTTCTGACAAAGAACTCATTAAATCATCCCCTGGAGCGGTGTTGATATAATGCATAAAATAATGGGTTGGATCAAAATGTTCTGGTCTTGCTATCATCATATGTGCGTGGCTAAATTTCTTTACTAAGATATTAATTAATTCATTGTATTTGGCAAACCATCCTGAAGCCGTTCACAATTCACTTTTAATACTCTTGTTAACCTGAACCCTTGCCTACCATAAATACTTACTATATTCGTTTAAAACTTTTTTTGTGGTACTAAATTATATTTGGATTGCTTTCTTTTTAATTGCCTTGGTTGTGGCCATTATAAAAACTATTGGTGGCGACATGGATGTGTTTTCTGCTATTGTAAACAGCACGTTTGATATGGCTTCCACTTCATTTGAAATAGCCATTGGCTTAACGGGTGTGCTTTGCTTGTGGCTTGGGATTATGAAAATTGGGGAAGATGGTGGTGCCATCAAAATTCTATCCAAACTGGTAGGTCCTTTTTTCAATAAATTATTTCCTGACTTACCAATTGATCATCCTGCAAGAGGTTCTATGCTCATGAATTTTTCAGCCAATATGTTAGGCCTGGATAATGCCGCCACCCCTATGGGTTTGAAAGCCATGAACGAAATGCAGGAAGTGAATCCTACAAAAGACACTGCTAGCAACGCCCAAATTATGTTTCTGGTGCTAAATACTTCTGGTTTGACCTTAATTCCAGTAGTGGTAATGAATTACCGAAACCTTTACGGCGCCGAAAATCCGGCAGACATTTTTTTGCCCATTCTGATAGCCACTTTTTTTGCGTCTCTGGTCGGTTTAATAACGGTAGCTATTTACCAAAAAATTAATTTATTCAACAAGGTCATTCTAGCTTATCTAGGCACTTTAACCCTGCTTATTGTCGGTATGATTTGGTATTTCACAAGTTTGGCCCCTGAAGCCTTAGCGGCACAGTCGAAATTATTTAGCTCTATTGTGTTGTACGGATTAATCTGCGCCTTCATCATCAT
>JAWWDX010000240.1:0-4228 GCA_033719695.1 Putridiphycobacter sp.
ATTGCAGTCAGTACGCCTGTAATTAGAATCATTCGAAACCTAACTGAACGCAAGTTTATACCAAGCGACGTCGCATACTCTGGTCCTAAGGCAAGTGCATTTAGGGGTTTTACTAATACAAAACTCAGCCCTAACATGGAAAGAATTACCAGTGTAAAAATACCCACTTCGTTAGTTGTTAATCCTTCAAAAGAACCGAGGCTCCAGACAACGAAAGCCCTTGTCGCCTCTGTGTCGGCCCATTGAAATAAAATATTTAATAAAGCCGAAGAAAAATAACTTAGCATTAACCCAATAACCAGTAGGGTAACCATTTGGTAAATATATCGTGACATCATTAGCAGTAAAAAAAGTACGAGTAAGGCACCTGAAACACCTGCAAAAATAGTTAAAGTATAACCCGACACACTGTTCACTATTACACCTCCTAATAAGACTACGGCCACACCCAAAGCTGCTCCCGAACTAATGCCTAATACGCCCGGTCCAGCCAATGGGTTCCTAAAAAAAACTTGTAAAATTAAACCTGATACTGCCAAGGCCCCTCCAGCCAATACTGCAACAACTGTTCTATTTAAACGACTGTTTACAATAAATTCCACCGTAGGATTGTCAGCAACTCGACCCAAAAGCGCATCAAGAATATCTATTGAAGACAATGCCACTTCCCCAATTTTGACACTAAAAAACGACAGTGAGAGCAAAATAACACTCAATAGCAACAGTAACAAGCCGTTTTTGGATTTTGTCATCTCAGTAATGTGAAATACTTTGGCGTATGGTTATCTATTTGATGTGTTAAAAATAGTAAATCTTTAAGCATCACATCAGGCTCTAAAATCCCTGTTGTAAAATAACTTGAAAAGCTGGTATTACAAAAAATAACTTGCTGATTTTTCACCGATTTAAACGTTTCATATACAGCTTCTTCCTCAATTAAATCGGCCAAAGAATAGTTTTGAGGTCTACCAGCAATAATTATCCAATAATCTGCTTCGTGAGCATGATACCAAACTGCTTCTTTAGATAATGACAAGTTATCTACCGACTGAGATTCGTTGTTGTATAAATACGAAAGCCCTACATCTTTAATTAAATTAACCGTTAGTGAATTTCCTGATGGCATATCCCAAATGTCGTTAAAAGGCAAATTAAAAAATACTGTTTTTTGAATGGGTTGACGCTGCACCAACGCATCATACCTATTTTTAATACAATTAAAGAGACTATCAGCTTTACGTTCCTCTTCTAATAAAATGCCAAATAATTTAAGCCACTCCAAACGAGCTATAACTGACTCTTCCAAGTACTCAGCCACGAGAACTGTCTGAACACCTACTGATCTATATTTTTCGGCATCCCATTCATATGGATACATAAAGAAAATATCCGGTGATACGCTCAATAAATTTTCAATGCCAATTGTATTATGTTGACTTAACTCTTTAACCTTCTGACCTATAAGCTGCTCATACAATTCATCTTTCGGCATATAAGCCATATCCGATAAGCCAACAATTTTATCTGCCAATCCTAAAGCGTGTATAAAAGTTGCATGAGTTGTTGACTGACAAGCAATGCGTTCTGGTTTACGACTTAACACTTTACCCTGATTGCTTTGGGCTCTTTTCAAAAAAATCAGACTATCCGAAAATGTATATTTTGAGGTCTGTGAATTTACCTTAAGCATGGTAGAAGAATCTGTTTTTTCAACATGAAAACCTTTGGCATGGGTAATTTTAACGTCATGCAATGTAGGATAGTAATGACTAGCCGTCTCTTGATTAGAACGGATGCACCCCAGAAAAATAAGTCCCATCAAAAGGATTAAAACTCTCATTGGTCAAAAGTAAAAATAAAAATACAGCTATAGTAATTCTATCAACTTTTCCAATCGAATCCCTCTTGACCCTTTTAATAATATCGTTTTTCCTTTGATGCTTGCCAAATTTTCTTTGCCTACCATTTCTTCTACCGTTGCATAATGTGTTTGCATGGGCTCAATAGCCTTAAAAATAGCACCCACAAAAATAGTTTCAATGTTCAACCGATCAATTTCAGTTATGACAGCGCGGTGTTCGGCTTCTTTAATGTCACCTAGTTCTAGCATATCGCCTAAAATCATCATTTTATCAGTAGCATCAATGGCTGCAAAACTAGTAATGGCCGACTGCATACTAGTAGGATTCGCATTATAACAATCTACTATGAGCGTATTTCTTTTAGTTCTCGTTACCTGAGATCGGTTATTTGAAGGTAGATAATTTTCTAGCCCTCTGTTAATTGCTTCATGAGAAACTTCAAATGTCAAGCCAATGCAAATGGCTAGCAAAAAATTATTCAAATTATAGCCACCAACTAGTTGTGAATGGATTACGGGCGACTCATAAGCTTCAGATTTCCATTGAAAAGCAATAAAGGGGTCTGCACTCACCATATGAGCTGTTACATAATCAGATCCTTCACCGTAACCAATTACATAATCACTATCTCCAATTTGTTTTGTTAATAGGTCATCTGCCGTGTTTACAAATAATTTCCCGCCTGATACTCTGACATTTTGGTATAACTCTGTTTTGGTTTGCACAACACCTTCTAAACCTCCGAACCCTTCAAGGTGCCCTTTCCCAATATTGGTTATGACACCATGGGTAGGACATGCTATATCTGCTAGTTCTTTAATATCGCCTGGCTTGTTAGCTCCCATTTCAATGACGGCTATTTGATGATTTTTTGTTAACCTTAATAAGGTCATTGGTACTCCTAAATGATTATTTAAATTGCCTTGTGTTACTAGCACATTATACTGCTCACTTAAAACAGCATTAACCAATTCTTTTGACGTTGTTTTACCATTCGTACCAGTGATTCCTATGACAGGTATTGAAAATTGCTCTCGGTGAAACCTAGCCAATTGCTGTAATGTCAATAAAACATTTTCCACCAGAATACATTTTGGGTTCTTGGCCAGATCTTTATCTTGTACTACCGCATACGAAGCCCCATTTTCTATGGCCTGCACAGCAAATTTATTACCATCAAAATGATCTCCTTTAATAGCGAAAAACAATTGATTTGGCTGTAGCTTTCTTGTATCGGTGCATAGTCCTTTGGACACCATAAAAAGTTGATGTAGCTCTGAAATGGTCATCTGAATCTGTTTATTAGGAGATAAAGGTAATACTAGTTTACAGAAGTATTCAAATGGCAAAATTTCAATTATCAACAATTGATTATTGACCCAACACTTTAAAAGCTGTCCTTCTGTTTCTTTGGTGCGCCTCTTCTCTTTCTAATTCAGTTGGTAAAGCATCAATATAGGCTTTGTTGAGGGTCACAATTTCTCCCTCCTCATTTTCAATTTCGGCTGGCGTTGTTTCACCATACCCTTTAGGTTTCAATCGTTCATAAGCTATGCCTTGTGCAATTAAATAATCGACAACACTTTTGGCTCTGGCATCCGACAATTTCATATTATAGGAGTCACTGCCACGGTAGTCGGTATGCGATCTAATTTCAACACTCAAATTATCGTTTAGTTCCAAAAATTCAACTAGCTTATCTAAAATTTCGATAGAAACAGGTCGGAGGGTTGCCTTATCATAATCGTATTCAATACCCTCAATGGCAACTTCTCCTTTTGGAATTGGTTTGAGGTAAAAATTCTGTTGAAAGGTCTTAGAAACTAACTCATCTGCAGTTGAAATCAAGGCTTGATCTGCGAAATAGTCTATCATAGTGGCTTTGCCAAAATAATCCATTTCTGGTTCTAAAATGAATTTGTAATAGCCATGCTCATCTGTTTCTATCCATAATGGTTCATTAGCTTGTGCAATATCTTTAAATTCAACAGTTGCTCCTTTAAGAGGCAAACCTGTTTCTTCATCAAATACATACCCTTCAATTGCAAAACTTAACACATCCTTATTGATACTGTACAACTTATTGCAGAACTCTATACGTGTTGCGTTTTCACCGCAATTTAAACACTGATCTCTGTCAGAGGTTAAAAAACCATCTTCTAAAATATCATCAATAATGAAATGTGAATCGTCGCGGCTTGAATTAACTGGTGCGCCAACATTATAACCCTTTTTATACCAGTCAGAACTGTAATCCCATTTAGAAATAAAAATATCAAATCCTCCAAATCCAATTCCTCCTTTTGAAGCATAATAAAGTGCCTTAGATGCTTCATGTGCAAAAGGGCTAGTTTCATCTTCAGGTG
>JAWWDX010000241.1:0-4091 GCA_033719695.1 Putridiphycobacter sp.
CCAATGTAACCGCATAATCATCACCTTTTGTCCATGTTTTAATGGTCATTTCCCTTGTGTATTTTGGACGAATAGTTGTAATGGTTGCTTCGGCATAAGCTGAATTACCTTTTAATCTGTTTTCTGACTTAGTCATAATTTCATCTGCTGTCAAGTCATTTTCTTGATACGGCAAAAACCACAGTATTGGTAATAAAAAGATTAGTTTTATCATGTTGTTATAAATTGATTAATTAATTTCTTTTTCATTCGGTCGATAGGATAATTGTCTGGATCCATTATAAAAGATAGCTTCATCCCCCCCATCATTGTATTAAAAAAGTGCCATTCGGTCTCGTATTTTTCGCCATATTTATCTTGAAAATAAGCGATAAACTTTGCTGAAAACTCGTTGATTATTTCGGCATAGTCATTCATCATCACGGCTCTTACTTCGGGTTGCAAACTCATTACAAAATAAAGCTTCCAGTGTTTCGGATCTTCAGCCAAAATATCAAAAGTCTGATGAATTAAGTTTACCAGAGACTGGTCAGAAAAATCATCTTTTGATAATAATTCCATAATTTTTATCTCTTTGAACATCACTTCGTGCAGTAATTCATGTAGTAATTCTTCCTTACTCTCAAAGTAATTATACATCAGACCTTTTGATACACCTGCATACTTACTGACTTTACTGATAGACGCGGAATGATAGCCCTCTTCAGCAAATACATTTAAGGCTGCATCTAAAATTTTTGCTCTTCTATCAGTTCGTATCTCTTTATTTTGAGTTGCTGTCCGTGGCACTTAATTGTTTTTTTTTGACTAAACGTTCGGTCAAAATTAAACAAATAAATAGACTCTCAAGATGATTGATGCTTTTATTTTTAAAAAAACAACTGACTATAGTTAGTTATTTTTCAACAAACTTCTTTTTAGCTTTGTATGACTCGTTAATTTTTGATGTGTCGACTACAAATTTTTTATTCAAAAAACTGCGACCTATCAAAATAGGATACTTCATTTCCCAGCGTTCAGACAGCGATAATTCAATAGGCATTATTTTACCAAAAACAACCACTTCGGTTTGAATAATGTAACGCGATTGCTTAGTTCCACATGAACTCTTAATGTCTTTTTTTCGAAAGTGCGAAAATCTATGCACTTTATCATGTGGTTCAGGAAAAGACTCATCTAAAAGTTGGAATTCTATCACAGGAATACCATCTACGATATTTTCGTGAATTTTAGAGCAATGAATACTGCTTGTATAGGCACCTGTATCCATTTTCACTTTAATATTTTTCAAGCCAAGTTCTAAAAAATCTACTTTGTCTGCTCGGCCCAACACCATTCTTTCTTCCATTTTTTCTACCGCCATAAGGGATGACAAATTTAAACTAAATTCAGTTCACTGTTCGAAAATTATTTTTGAGTTTTAAAAAAAAAGAACGGCAGTTGAATACACTACCGTTCTCAAATAAAAATACTGAAAATTACTAATTACACCTCTTTTCCTTTCATCATTTTATGCCAATACAAATAGGGTAACATATATTTTTTTAAAAACCACAAACGTCTATGCTCCTTTGATGAATCCCTTATAAGCATCTGCTTCAGTTTTGGATCTGGTGTAAAGTTACCATCATAATCGAACTCAGCTAGCACCATTTTACCATAACCTGTGACTAAAGGACAAGATGAGTATCCATTATATGATTTACTACCTATTTGATTTACTTTGGCTAATTTAATTAAGTTATCAACCACAATTGGCACCTGTTTTCTAATGGCAGCACCAGTTTTAGCCGTAGGGAGTGCGGCAACATCTCCTAAGCCAAATACATTCTTATATTTTTTATGTTGCAAAGTATGATGGTCTACGTCTAACCAACCAGCCTCATTAATCAAATCAGACTTCTGAACAAATTTTGGTGCAGTTTGTGGAGGTGCAATATGCAACATATCATACGGCATCTCAATAATAGCTTCACCACTTAGCTTTTCATTCAATACATTGTTTTCATTAA
The DNA here is from genome assembly GCA_033719695.1 of Putridiphycobacter sp. GTDB lineage: Bacteria > Bacteroidota > Bacteroidia > Flavobacteriales_D > Crocinitomicaceae > Putridiphycobacter. Next base: position 2,013 of record JAWWDX010000241.1, read on the forward strand.
CGATACATTGGTTCTCGCCAGGACTCACTTCTTTAAAAGTTATATTTTTGTTGACGTGGTCGATTTTTACTGGCGCATAATGTGGTTTAAAATGAATGCCATATTTAGCAATAACATTATCGAGTGTATGCTTTATAACTGGTACTCCAAAAATGACACCACCTGGGGTTGCAAACACAACATTAGATTTATCTGCAATTCCAGACTTCTTGAAGTAATCGGCTGCCAAATATGCTATTTTTTGTGGCGCTCCCCCACATTTAATAGGCGTAGTCGGTTGCGTAAAAACGGCGTTTCCTCCTTTAAAATTTCGTAGTACCTCCCAAGTATGTTTAGGGTCAGTATAATTACTACATACAAATTCAGTCCCCAATGCCTCAGTCAAACCTTCTATCAGTGAGGTATCCATTACTAACCCAGGCGCTACTACTAAATAATCATATGGAAGGCTTTCACCATTCTCTAGTGTAATTTTATTATTAGAACAATCAAAGCCTTTTGCAAACTCCTTTACCCACTTTACCCCCTTCGGTATTAAGTCTTTCGTTTTTCTTTTAGTTTTCTCAAAGTCAAAAGCGTTAGCACCTACTAAAGTCCATGCAGGCTGGTAATAATGATTCTCAGATGGATCTACAATGGTAATATTAAAAATATCTGACTTCTTTTTTAATTGTGCCGCTACCATAATTCCAGCCGTACCAGCACCAATAATTACAAGATTTTTCATAGTTATTCATTTAGTAAGATGGACAAATTAAAAATAAAGAACAATTATGATTGTAACTAAAATCACATAGAAAATCCAAGAACAAAAAAACCAGCTCTTATGTGAGCTGGTTTTCGTAAATTTTTAAATATGTGTTAAATTTCACCTACAACAGCTTCAGAAACATTTATGATATGATCTCCTACTTTTTCTGCCAAGGAGAATAAATTGCTAAAAATCATTCCGCTCTCCATATTAAAATCTTGTTGATTCAAGTTAGAAAGATGCTCTTGTTTCATTTTATCTCTTTGAGAATTGATTTTATCTTCAGCTTCGATAGCCCTTGTTAATGACACGCCATCCCAATCAGCTTCTAAGTTCTCACACATAATTTCAAATGCATCATCAACATATTTAAACAACTTCAACAAGCTTTCTCTTTGCTCGGGCAAGAACCATGCTTTCAACTCTTCTTTGCGCTCAATGCTCTTAGAAATCTGGTAGAATATATCACCAATTCTTTCCAAATCATTAACAATACTATTCATAGCCCTCACTTTTTGAGCCGTATCGTCGGTCATTTCACCTTTAGAAACTTTAGCTAAATAGTTTGCAACTTCTATTTCTACCCTATCAGTTATCTCTTCGTACTTAGCCATTTTTCGGTATAACTTTGTTCGAACTTTTGTATTTTGTTCGGTCAGTAGTTTTTGCGCAAATCCGCTCATTCTACTTGTTATTTCACCAAATTTTGCGACTTCTTTTTTAGCTTCTAAAATCGATAAGTCTGGCGTCCCCATCATACCCGTACCAATATAGTCAAGGTGAAACTCTTCGTCGGCTGCACCTTTTGACTTGACTGTGCGCTCAGCTAAATGAACTAATTTAGGTACAAATCCGATCAACAACAATACATTTAATGCATTAAAGGCCGTGTGAAAAATAGCCAGACCGGTATTGGCTGCTGAACCATCTGAATATGGATCTCCGTCAATAAACATTGAGATTACCTTCAAAATGTAAGGGAATAGTAAAAGAGCCCATGCCACACCAATTATGTTAAAAAGCGAGTGAATTCTGGCAGATCGCTTAGCATGGACATTACCTATCAAAGAAGCAAGTTCTGCAGTAATTGTCGTACCAATATTTTCACCAAGTATCATTGCTGAGGCAACTTCAAAAGGAATTACACCGCCAGCTACTAAGGTCATTGTTAGCGCCATAGCAGCTGAAGAAGATTGAATAACTACAGTTACTAATGCTCCCAAGAACACAAACATTAGTGGCCCATACCACACATCTTTAAACTCAATAAAAAACTGAACAATAGGTGATTCAGGCCCTAAGCTTGGTACGGAGTCTTTTAATGCTCC
>JAWWDX010000242.1:0-4085 GCA_033719695.1 Putridiphycobacter sp.
ATTTAGTGCACTTGTTACGCTTATCTACCCGACAGTTTTTTAAAACTACAAAATATAAAATTTTGAGTGGTATCAAACGGTGTGTTGTGATCAACTTGTATGCATTTCACTTTTTCAAATTTATCACCGAAATTCGCCATGAGTGATTTTTTAGAGTATTGTTGAATTTCTATTCCACTGCATTTAACAGGTCCAGTATCTGAAAACGTTCCAATAATTACAAATCCATTTTGCCCAGTGTTGTGATAGCATAAATTTGTGTAATGTAATATTTCTTGCTTTGCTCGTAGAAAGTGAAAAGCGGCGCGATCATGCCAAACGTCATATTGTTCAGTAAGCTCCAATTCGGCAATGTCACCAATCAGCCAATTCACTTTGTCTGCTTTATCTCCCAATCGATATTTTGCTCGTTCAATGGCTTTTTCTGAAATATCAAGAACGGTAATGTTTTCAAATTCCGCCGCAAGTAAATGATCAACTAAAAGACTGTCACCACCACCAATATCAATGATTTTGGCCTTTTTAGATACCTTTAAATCTCTAAAAAAGCTCAGTGAGGTTTTTGGTACAGGCTGGTACCAACTTACTTCTTGAAGTGATTTAGTTTTATATATCTTTTCCCAATGTGATTTTCGGTCGAATGTGGTCATATTTTAAATTCTTTTCATTCAGGAAAGGCATGCCTGTATTCTTCATACCGCTCCATCACTTCATATATATACTCAAATGTTTGCAAACCTCGCATGTATCCATACTTTACAACTTTATGTTTATAGTATTTTGGTTTTGACAATCCAAGAATCATAGAATCAACATGGCCAAACCATTTACTACTATCCTTACCGAAAAATCCTGCAAGTGCTCTTGCATCATCAACATGGGCTCTGCCTGCGTTAAAAGTTGCCAATGTAAAATGTATGGCTTCTAACGAATCATCTAACACCAATAACCATTGCTTATAGTTTTTGTCTAGTTTTCTTATTCCGGCTTTAATTTGCGCCTCGGCACTTGAGTTTTCATTTATACCATAAGCAGCAGCTGTCGCTGGCATAAATTGAAAAATACCGAAAGCGCCAGCCCAGGACGTTTTATAAGTTTCAAATTTAGACTCTTGGTATATGACTGATGAAATAAGACGCCAATCCCAACCTATATTTTTTGCTTCTTCTTTTATGATGTTGTCGTATGGCGACAATTGATTACCTGATGCGCTGCTGAATGCAGAATTAGCTTTTCTTGCTAAATTTCTTCGTTCAAAATATTTTCGTTTGACTTCTCCTATGGTCGATCGATTTTTACGGTCATTCAACCAACTATTTAGTTTTTTTTGCAATTTTGGTGAACTTAATCTAACAGCGAACGCAATCGATTCGTCACTGCTCAACTTTAAATCTATATTAAGATTACTCCAATATATTTGATTAATTTTTGCAATATTTTCGTCAGCAATTGTGTAATCTAATTGCCCTTCACTAACCATTCGAATAATCTCCTCAGTAGTAATGTCTCCTTCAAGAGGGACAATGGTTAAGTTTAGTTTTAGAGTCTCATTTAGTTTTTCTAATTGCTGTCGGTGAGTTGAATTGTTCCAAACGGTAACCGTTTTACCCTTGAGTTGTTCAATTTCAGTAATCAAAACATCTGTTGCTGTGGAATCATTTTTTGCTTTTTTCACCGGATTTCGTTGAACTAAAACTTGATGTGAAATCAGGTGCGGCGTTGTGAAACGAACAAGTTTTTTGCGTTCAGGAGTTACCGTTAAATTGCAAGCGATAACATCTCCTTCAAAATCATATAACTGGGTAAAAATTGAGTCAAGGTTTTGGACCATTTTTATTTTAAGTCTAATATCATTGTCTTTTGCAAATTCATGGAGAAGTTCGTATTCATACCCCATATTTTTGCCTTTTACTATAAAAAAAGAGGCAGGTCCATTTTCCGCCAAAATGGTTAAAACTTTTTCTTTTTTGATATGCTCCCAATCAACTACCTCAGTATTTTTAATTTTGAATATAGGTTGCTCACACGACAGCAGTGAAGATAAAATGAACGTTATGATTAAAAGTCTACTCATTAAAGCGAATATAATTAAAAAGCAGATACAAAAAAAGGCTATCAAATAATGATAGCCTTTTTGTAGTTTAGCGGGATAGATTATTTTTTTAGGAGATCTCTAATTTCTGTTAGCAACTCTTCTTGACTCGGCCCAGCTGGTGCTGGTGCTTCCTCAACTTCTTTCTTTTTAGTTTTGTTGTATGCTTTAGTCATCATAAATAATACAAATCCAACAATGATTAAATTAATAATGGCATTGATCCACTTACCATATCTAATTGCATTTTCAGCAACATAACCCTCTTCTCCTGCAACACCTGCTTCAGGTGTTAAAATTACTTTAAGGTTAGCAAAGTCCACGCCACCTGACACTTGACCAATAATTGGCATCATAATATCATCAACAAATCCTTTAACTACTAGGCTTACTGCTCCGGCTAAGATTACGGCTACAGCAAACTCAACGACATTGCCTGTCATAATGAAGGCTTTAAATTCTTTTAACATAGGTTTAAATTTTAATTTAGTTTAATAATACTGTAAATATAATAAAAGGTTTCAATCAGGACTGTTTTAAATGCACATCCATTTGTGGGAAAGGGAAGCTGACGCCAGCATTACCAAGCTCTTTGTATACACGTTCGTTTAATTTAAAATAGACATCCCAATAGTGTTCTGTTTTGCACCATGCCCTTACAGTGATATTTACGGAACTATCAGCTAACTTTACTAATCCTATAAAGTATGCAGGTGTTTTTAGGATTTTTTCATCTTCTAAAATAATTTTTTCTATAGCCTTTTTAGCATCATCATAACTATCGCCATAGCTAATCCCAACAACAATATCTACACGTCTTTCGTCTTGCATGGTATAATTAATCATATTTCCGTTTGCCATAGCACCATTTGGAACAATTACAGTCTTGTTGTCAAGAGTTAACAGAATTGTATTGAAGATGCCAATTTCTTTCACAGTGCCAGTTTGCCCTTGGGCTTCAACATAATCACCTACTTTATATGGACGGAAAATTAGAATCATAACACCGCCAGCCAAATTACCTAAGGTTCCTGAAAACGCCATACCTATTGCAAGGCCAGCCGCACCGAGTAGTGCCACAAAACTAGTCATTTCAATACCTAACTGGCTTAAAGCTGTAATGACAACCAATACTTTTAATGACACAGACACAAGGCTAATAAGAAATCCTTTTAAGGACGGGTCAAAGTCCTTCTTGTCTAATACTTTAGACATTATTTTTGCGACTTTTTTAGCAATAAATAGTCCAATTAAAAGAATTGCTAAAAACATAAGGAGGCTTGAACCCCATTCAACCAATTTTTCTATCCACCAGTCAATATTGCTGTATTTACTGCTTCCTGTTAATGAAAATGTTGTGTCTGCCATAAAATTTGTTTATTTGTGTTTTACTTATTTTTAGGCAAATATACATAATCACTATGTTTTTTATTTTATCAAAACTATTAAGTTTTTTACTTCAGCCCTTTTTTTGGGTATTTATAACATTGCTGTCGATTTTAATTGTAAAGAGAATTGATTTAAAAATCAAACTATTAAAAATAAGTGTAGTAATGATATTGTTATTCTCAAATACAGTGATATTTTTAGAGTTTGCAAGGCTTTGGGAGGTTGATGGACAGGAAATTGGTAGTGTAGGGCAGCATGATGTTGGAATAGTACTAGGAGGGATGACCGAGTATAATAATGATTTTGATCGACTGAGTATTCGGCGGGGAGGAGATAGGATATGGCAAGCAATTCAATTATACAAACTAGGTAAAATAAAAAAAATACTGATTTCAGGTGCCAATGGACATCTTATTGATAAGGGGTTACAAGAATCAATACAATTAAAAAAAGACCTCGTAATTTTGGGAATACCTGAAGAAGACATCATCACAGAATGTATCTCTAAAAATACCTATGAAAATGCGATTGAATCTCGAAAAGTATTAGCTCAATTGAATACCAAACCTTCTGTTTTACTAATTACTTCAGCCATGCATATGAA
>JAWWDX010000243.1:0-4083 GCA_033719695.1 Putridiphycobacter sp.
GGTACCAAAAACAGCATGTTCCATTTGGTCATTCAGTTTTTCTTTTATTTCCAACGGAATTTCAGACGCAAAACCCAGTGGTTTATATACAAAAAAGCCTTTCTCCCCGCTTCTCAATTTAGCCAATTGCTTGCCCTCTTCACTTTCTATGTATAAAGAAAACTTATCTATATCAAAACCTTCAGGAGCACTTTCTAACTTAAAAAGTACAGTTGAGATACCTGGTAACTTCTCAAAAACAAACTTCCCGAATCGATCTGAATTCACTTCACCTATCAAAGTGCCATTTCCGTCGAATGCTAATATTTTTAATTCTTCTGAAAAATCACCTTCCTTATTATCGTAATTGTAGTTTCCTTTGATACTAAATATCAAATCCAACGATTCATGAAGTTCGTCAAGCTCTGCGAGATTTGAGGAATTATCTAATACTTCTAGTTTTCGATAAGCGAAACTTCCTGACGCATTAGGTAGTAACGTTAGTTCTTTAGCAGGGTTTACCGTTTTTAAATCAATACTAAACTTATCCAGATTCATTGTATCAGGCTTTTCAGAAATTTCAATATTGTATTGTTTTATAACAGCAAGGTCTCTGAATTTGAAATTACCAAAGATATCGGTTTGTTGCTTTTCTTGCAGCTCATTTTTTTCATTGAAAATACTGACCTCAACGCCACCAGGAATAGAAATACTTTCACTGTTATATTTTATTTTACCTGTCACTTCGCCATTGCCGGCCATTAAATCAAATGCCCCTTCTTCAATACTATTGACATTTTGAAGTGCTTGGATATTTAATATTTCTAAAGAACGATATTGAAATCTACCATCCTTTTGAGGAATAATTTCCTTGATGAGTGCGCCATTTTCATACACAATTTTCAAAGTAATACCATCTAAATCGAAATCCTCCCCCATTTGATCTAGTTGAAACAAATAGTTTTCAATGCCTGTAAGTTTGTTATAGACAAATACACCATTCTTATCTGCTTCTACCGTATCAATCAATCTGCCATTTTCATCATAGACGCTCACCAATAACTTTTTTTCAAAATCAACATTCTTCCCATTTCTATCAAAATCTCCGTTGATAATTCCTGAATCGAATGAGAATGCTTCTTCTCTCAAATAGTTCTTTTGTCCAATTTTGTTAATTTGTAATACTTTTAGTTGACGGAATAAATACAAGCCTGTTCCATCATCTTTTAACTTTTCAACTATTTTTCCATCTGCATTGAAAATCAATAAGGTTAAATCTGAATTTTCTTTATCTAACTTTACAATGTAATCCTTGTCGGCTGATAATTTAGTAAAATCAAAAAAGCCTTTTTCGTCGGTTGTAACCGTGTGAGCAATGGTGCCGTCGGGCGCAATTAAATTCACTTTAAGCTTTCCCGGTTCTTCGCCTGGATTGTCTTCATATAAAAATCGACCAGAAATAAAGGTATTGCCCGTTGCATCAGTCTGTTTTAAATTTAACTCTCCAATGTCTTTAATATCCAACATTTCATAAACGAACTCGCCCGATTCATTGGCTAGTAACTGCTTATCGGGATTACCCTCGGAGTCGTATAATACCAGATCCATTTCGTCTGTAGATTTAGCTTTAATTGTATACGCTTGAGAAAGACTAATGTCAAAAAATTCAAATTCACCGTCTTCATTAATAAGTGTTTCTTGAACTGGTTCACTTCTTTCATTTAATAATTCCACTTTCAATGGGCGATCAACTGCTTTTTGAAGTTTACGGTAAGCAAATTTCCCGAATAAACTATTCTTTATGTTTTTTTCCTTATTTACTGTAAATGCAAATAAATCGTCATTACCATCTCTGTTTGAACTCAAAAAACCAATATTTTTACCTTCAACTAGAAAAATGCCGAAATCATCTGCTGGCGAATTTACAAAAGCTAAATCTTGCACGTCGCCACCTCTGATATTTTCAGTAAAAAACACATCTAAGCCACCAGTGCTTTCAGCTCTATTTGAAGAAAAGAATAAAGTTTGGTCGTTAGCTATAAAAGGGAAAAGTTCATCACTTGTTGTATTAACCGATTTCAAGTTAATTGGTTTTGCCCATTTCCCATCATTATGTGTCACACTGTAAATATCTTTGCCTCCTTCACCACCAACTTGATCTGAAACAAAATATAGCGTTTTAGTACTAGAATTATACGTTGGATGTGCAAAAACATACAAGGGATTATTAAACGGCAATATTTGAGGTGTTTTATACCATTTCCCGTTTTCTTGTTTTGTCAACATATATAATTGAGGCTTTCTCACTTGTATAGCTTTGTCGTATAACTTGCGTGGAACTTTAGTAAAAAACATGGTATCGCCTGTAACCGAAAAGCAAATTGGTCCCACATGTGTAAATTCGTCTCTGAGTATCAGAAATGGAGCGACATTGTTTAGGTTTACTTCATAATAGTCATCTAGCTGACTTACGTCTGCTTTGTAAACATTTACTTTTGCATTTTTACGCCAGTTATTTTCGCGGTAATTGATAATTGATTGCTCTCGAGAAGAGGCAAAATAAGCTTCAGAACCTGAAATAACCAAAGAGAAATCTTGATAAGCTGTATTCACACCCGACATTTTTTTAACATGCCCAGAATAATTGGTAATAATCTTTTTTGACCCTTGTGAAAACGAACAAAAGCTAACAATTAAAAAGGTCAATATGATAGTAATTCTACACATTATAAATACCGAGGAGAAAGCATCTTGCTCTTTGAATTCTTTAAATTAAAATCGAACCCCAAAAATAGTTCATGCGAGCCTGCATTATAGGTTGCCAGTTCATTGATTGAAAAATCGAATGCATACCCTATTCTAAAATAATCGGTTATGTTCCAATCAGTCAAAAAATTAATACTACTCTGATTTCTCACTGAAATTCCTACCCAAAACTTTTCATAAAACATAAAATTAGCAGCCAAATCAATATTTGGCATTGTACCTTCGGTAAGCTTGACCAGTATGGTAGGTTTGAACTTAATTTTTCTTTTCAGATCAAATACATAACCAGTATGAAAATAAATATGTGTTGACAAAACTAAATTACTATTTTGGGGATAGGCATCAAAATTTAAACTTTCATTTGTCAGGTGGTTTATGGCTAGTCCAGCAAAGAATTTCTTTGAATAATAATAGGTGCCAAAATCGAAATTTGGCACAATTGAACTTTCTCGTCCGCCTATGTTAAACGCATCTGTACCGTCTTTGAATGTCAACAAATCTCTATTTAAAACTGAATGATAAGCCCCACCTCTTAGGGCGAAACTTAACTTCGCCTTTTTGAATGCTATATGGTATCCAAGCGAGAAATTAAAAGCTGAATTGGTGAGTGGTCCTAAAGTCTCTCTTGACACACTGAGACCGTATGCCAGAGATGAAAGACTTAATGGTGAATGAATTGTGAATGATTGGACACTCGGTGCCCCCTCAATTCCTACCCATTGACTTCGGTGTAAAGCCACTCCACTGAATGAACTTCGGGAACCTGCATAGGCACTATTGATAGCGTACTGATTGTAGGCATACTGACTATAGAGCGCTTCCTGCTGACTAAACAACGTTTGCGTAGAAAAAAGAAATAATATGTATACTAGTTTCTTCATTTTATTTGACTACTTGAAGCCATCCATCTTTAACTCTTGTGCCACCATCTTCAATGATATAATAGTACGTACCGTATACCACTGGCGTATTGGTCACATAATTCATACCATCCCATGCATTTGTAGCATTGTTATAGTTTTCAATCACCGCAATTCTATCACCCCACCTATTGAAAATGTATACAACTGGGTTTGCGTAAATTTCAATACCTGTAATTTCCCAGTCAAAACCGGAAGGGGCGATCCAATTCACATTGTTATCCTCGACCAGTTCATTGACCGCACCAGGAATCGTGTATCAACATTTACAGGTCCCGGACTTGTCGCCCACTGCCTGTTCGCCGACCCGATCTGCGAGGAACTCGCAAAAGTTCTTTACGCCTCCGCCCAGAAGGTAAATGCCCCTGTCACTATGGGTGGAACCTATGTATGCATGGAGGGCCCACAATTTAGCACC